>CAVOBC010000063.1:0-16985 GCA_963693635.1 Gammaproteobacteria bacterium | reverse complement strand
CACAGCTTGGTCAGTGCGTAATGATTAACAACACGCGGCCCGTCTTCAAGTCGTATTGTCTTGGCAAACGAGTGGCCCGAGACGACCTGCACCGAGCTCGTCAGCACCAGTCGCGGGACGTTTTGGATGCGCGCACCGTCGGCAACGTGAAAGAGGCCCCGCACGTTGGGTTCAATCAGCTCCTCGATAAAGTCGGCTTCGTCGGGTGTCGCGGCGAGGTGGATGACGGCGTCTTTGCCTGCGAGCGCGGTGCGCACTGCGTCGCGGTCCAGGATGTCCCCGACGATGGTCGGCGCGGCAGCATCCACATCCGACAGATCAAAGCCGGTGACGGCGTGTCCGGCGTGTTCGAGTTCCTTGCAAACGGTGCGGCCAACGCCACCGGATGACCCGGTGACAAGGACCGCCTGGCTCATGCGGCCGCTTTCTTTCGCGTTTTTGGCTGGGCTTTGGCCCCGCCTTTTTGTTGTCTCTTCTGGAACGCCGCAAAAGCCTTGGCGAGTTTCTTACCTGTGTCGCGCTCTTCGCAGATGAAGCGACCCATTAGTTCGCCGGTCTGCGGATCGATGCTGGGATCTGAGAGGATCTGCAGCAACCGGTCGGGTTGATCGCTCGCACCCTCGGACCTTGCCTGTCCGACGCCCAGCGCTGCGAACTTGTCAGCATCGCTCGCCTTCGACTTCATGACGCGTACCAGCTTCCTGACTTCCTTGTTGGGGCTGGCAACGAGGGAGAAACCGAGCTCGTTCAAGCGCTTTTCGAACGCGTAGCTGTGCTCCATTTCGCGGACCGCCGCCATGTTCAGCGTCGGCTTCAGATCCTCATCCGTCGTGCTGTCAGCCCAGGCACGAAACAATTCATGCCCACCTCGCTCGCCAATAGCGATTGCGTTAAGCACGCCGACATAACTGGGCTTCTTTGCCATGTAAGACTCCTCCCTTTATAGGGCGCTGAGTTGATGTTGGTCTCACCCTAACACACACATTATCGAAGACGACGACCCGCAGCGACGCATCGCGCCGGTCTCTGCGTAGCGTCGGCCACGTTGAACCGTGCTGTGAGGTGATGAGAGAACTGGCATGATGAGGCGGCACTTGCCGGCAATATTCGTCGGGGCGACGAGTAGACGGCGCTGACCCAGAGGTGATCCCGTGACCGAACAACCGCCCCTTTTTGAAGCTGCCTTTCCGTATCAGGACGACGTGTTGTCCCTGCCGGTCGATGATCTCGATGCGGCGGTGAAGTATTACGGCGATGGCTTTGGACTCGTCGAGACCGAGCGACGCCAGGTGCCGCATCCTGCTGTGATCATGGCGCGAGATGGTGTACAGATCGGTTTTGCCGTCAACGGCCGCGATGCCAGTCAGGACGGCGCTGCGATTCTGGTTTCTGATGCCGAGCGCGCTCGCGCCGAACTTGAGGCCGGCGGCGTCAAGACGGGTAACTGGCGTATTGATGAGCGCGATGGCAAAAAGTTTCAGGTGTGCTTCGTCGTCGCGCCGGATGGCCTCTGCTTTTACTTCCACCAACTGCTGGCCGGATGAGGGCACAGAAAACCGGGCTGGTAATCGCCGCCGATCTGGCATCGGTGTCGAAATGGACGGCTTAGGGGCGGAGGCGTTGTGTCCGTGCGGGACAGGGCTCGACTTTGGCCTCTGCTGTGAACCCGTCCTGCTCGACCCGTCCACAGCCCTGGTGCCGGATGCGCTTATGCGATCCCGTTACACGGCCTTTGCATTGGGTGATGTTGCGCACCTGCGACGCACCTGGTGTCCGTCAACCTGCCCGACCAACATCCGCATTAACCCTGATCAGCGCTGGATTGGTCTCAAGGTCGTGCGCTCCTCTGTCGGTGGGGAGGTCGGTGGGGAGGTTGATGGCGCGGTCAATGGGGACGCCGGTGAGGTTGAGTTTGTTGCTCGTTCCAGGATCGGCGGCAAGGCGCAGAGCTTGCACGAGGTCAGCCGGTTCAGACGATCAGCAGATGGCTGGCTCTATGTGACGGGAGCGCGCCGGGACAGAAATGCCGACTGAAAGGCGACAGGTCAAGCCTCCCTGGAGGGCCCGCAAACCGACTCCCAGAAATTGTCAGGATGACGATTTTTGGACGAGAAAGAGGTAGTCGAGCGCATCCGTGACACACGCGGCGGCCGGCCGGGTGATATCGATCTGCAGATGCGGCTCATCATGCCCCGGCACCTCAAGCGTCGCAATCTGGCTGGCAAGCAGGCTGGGTGGCATGAAGTGGCCCGGGCGTTCCATGCGGCCTGCGATCGTGTCGATCTCGCCAACCAGGTGAATCAGGCGGGGTGCCCTGATGCCGTCAAAAAGAATCGATCGATAGGTTCGCTTCAGCGCCGAGCATGCGACGACGACGTGTTTTTGTGCGCGTTCATCGGCAAACATCGAATCGTGTAACGCTTGCAGCCAGGGTTGTCGGTCGCCGTCGGTCAGCGCGTCGCCACGTCGCATCTTCTCGACGTTCGCCGGTGGATGAAACTCGTCGCCCTCCAGGAATCGGCAGTCCAGTCGATCTGCTATAGCGGCGCCGAGGGTTGACTTGCCGCAGCCCGAGACCCCCATCACGAGCACGATCAAGTACGTCCCCAGTCGTGATGGTGCCCATCGCCGCTCGTATCCGTGCGCTCGAAGCCGTGCGCACCGAAGAAGTCTCGCTGGCCCTGGATGAGGTTGGCCGGCAGGCGGGCCGAGAAGAGTGCATCGGCGTACGCGAGCGCAGATGCGTGCGCGGGAACGGCAATGCCCGCTGCGCACGCGCTGCTGACAAAGGCGCGAAGCCCGGCAACGTGCTCGCGTGCGTCCAGGTGGCCCTGTTGGAGCAGGTTCATACAGTCAGGCTCGCGAAGGAACACGTCGCGAATCTCGCGCAGCATGTCGGCCCGTATGATGCAGCCGCCTTGCCAGATTCGCGCGACCTCAGCGAGATCAACGCGCCAGCCGTACTCCAGAGCGCCCGTGCGGAGAAGGGCGAAGCCCTGCGAGTAGGCACATTGCTTGCCGATGATCAGTGCGCTCTCGATCTCCCCAAGTGTCGTCGCGGCAGCCGACTCGAGTGGCAGACTCATGGCCGGCAATGGTGATGCAGCAGCGCGGATTGGCTTGTTAGCGGTGAGAAAGCGGGCTTCGACCGCGGCGTTGATGGTGGGGACTGGAACGCGAAGGTCCATCGCGGTCATCGAGGTCAGAATGCCGGTACCTTTTTGCCCTGCAAGGTCCTCGATGACGTCGACGAGAGGATTGCCGGATGCCTGATCCGTTGCCAGCAGTACGGTCTCCGTAATATCAAGCAGGAACGAGCTGAGCGGGCCTGAGCGCCAGCCGCCGAATACCCCCGCTGCTGCGTCCGGGGTAAGGCCGAGGGCTCGATGCAGATAGTCGTAGCATTCTGCGATCAATTGCATGTCGGCGTACTCGATGCCGTTGTGAACCATTTTGACAAAGTGCCCTGCGCCGGCGTCGTTGGCGATCATCGCGGCGCACGGACCGTCGTTGGTGACGGCGGCGGCATCGTTCAGGAGTGCGGCAATGGTCGCAAAAGCTTCGGCGTCCCCGCCTGCCATGATGCAAGCGCCGTGGCGGGCACCGTCGGCGCCGCCAGAAACCCCGATGCCAAGAAATCGTACGAGATGTTCATTGCAGGTTGCCGCGCGGCGCACTGAATCCCGATAGTTTGAGTTGCCGCCGTCAACGATGATGTCGCCGGCTGCAAGCATGGGCAGGACTTGTTTGATGACCTCATCGACAGCCGCACCAGCGGTTACCATCAGCCACACAACGCGCGGCGACCCGGTCAGCGCAGCGAGGAAGTCGCTGAATGTGCCGTGGACCGTAACGTCATCGATGCCGGCTCGCAGTTGACGGCTGACCTCGAGCGCGATGACTTCGTGCCCCGAGTCGATCATATTGAGGGCAAGGTTGTGCCCCATCGTACCCATGCCGACGATGCCGACTTGAAGGGGCGAAGCGCTTGTTGAATCGTTCGCGGAAGCGTTGGCCAAAACGTCTACTCGGCCTTGCGCGAAGGCGGCAGGTCGGCGAAGTTGCCTGGGCGCTGCTCTTTGTTTGCTGTCATCGCTTCCTGGATTTCAGAAACATGCAGGTTGCTTGCGTTCCAGATGGCGATGTAATCGAGTCCGTCGGCCGTGGTGTGATCGCGCGCGTAGTTGATCATGCGCTTGCTGCCGTACACCGCGAGCGGGGCCTTTGCTGCAATCTCTCTCGCGATCGCCATGACACCGTCGAGAAGTGCATCGTGATCCGCGAATACCTGATTAACGAGGCCCATCTGGTGCGCTTCCCGCGCGCTGACGCGGCGGCCTGTGTATGCCATCTCACGGACGTAGCCTTCCGGGATCAGCTTGACGAGGCGGGGAAACGTGCCGACATCCGCGGTCATGCCAATGTTGGTTTCCATGATTGTGACGAACGCGTCCTCGCTCGCGTAGCGAATGTCGCAGGCCGTCACGAGATCAACGCCGCCGCCGATGCAGCCGCCCTGAATGGCGGCGAGAACCGGTAGCCGGCAACTCTCAATGCAGCTGAACGAATCCTGCATGTGCAGAACATTGTCATAAAAGCGCGGTCCTGCCTGTACCCGGCTCGTCGACGGGTCCTTGACGGAACCGTCACCGCCGCCGCCGAACGAGGACACGTCCAGACCGGAAGAGAAGTGGGGACCGACCGATGACAGCACGATCACACGGGCCTGTGCGTTGTAGTCGATGTCCTTGATGATGGCTGGCAGTTCGCGCCAGAACGAGGGATTCATGGCGTTGCGCTTGTCCGGGCGGTTGAGACGGATGTGCGCGATATTGTCCGCGATCTGGACGTCGAAGCATTCGTAGGTCATGGGATTACCGGGTTTTCGAGTTGATTATTCGTGGCTGCTGATCGGTCGGGCGAGATGTTGGGGTTCGCGGAGTGGCGGGCCTCGCCTCTAAAGTGGGCGTGACCGGACAGTCAATTGGCGAGATCAGGGTCGCGCATCATCATACCGCGACGCACACATGTGCAGACGATGTCACCGCGCTGGTTGGTCCCCGTGTGCCTGAACGTGACGATGCCGCGATCGAGCTTGGTCTTGCTCTCGCGGCGATCGATCACTTCGGTGCTGACTCGAATCGTGTCGCCAAGAAAAACGGGATTCGGGAACTCGGTGCTGTCGAAGCCGAGGTTGCCGATCGTGGTGCCGAGCGTGGTGTCGCTGACAGAGAGACCGACGCAAAGACTGATGGTGAAGAGACTGTTGACCAGAATCTGGCCGTGCTGGGTGCCTTTGGCAAACTCGGCATCGAGGTGCAACGGCTGGGTGTTGTGGGTGAGGGTCGTAAAGAGCAGATTATCCGTCTCAGTGACAGTCCGCCCGGGCTCGTGATCGAATTTGGCACCGATAGTCAGCGCTTCGTAGTACTTTCCGCTCATGGCGTTCTCCTGTGGTTGCGCCGAGCAGTAGTCGATAGGTTAATCCTGTCGAAGGGACAGATTGGGTCGGTCACCTGACGGGCGCGGACGGCTCTGATAATAGCTTTCTCCGATCCGCATGCGAACCGGTCGACTCCGCATTATGAGCGTTCTTGTTGGTACGGGAAGTCCGGTCACGCGTGAGCGACAGACCGGGGATGTCGGACGATCGAGGCTTAGTTTTTCAATGGGCAAAAAAAGGGCCGCTTAAAGCGGCCCTTTTTTGTCGCGACTCTTGTCGCGAGTCCTTGGCTACGTGCGTTTGCGTCGAGCCCCGGCCATCCTGATCAGGCCGAATCCCAGCAGCGCGAGGATTGCAGGCTCAGGAACCACGGTCACTGAGACGTCATCCAGCCACAGCGTGCCGGTGCCATCATCTGTGTCGAAGGAGTATTCGAGCATTGACGAAGCAGACGTCGCGACGAAGGTTGCGGAGTAGTAAGGCAACCATCCTGCGCCCGCGAAGCTAAACCCAACGCTCAGGTCGCCAACATCCAGGGAGAGGTTGTTCGTGGGGCTTGCTGCGTAACTACCAGCCCAGAAACCGACCTCGTACAAGGCCCCAATTGTGGTCCCAAATGTTTGAGAGTTCATGCCTGGGGAGGACGTGTTGTCAAAGCCCCAAAAGTGACTCGCACCCTCTTTCGGACCACCCGTTGCAAAGGCACCGGTTCCGCAGGCACCATCGCCCCCGGTAGTACAGGTCCATCCGGTGAGGCCGGACTCGAAACCGCCGTTGCTGATGAGTGAGGCAAAACTGGTCTGGCTATCAAATGCCAATGCAGCGAATGCTAAACATCGAAGCATATTATTGAGTTTCATTGCGTTTCTTCTCGATAGTTCATTTGAATGTCAATGTGGAAGTGAGCAAATGTCGTGCCAGTTTATTGGCGTCAATGAAATTAAGGGCTTAAGCGGCGTTCAATTGATGTGCTGTAAAACATATCGACGTTTTTGGAGGTCCAAGTTGCCTGAGGAGTCCATGAGGGTAAGCGTCCCGCCTTGAAATGGCGCTTCGAATTATGCGATGAAATATCGCGGTGATTGCGACCGGTGTTTGGTGGGAGCACTGGTCGGTGCTCCCGGTTGCCCGGGGGGGAACTGCATAGACTGGACACGTCCGGGTAAATTCAGCCCACAAGGTCGGGTCGCCCCGTACATATCGCGCAGACGTTCCCACGTGTTGCGCAGGCCGACGCCGGCGACCACGGGATTGCCTCTCGCGTCGAAGGACATGCCGGGCCGTCGTCCGAGACTTTGAGGCACAGCATGCGGTCTTCGATGGACGACGCGATTCTTATGGTGCTGCCGCCTTCCATACGCGCGATTGCATACTTGATCGAATTCTCGACCAGCGGCGCTAGAATCAAGCTGCGTACGAGTGCGCTCGCGGACCCCTCGCCGATGTCGATATCGACCGTTAGCCGCTCGTCGAAACGTACCTCCTCGATGTCGAGATAGAGCTGCATGGATTCGATCTCGTTGGTGAGGTCGACCTTTTGCATGGGATCCTTGTCGAGTGAGTCGCGCAGAAAGCTCGACAGCTTGCTCACCATCGAGTTTGCCGGGCCGTTGTCACCGACGACAATGAGCGTCGAGATGGCGTTCAGCGTGTTGAACAGAAAGTGTGGATTGAGTTGATAGCGCAGCATGCGCAGTTGTGACTCATGGGCCGGGGACTCCGCACGGATACTGCGTTGGCGTTCCTCCTGCAACAGCTCGTAGAACTTGAGGCCAAAGTAGGCGTAGCTCCAGAGCAACATCAGAAAATAGGAGTAGCCGATGATGCCGTTGAAGTAGGCACCCAAGCCATACTCAGCGACTTCCGAGAAGTTGTCCGTGTAGTCGAACTGCAGAAGCTTCTTCACCGGCTGCCAGATTGCTGCCGCGCCGTAGGAGGCAACGAGGACCGTCACCACCCGGACGCGCACGTCGCGCTCCCACACAGCGCGGTAAAGATTGCGCAGGAGCGTGGTTAGGGTCAGGCCAACGATCGCGTCGGCAGAGAGCAGAAGCAGATTCTTGAAGGCGTGGCCCCAGTAGGCGTCGCGCAGGGAAAAGAGAGTCACCCAGCCGGCCCAGCCCACCGTTTGTAGCGGCCAGAAACGATGTCCGCGATCCTGGGTGATTTTGAAAGGAGAGACCTGCGGTATCTTAGCCAGCACGATCTGCGTTTGGCTTCACTTCATCGCAGAAAGCACTTGGTCCACCGCAAATGTGAGGTCGCGTCGCCTTCAATCGCACTATCGGCGGCCTGCAGGCCACACCCGTCGCGGTCGGCGCAGGCGGGGCGGTCTGGCGACAAAATTTGCCCGCTTCACCTGCGGTGGGAGCCCTCTTCGACGGAAATGGCTTTTTCGCACTGGAGCGCGCGCCAAGCGCGTTGCCGCCGGGATGGATATGATGCTGGGCCGCACAATCATCAAGGAGCGACCCGTGGCCGCGACCGACCCCCTCATCCTCTATGGCGTCCCATTCTCGCAGCCTGTACGCGCGGTAATGTGGCTGCTGTTTCAGCAACGGCAGCCGTTCGAGATGGTGTTGATCAATCCCGGGTCATCGGGAGACAACGGCAGCCGGAATCCGGCGTATCTCGCGAAGAATCCGGCGGGCACGATTCCCACCATCGAAGAACCGGATACCGGCTACGTGCTGGCCGAAGGGCATGCCATTCTCTGCTATCTCTGCAACAAGCACGGCTGGGAGGACATGTACCCCACAGAGCCGAAGTTGCGGGGCAAGGTTGACTGGTACCTGCACTTTCACCACCGCAACGTGAGGGACGCGTCGACCGGTCTCGTAGCGCCGAAGATCCGCAAGGACCTCAATATTCACGAGGTGACCAGGCAGTCCGCCCAGTCAACGCTCGCGAACGCACTGAAGACGCTTGAGACCGGGTGGTTAGCCGAATCGCGTTTTCTTGCGGGCGACACCGTGACCATCGCAGACATCGCGGCCTACGTTGAGATTGGCCAATTGCAGCCGCACTTCACCAATGTCTTCGACTTCGCGCCCTACCCGAACATACGGCGATGGCTCGATGAGATGAGTCAGGTGCCCGGTCACGATGATGTCCATGTGGTGCTCGCTGAGTTGGGTGACATCAGCGTTGAAGAACCGGCCATGGACACGATCCGGAATGCCAACAAACGTGCGCTCAGCGTCATGAAGGCGAAACTGGCTGAGTTCGGATGACGAGCGGGCAGCGGCAAACCCGGCGAGTGCAGGAGCGGGCACGGCTGCAACCACGGCTGTAGGGGTTCGCCGCGCGGGGAAACCCGCGCTTTTCCTGCACCAATCCGTTAACTTGGTCGCGCCCACGCTGTTCCCTCCCTCAACTCTTACGGGTCAGGCCATGCCTAACGAACCGATTTCGACGCGGGTCATGGCGACCTACGGCATGCCAGGGCTACCGATTGCGGTCGCGGCAGTGCCGGTTGCGGTCTATCTCGCACCGCTCTATTCGTCCGAAAAGATCGGCCTCAGCCTGACCGCCATCGGCGCGGTCATCATGCTGTCGCGTCTATGGGATGGCGTTTCTGATCCGTTGATCGGCTACATCAGTGACCGTTGGCAATCGCCCATTGGACGCCGCAAGCCGTGGCTCCTCCTCGGCACGCCGCTAACCATGGTTGGCGTTTTTCAGCTCTTTGTGCCGCCTGAGGGTGCCAGCCTCTGGTACTTCGGCCTCTGGATTGTCGTCTTCTATACCGGGTGGACAATGGTCACATTGCCATTTGGGGCATGGGGCGCCGAACTCTCCGATGAGTACGCAGAACGCTCTCGGGTCACCGCGTACCGGGAAGCGTGGCAACTCGCCGGTACCGTCATATCGGTCATCGTTCCCGCGGTTGCGCTCGTCGTCGGCATCACCGGCTACGCCAACATAACGCTCGTGCTGGCATGGACGGTGATGATCGTCTTTCCGATTTGTGTCGTCGTGCCGTGTCTCTTCGTTCCTGACGTCGCCAAAAATGTCGGGCCGCCAGTCGATATCCGCAAGGGTTTCCGCGTGATCTGGTCGAACGGACCGTTCAAGCGCTTGTTGATCGCGTTCGCTATTCAAGGCATGGGAAGGCAGTTTGTCGCGATCCTTTTTGTGCTGTACACGACCCACGTGATCGGTGCGCCGGATGCGTCTGTACTCGTGCTCGGCGGCTATTTCCTTGCCGGGATCGTCGGCATCCCCATTTGGGTCAAGATTGCGGATCGCATCGGCAAGCACAAGGCATGGCTCTATTCGATGTTTGTCTACAACGTGCCGCTTGCCTGCGCGATGCCCCTCGGCGAGGGCGACATCGTGCTCTTTACGATCCTCGCAACCTTTGCCGGGCTGTCGGTCGCGGCAGGTACGGTACTGCCGCTTTCCATGAAAGCGGACGTGATCGACATCGACACCCTGCGCAGCGGCAAAAAACGGGCGGGACTTTTCTTTGCGTTGTGGGGTATCGCCGACAAGTTCTCGGTGGCCCTCGCGGCATTCGTCGCGCTCTCTGTGCTCGAATTGTCGGGCTTCAGCGCGACGATTGATAACGCGGAACCGGCGCTGTTCACGCTGTCTGCGCTCTACCTGCTTGCTCCCAGCGTGTTTTCAATCGTCGCCGCTGCACTCATCTGGAACTATCCAGTGACGAGCGAGCGGCATCAGCGCATTCGTGCCCGGCTTGAGAAGCGAAATCTCGCGCGAGAAAAAGCCGCCAGTGCTTTGCCCGACTAACGGACGCAGATGACGGACCGCGGGTAATCGACTTGGAATCCTCTGATTGCCGCAAGACGTTCGGCAAAGAGGGGCTATTCAATGACTGACTTTCACGAGCTTGTCAAAAGCGTTTGTCTTATGTTCCCGGAGGCCGAAGAGGTCCCCTCCCGGGGATCGCCTGATTTCCGCGTGCACAAGAAGACCTTCGCGACCTACGTACTGAACCATCACGGCGACCAGCGAATAGCGCTCTGGCTTAATGTCGGTCGAGAAGTGCAGGGCATGTATTGTGACTCGCGGCCCCGGTTCTTTTTCGTGCCACCGTATGTCGGTCCGCGAGGCTGGGTGGGACTGCACCTTAATCAGGGCATGCCCTGGTCGGAGGTCGCGCACGTGGTGCTGTCGGCGTATCGCCAGGTTGTGCCGGACTCGTTGCTGCATCAGGTGTCGATCCCGGACTTCATTGAACCGCCGGATCACGTGCCGACCATTGAAGAGATCGATCCGCTCTGCACCGATGACAACCAGGCTCGACTGGTCCGGATTCGTGAGATCTGCCTGGCATTGCCCGAGACCGTCGAAGGCCAACAATTTGGCACGCCCGCGTGGAAAGCGGGCAAGAAGACCTTCTGCACGGTCTCGAACTATGGAAACGGCACGCACCTTCAAGCGTGGGTCGGCGCAGAACGGCAGGCCGGACTGACGTTGGATAAACGCTACACGGTCCCGGCGTATACAGGCCACAATGGCTGGATCAACCTTGACCTTGAAGCAAGAGAAGATTGGGATGAGGTGGGGGAACTCGCGCTTGAGAGCTATCGCCACTTCGCGCTGAAGCGGATGTTGAAGGCGATCGGCGAGGCATGACGGGTCGATGACTCTGTTAGGTGTAAGCTGTGAGAACACCGACGGCAAGAAATAGACGGCAAGAAACTGACGATAAGAAAACCGACAGCAAGAAACCGACGACAACAGGAAGCAGGGGTAAGCATGTCTAATTCAACGATCGAGATTGAGCCACTGAGCCCGACGATTGGTGCCATCATCCACGGCGTCGATCTGTCAGAGCCGATGTCCGACTCGCGTTTTGCGGAGATTCATGAGGCGTGGATGCAGCACCTCGTCGTTTTCTTTCGCGGGCAGACCCTGACGCCGGAACAACATCTGACATTTGGTCGACGCTTCGGAGAATTGCACATCCATCCGGCCGCGCCTTATGTGGGGGACAATCCGGAATTGATGCAGATTCACACCGACAAAGACAGCCATCGCAACAATGGCTCGGGCTGGCATTCTGATGTTTCTGCAGACGAGGAACCCCCGCTCGGCAGCATCCTGCATCTGCATCGGGTGCCGAGTCAGGGCGGCGACACGCTGTTTGCGAATATGTATGCAGCGTACGACGCGTTGTCGGCACCAATACGTGAAATGCTGGACGGCCTCTCGGCAGAACACGTCTCGAACTACAGCGGCGCCTACGGCGATCACAAGCCGCAGCGGGAGAATCCGCAGGCGACGCACCCCGTGATCCGAACGCACCCGGTGACGGGCCGCAAAGCGCTCTTTGTGAACACCGGGTTCACTCGCCGCATACTCGGAGTTACTCAGGCTGAGAGCCAGACATTGCTGAGTTTGCTGTTTGAGCACGTGAAGAGTCCGGCGTTCCACTGTCGCTTCCAGTGGCAGGCCAACTCCATCGCGATGTGGGACAACCGCTGCACGCAGCACATAGCGGTTTGGGACTATTTCCCGGAGTCCCGTTCCGGTATCCGCGTGACGGTGAAGGGGGACCGTCCTGTTCATTAGGCTAGGTAGGGTTATGTTAGGTGCAGGTAGTTCCCGCACGCGGTGCTAGCAAACCGGCTTCCAGGAATTGTCAGGATGACAATTCCTGGAATAAAAGAAAGTCAGTCCCACACGTCCGCAGGCAAGGGCAGGCCCGCCAGGTCGGCATCATCCAACGGATTCGCCGGCTCGATGCCAAGTATCGATAACACCATCATGAGTTGCCGCGTGTGCTGCGTTGAATGCCAGGTGCAGCGCTCAAGGACATTGTGCAGGCTCTTGTTGCCGTAATAAGTCGTCACCGATGTTCCTGCGTCGGGGTTGGTCGCGAGCCATGCGCGTAGCCGCGAAGTGGTGTTTGCACAGAGTGCCGGAAAGTTGGCGAGGGGTCGCTGCGGGTCTGGCTCCGCGCGGGCAAGTTCGTCGGTGAACGTCACCCCTGCGTTCGCCCCCTCGGCAAGCGTGGCAAATCCCTCGGCAATCGCAAACAGATGGTTAACAAGCGAAAGGTAGCGTCGATCGCGGCCCGGAAGGGTGTCGTCCAGACGCTCTGCGGGGATCGCAAGCGCGAGGCCGAGCGCCTTGTCCAGAACACGGCAATAACGTTCGATTAACTCGGTCGGCGACAGTGTTGGTGATACATCGCCGTCCAGGTCCAGCAGCCGATTGATATCGGCGAGGTCCTGCGCGTAGATGCCAACATCCCCGCGGGCGAGCACCGGGACCGAACGGAAGCCGAGTTGGCGGAGAGCCTCGCGGCCGTCGGCGTCCGCGGCTACGTTAATTGAGTCGAATGCGACCTCACGGGTCGTCAGGTACTCCTTCAAACGGAGACAACTGGTTCAGCCAGGCTGCCAGAAAACGCGGACTGTATCGCCGATGCGAGGCGCGGGAGGTGCTTCGGTGTGTGTCATACGAATAAGCCTTTGATCAACCCGGCGTGGAAAGGTACCCCTGGACAGGCCTTCCGGCGTGTCGTCGGCGAAGGAACTGGCTAGTTTGTCAGCCGCGGGCCCCTCGGACAATATGCGATGATACGGCTCGGAACGTGAGCAGGACGGCTGCGCGTGGCTGTCGGCGCAATCGCTGATATCACATTGTGCGTGATCTGGTGCGTCTGCCGACAGGACGAGAGCGCGTTCACCGGCACGCAACGTGTCAGGCGGCCGACGGCAAAGTACCAGTTTAGGAGGCGAGAATGGGTAAGCTCGACGGGAAGGTCGCATTGGTAACGGGCGCTGGGCGAGGCATTGGGGAAGCGACGGCACGCATGCTCGCCGCCGATGGTGCACGCGTCGCGATCACCGATCTGGATGAGCAGGAACTGGAGGCGACTGCTGCGGCCATTCACGCGGCGGATGGGCAGGCCTCGCCACTTGCAGGTGACCTGACGGACCCTTCATTTCCTGCGGCGTTGGTCACGTCGGTCGTGGCTGCATACGGTGGTATCGATATCATCGTGAATAACGCCGGATACATCTGGAATGGCGCAATGCATAACCACTCGGATGCGCAATGGCAGGCGATGCTCGATATTCACGCGACTGCGCCCTTCCGCGTTTTGCAGGCATGGTTTGCGTGGTTGCGGCCCGTCGTGAAAGCCGAGCAGGCCGCAGGGATGGTGCCCTGCCGGAAAGTCGTGAACATCTCATCGGTGTCGGGAACGCGGGGCGCCGCCACGCAGATTGCGTATTCTGCCGGCAAGGCGGCGGTCATCGGGGTCACCAAGACGTTGGCTCAGGAGTGGGGGCGATACAACGTCACCGTTAACTGTGTCGCGTTTGGCCACATCCAGACACGTCTGACCCAGCCGTACGACGATGAGCCGCCACGGATCCGCGTCGGTGACGGCGAATATCGCGTGGGCCTCACGCGTTCCCAGGCAGATCAGGCCGCGCAGCGGGCATCTCTGGGTCGGAGCGGCGAACCTGCCGACGGCGCAGGCGCCATTTATCTCTTCTGCATTCCCGAGTCGGACTACGTCACAGGCGAGGTGCTCACCTGTTCCGGTGGCGGATGACGTGAGTGGGTTGGTCGTGACGTCATCTTCGGCGGCTGGAACGACATCATTGTGTCACTGACTCTGCGCTTCACATGCTCACAGATGGGGGCGTGCGGACCCGACGCCTGCGACAATTTACTGTCGCCGTGATCGACGTTTAGTCGGGCAAGCCCAGCACCCGTTTCGCGACGATGTTGAGCTGCACCTCGTTGCTGCCGCCGGCGATGGAACCTGCTTTGGAGCCTAACCAGTTTCGAGTCAGTTCCTGCTCTTCATCGGAGAATGCATCGCCTTCCCAACCGAGGGATTGACTGCCGCGCACCTTGAGTTGGAGTTCAAGCTGGTCTTTGCGCAGGTCCGCGCCGTAGAACTTGAAGATTGAGGTCGCGGCACCGGGTGTGCCGCCCTCCGACTCCTGCACCGTGCGGCTTTGTGTCAGGTTGAACGCGCGTGAATTCATCTGTTGGTTGAGGACGCTGTCGCGCAAGTCCGGGTCGGCGATTTTGCCGTCGTTGACACCCACATAGTGAACGGCCGCCTGCGGCAGGCTCATGCCTTTGATGGTCCGGACCTTCGCAGTCGCCGCCTCGGCGAGCGAGTGGATGCCGGAGCGCTCGTGCTGCAGCAATCGTTTGGCGACGGTCCAGCCGCGATTCTTCTCAAAGATGAGGTCCTCTTTCTTCGCGATCGCGTCATCGAAGAACGTCTCGCAGAAGGGTGAGGATCCGCTGATCAAGCGGATAGGGCGGGTCTCGACCCCGGGCTGGTCCATGGTAAAGAGCAAAAAGCTGATGCCTTCGTGCTTCGGGGCCTGGGGTTCGGTCCGGGTGAGGCAGAAAATCCAGTCGGCGAAGTTAGCGCCTGAGGTCCAGATTTTCTGGCCGTTGATGACAAAGTGATCGCCCTCATCGACGGCGCGGGTTTGCAAACTCGCGAGGTCAGAGCCCGAGCCGGGCTCACTGTATCCCTGGCACCAGCGGATCTCGCCCGACGCGATCTTCGGCAGGTGACGCGCCTTCTGGTCGTCGGTGCCGTACTCCAGCAGTGTCGGGCCAATCATCATCACGCCCATGCCAGTCAACGGCGTGCGGGCGTTGATGGCGGCCAACTCTTCGAGCAGGACCACGTACTCGTCCATCGTGAGATCCGCGCCGCCGTATTCTTTCGGCCAGTTCGGAACGGTCCAGCCCTTTTCGTGCATGCGGTCAAGCCACACATACGAATCGGGATTTGGCGACCGGTGTTTGCTGCCCCCGGAGACCATTTCATCTTCAACAGCCGGCGAGCGGATGGACGCCGGGCAATTCTCGCCGAGCCAGGCACGGGTGTCGCTGCGGAATTCAGACAATGCGGACATGGGGGCTCCTGCCGGATGATGGGTGCGCCGCGCTTGTAAGGGTGCGTAGCGTCGTAGATGCAGACTAACGAATATTAGGGGCCGGCGACAACGGTTGCGCATTGAACCGGGTCGCACAAAAAAGCGATGGCGCTATCGACGCATTAATTCTTGTCCCAAATTGTCATCCTGACAATTCTTGGGCGTCGGTTTGCAAGCAAACCTCGCACCTCCTGGAGAAAAGAGGCCTGCAGAAAATGGCGGTGCGTCCCTACACCGCACGCCAGTGCCCGCCCCAGAAGGTAGTTCTGGGAGAGGAACTCGCTAATCTCCCTGACTGCAGGGTGCCAGCAGTGCTCCCTGCACACTTCTGGGTCAGCTCGGTCCCAAGCTCGCTGGCGTACCGTCGCGGACAATCCGCTACTCGCTAAAGCGACTGAGGACATCCACACGAATCGCATCGATGCAGGCGTCATCGGCCCTGATGTCTGACAATTGCCGCAGTGCGCGTTCGAGCACGGCACGCACCGCAGGCGGTGCGCCGTCGACGATCAGTTCCGGGTCGCTCGTGTCGAAATAGACGACGTTGCCGTCCGGGTCCTTTGTTTGCCAGTGCGCACCAGGGACGCCGAATTCTTCCTCGGTGTATCGCGCCGGATCTCCCTCCGGTGTCAGACCCGCATCGCTCAACTGGCGCTGGATGCGCGATGGGTCAACGCCGCGGAAGTTGAGCCAGTTCTCCTCAAGGAAACTCATCAGCGCAAGTTGACAGTCGCCGTTGCCCATCTGGACCCAGTTCTCATCGTTGTTGCCAGTGACGGCGAGTCCCATGGCTTCATAGAACTCGCGGGCGCGGGCGGTGTCGCTTGTCTTCAGGCAGAGCGTGAAGCTACCGGCGAACGCGCCGGGTTTCGTCGATGGCGGCGACAGAAGTCCGTAACGGGTGGTCTTGCGCAGCGCGGTCGGCATGAATTTGTCCACCACGCGCGCGAACGCGTCGCGATCCGGGCCGGGCGCGGCAACATTGCTTAGCTGCTTCGAGGTCGCATCCAGTACTTGCTGAAGAGCAAGCGCGGCACCCTCGGTGCCAACTTCGCCGTCGTTGGTGTCGAAGAACACGTTGTTGCCGTCGGGATCGGTCGTGGACCAGTTGTTGCCGCCGGTCTTCGTACGGTATTGGGCCTTCTCGTAGCGCGCGGGTGTCCCTGCAAGCGCGAGGCCCTTGCCGGTCATCGCTTCCTGCACATTGGCGGGGTCGGCGCCCCTGAAATTGAGGCAGGGTTCATCGAGAATCGTCATCAGCGCGAGGCCGGCGTCGCCGTTGTGCAGCACAACCGATGTCGGCTCATCGATGTGCACGACCATGCCCAGCGCCTCGTAGAAGCGACGCATCGCGGGCAGGTTTCGGGCGTTGAGGCAGAGCGTGAAGCGGCCTGGAAACATGGCTTCCCGATCGTCACAGTTGGGTCAGGGCGCACTGCCGGAGGCGTAGCGCGACGTATAAAGACTATCTCTTGGGCGGCTTATCGTTCAAGCGTTACGACGCTTGTCGGTAGATGTTGTAGGTGGCTGTGGTAGGTGGCTGTTGTCGGTGGATGTTGTTGGTGGATCTTGTCGGTAGATGTTTGCGGGTGGATGTCGGCTCGGGAGTCAGTTCTCGCTCTGGGCGTCGTCCGCGATCA
>CAVOBC010000062.1:0-17328 GCA_963693635.1 Gammaproteobacteria bacterium | reverse complement strand
TTTTCGCATCCTCCGGCAATTGCTATCACGACTCGAGGACGAGGCGACCGGCAACCTGATCGTGCCTTCCCTCACCATCACCATCCCCGCCTCCCGCGAGCACGAAGCCGCCTACGCAGGCGAGGTGTTGGGGGACGGCTTCAGTCACATGTATCCATTCGCGGGACATACCCGGCCGATGGCTGAGAGTGCGACCGATCTTGTACTCAATAACTCGTGGCGGGGATCGCTCGAGATCACGGGTGCGGACGGTCTGCCCGCGGTCGCCGATGCCGGTAATGTTCTGCGACCTGCCACTGCCGTGAAAGTGTCCCTGCGCATCCCACCGACCATTGACGCCGCAGCGGCTCAACGCACCGTCAATGACCTTTTAACAAGGGACCCGCCTGAGGGCGCGGCCGTCAGTTTCGACAGTCCACAGGGCGCAAACGGCTGGCATGCGCCGGTGACAAAGCCCTGGCTTGATGTTGCCTTGACCGACGCGTCCACCGCGTTCTTCGGCAAGCCCGCGGTTTCAATGGGCTGCGGTGGCAGCATCCCGTTCATGGGTTTTCTGGCGGACCGTTATCCGTCGGCACAATTCGTGATTACCGGGGTGCTGGGGCCCCACTCCAATGCGCACGGCCCCAACGAGTTTCTGGATCTACCGACGGCAAAACGGGTGACGGGCTGCGTCGCCTGGCTGCTGCAAACCGTCGCCGAGAAGTCATGACATGAATGACATTACTAACGATATTACTCAGTCGGAAGAATGGCGAGCCCTCGATGCAGCTGCGGCGGCCGGCCGCAGTACGCCAATGTCGAACTACTTCGCCATCGAGGAAGATCGTCTGGAACGATTCTGCATAAGCGTTGCCGGCATCCATCTCGATGCGTCGAAGAATCTGATGGGACGGGAGGTGCACCGCGCGCTCCTCGCGCTGGCAGAAGCCGGACCGCTGACACAGCGGATCGAGGCGATGTATCGCGGGGACGAGATCAACACGAGCGAGGGACGCCCCGCTTGGCACGTCGCGTTGCGCGACCCGGCCAAAGCACCTGCATTTGCCGACGACATACGCAACGAACTCGCACGGGTGCGGGCATTTGCAGCGTCGGTCCGGGATGGAACCCATCGCGGTCAGACCGGCAAAGCCATGACCGACATCGTCAACATCGGCATCGGCGGATCGGACCTCGGCCCCAAGATGGTTTGCCTCGCCCTTGAGCAATACCGCCAGCCGAATCTGCGCTTTCACTTCATCTCCAACGTCGATGGCGCGGCTACCTCAACCGCGTTGAACGGACTGTCGCCGGAGACGACCCTGCTCATCGTGTCCAGCAAGACCTTCACGACCCAGGAAACCATGATGAACGCGAGGGCGGCCCTCGCCTGGCTCGCAGGTGGCGGCATTGTCGCACCAGAGCGCAGCGCTCATCTCATCGCGGTCACAGCAGATCCATCCCGTGCCGGCAACTTCGGCGTCCCCGACACGCAGATCTTTCGGTTCTGGGACTGGGTGGGCGGACGCTACTCGTTGTGGTCAAGCATCGGTCTTTCAATCGCCCTCTGCGTTGGGGGCGACGGGTTCGATGAACTGCTGGCGGGCGCGCGCGAAATGGATGATCACTTCGCAACGGCACCCTTCGCCACCAACCTGCCGGTCACCCTTGCGCTCGTCGGCCTCTGGTACAACAACTTTCTGAACGCAGAGACGCAGGCGGTCATTCCGTATTGCGAACGCCTCACGCTCCTGCCTGCGTTTCTGCAGCAACTGGACATGGAGAGTAATGGCAAGTCAGTCACCCGAGATGGTTCCCCCGTGACCGCAAGCACAGGACCTATCGTTTGGGGCCAGACGGGCACCAATGGGCAGCATGCCTTTTTCCAACTGCTCCACCAGGGTCGCAAGCTCGTTCCAGTCGACTTCATCGGTTGCATCGACGACGACCTTTCAACGCCCGAGCACCATCGGGTTCTACTCGCCAACATGGTCGCCCAGTCGGCAGCGCTGATGTCAGGTGAGGAGAGTTCGGTCGCATACAAGGACTATCCCGGCAACCGGCCAAGCAATGTCCTTCTTCTGGACCGACTGACGCCACGGACACTCGGTGCACTGATCGCTACGTACGAGCACAAGGTCTTTGTGCAGGGCACGTTGTGGAACATTAATTCATATGATCAGTGGGGAGTCGAACTCGGCAAGCGCCTCGCGTCTGCACTGCTGGACGAGGACCAACTCGACGGCTTCGATCCATCGACCCGCGCCCTTGCTGCACGCATTCCCCTACTGAAAAAAACCTGACGCGCCGGCCGGTGTGCCAGGTGTGATTTCGGTACACTTGGCGCCCAATTGGCACCCGGAGCTTCCATGGCGAAGTTCGACACACTCAGTCTGCACGCTGGCCAGGAACCCGATGCCGAGACTGGGGCGCGCGCGGTACCCATCTATCAGTCTGCATCATTTGTCTTTCCAGACTCCGATACCGCTGCCGGACTCTTCAACATCGAGCGCGGCGGTCACGTCTACTCACGGCTATCCAACCCGACCAATGCCGTGCTCGAAGAACGCCTAGCGGCGCTCGACAATGGGGTCGGCGCGATCGCGACGGCGAGTGGTCAAGCTGCGTTGCATCTCGCGATCGCCACCATCGCGGGTGCAGGCGACCACGTCGTTGCAAGTGCGAGCATCTATGGTGGCTCACACAACCTGCTGCATTACACACTCAGCCGCTTTGGTATCGAAACGACTTTCGTCAATCCGCGGTCGATCGACGACTTCCGGGCCGCGATCCGCCCCAATACCAAGTTGATTTTTGCCGAAACGATCGGCAATCCCGGACTTGAGGTGCTGGACGTGCCGGCCGTCGCTGCTGTTGCAGGCGAACATCGGCTCCCGCTTCTGGTCGACGCCACGTTCACAACACCCTGGCTGAGCCGGCCAATTGATCAGGGCGCTGATCTCGTCATGCACAGCGCCACCAAATTTCTGTCCGGCCATGGCGTCGTCATCGGCGGCCTCATCGTTGACGGTGGCACCTTCGACTGGGAAGCGAGCGGTCGTTTTCCAACCCTGACGGAGCCCTACGACGGTTTTCATGACCTTGTGTTTTCAGAGGAGTTTGGCCCCGCCGCTTTCATTACCCGCGCCCGCAAAGAGGGTCTGCGTGACTTCGGCGCGTGCATGTCACCGACCACCGCGTTCCACATTCTGCAGGGCGTGGAGACGCTCTCCCTGCGGATGGAGCGGCACGTGCAAAATGCCCAATTGATCGCCGAATTCCTGGAAGCGGCAGATGGCGTCGAGTCAGTGAGTTACCCCGGTTTGCCAAGCCACCCCGACCACGCGCTCGGTCGCTCACTGTTACCGCGGGGCTGCGGTGGTGTCCTGACTTTCACCATCGCCGGTGGCCGACCGGCTGGCATTAAGCTCATCGAGAACCTCAGCCTGTTCTCTCACCTTGCCAACATCGGCGACGCCAAGTCATTGGTCATCCACCCGGCCAGCACAACCCACCATCGCATGAGCGCCGACGCGCTTGCGTCCGCCGGCATCGGCGAGGGCATGATTCGTATTTCGGTCGGGCTTGAAGACCCCACGGACCTGACAGACGATCTCAAGCGAGGCCTCCGCGCGAGCCAGCCGAGACCCAAACGATGAGACTCGAGATCAACGACACACCAACGTTTGTCGGCACAGCCAGTCGGGCACCTCGCCCGGACGCACCTTCGATCCTGATGATTCACGGTGCCGGCATGGACCATTCAGTCTGGACCTTGCCCGCGCGCTACTTCGCGCGGCACGGCTTTAACATCATCGCGCCAGATCTGCCGGGGCACGGTCGGTCAGGCGGCGATGCAGCGGCGACGATCGAGTCAATCGCTGCATTTTGCACGGATCTTCTGAACGCGCTCGCCGTCAAGCGTTGCCATGTGGTCGGCCACAGCATGGGATCACTGGCGGCACTCTCCCTCGCCGGCGAGGGAGTCATCGCTATTGAGTCGCTTAGCCTCCTCGGCACCTCCGCGCCGATGCCCGTGACAGACGTGCTGATCGACACCGCAAGCAGCGAACGCATGAAGGCCTACCAGATGGCCAACGCCTGGTCACACAGCCAAAGCGGCACCTTCGGTGCAAACGAGAACCCAGGCTACAGTAACTTCAATCTGGGCCAGAGGTTAATGGAGCGCTGCGACGAGGGCGTCTACGCCGCCGATCTCTCAGCATGCAACAGCTGCGCCCGCGGCATGGACTATGCCCGCGCTTGCCGCGCCCCCGCTCTCGTCGTCATCGGCAGCGATGACAAAATGACAGCGCCAGTTCGTGGGGCCAGCGTCGCAGAGGCACTCGACAATCCGCAGGTCGTTCAACTGGACGGATGTGGTCACGCAATGCTGACCGAAGCGCCGAATGCCGTGCTGGATGCATTAATCGCCCGGATCAGTCCAGCCACTTAGGTGCGCAAGACAGGGCGCTCGCGTGCGGTGCCGCGCCATCATCGCCATGCCTCTTTGCTGCAAGAACATGCGGGGTTGGTTTGCAAACCGACGCCCAAGAATTGTCAGGATGACAATTTTGGGACAGTAACTAGCTCGACATTTTTCGAAAGGTTGGCGCCGATACACCCATCAGCGCCGCTTGTTCATTGCGGCTGATCCCGGCCTTCTGCAACTGTGCGAGCAGAACCCGCTCGGCGACATCGATCGCACCAATGCCCTCCCCGTCCGCCCCTTCAATGAGCCGGGGAATCAGGCGCATCAGTGCTGACCAGTGATCCGGCCGCGGATGCGCCTCTGCGTCCGCGATCTTGCGCCACTTGCGCCACTTGCGTCGCAGGGTGGTCTCGGGGATTCCGAGGGTGCTCGCAGCGCGAAGCATCACGCCGGCGGCATCGTCGATGCAGGCCTTGATGATGTCTTCTTCCAGCCACGTCCCCAGCGGCACCAGAGTGCCGGCGCTCACACAATCGGTGATGGTCCTCTCGAGCGCTTCGGCAAGCGCAACTTCGACGTCTTCTGCCGGCACCTGCTCGTCACCTGCAAAGAGCCCGAGGTGAATGGTGTTGATGCGGTTGTCTTTGCAGAGGATGACGCTGCGGGTCATGAGGTTCAGCAGTTCCCGAATGTTCCCCGGCCACTTGTGCGCGAGCAGCGCCGCTTCCGCGTCCGGCGTAAAACCCGCCACCTGACGCCCCAACTGGCGACAACTCTGGGCTAGATAATGTTCGGCAAGAGGCAGGATGTCGTCTGTGCGATCACGCAAGGGTGGCAGGTGAATGGAGAACACGTTGAGCCGATAGAAAAGGTCTTCGCGGAATTCGCCGGACGCCGACATTTGCCGAATGTCCCGATTGGTCGCCGCGATGATGCGCGTGTCTACCTGATGATGCTTGCTGTCACCCACGGCGACTACCTGATGTTCCTCAACAAATCGCAGCAGCTTCATCTGCATCTCAAGCGACAACTCACCAACCTCATCGAGTAGCACCGAGCCGCCACTCGCCTCTCGCAGACGCCCGGTGAAGTCACTGTCCGCCCCGGTAAAAGCACCTCTGACATGGCCGAAAAGTTCACTCTCGATCAGGCCGGGTACAACCGCACTGCAGTCGACGACGATGAAGGGTGCATCCTTGCGGCTGCTTTCGTCGTGGATGGTTCTTGCAATGAGCCCCTTGCCGGTGCCGGACTCACCGGTAATCAGCACGGTCGCGTCAGTCTCGGCAACGAGGGTCGCGTCCTGCAGCACCCTCTCCATCTGCCGCGATTGAAAGACAAGGGGCTGATACCGTGGGGCGGGTGCGCTGTCGTTCGCGACGGCCGTCACCTTGCGGTTGCTCATCGTCGCGGCGAGGTAATCGATCAGGTTGCTGACAAACCTGTAATCCTGCTCGCGCAGGGGTTCCCCTGCGCGCAGATAAAATAAAACCTCGCGAGACATCGGGAAGACGGCGCCATTGTCCAGCACTTCATACTCCGCCCGGTCCTCCCCAAACATCCGCTTGGCGGCACGAAAATGCGCTTCAGGTAAAAACAGGTCACCCAGTTGCAGTGCGCGCCTCGGGTACTCGTCACCATCTGCGTAAAGCCCCTCCGTGACCATCAGGCTCTGACTGTCGCGGCCGATAAACGCCGCCACCTCGAGTCGAAAGGAGCGCTGCAGGTGTTCAACCGCAAAACGCAGCATCGACTCGTCGTCTGCCGCCGCACCCCCGAGGCCCATCACGTTCCACAGCAGCAGCAGGTTCTGGTAATCGCGCCCCTCTTCACGGCTCCCGAGTGCGGCGCGTCGATTCAGGCGGTCGTTGAAGGCGGTCACCCGGTTGCCCCCGGAGGCGACCGCGAGGGCAAGCGCGCGCCGCGCCCGAGCAAATAGCTCGATCGGCTGGTGATCAGCGTGGGCCCCCGCAGCGAGCCCGATGCTAAATGGAACCGTCTCACCGCCGAAACGCATCTCCGCGAGGGTGTGCAGGATCTCCTGCGCGATGCGCATGCCTTCGCCTTCGCTGGTGAACGGCAAACGCACCGAGATCATCTCGCCAACGTAGCGGGCAACAAGGTCCGTCGCCCGCAAATGTTGATCGAGAAAGGCGGTGAGCTCATGAAGCAGCGCCTCGAGGTTGAGCGACTTCGGCTGCGCGTCGGGTGCGATCAGCAATTCAACGAATGTGGACTCACCCTGCTTGCCGGTCGGCAATACCAGCAGGTCGTTGATTGATGAGACCTCGCGCAGGATGAGCACCCCGCCTTGCCCCTCAACCGGTCCGAGCACGCCTTCAACCAGACTCTGCTTACCCGATTCGGCGTGGATGAGGAAGGGCGCGAGCTTGGTCACGACGCCTTGATCGACCGCCTCACGAATGACAACCCAGGCCGAGGACGCCTCTTCAAGCCCGATCACCTCCCGCCACGGGCGACCTATTATCCGTTCGCGGTCGCAATCGAGCAGCGCCTCAGCATCGCCGTTCAGATTGTGGATGCAGTCGTTCTGGTCGACAAAGACAAGCGCATTGCCAATAGCGGTCAGCGCGGTCTGCAGCAACGCGCGGGTCTCTGCAAGCTCACGCTCCAGGCTGAACTTGTAGAGTGCAATCTCGAGCACAATCTCGAGTTCGCGGTTCTCGACGGGTTTGATGATGTAGCCAAAGGGACCGAGTTGTTTGGCCCTGCCCACGGTCTCGTCGTCGGAGTATGCGGTTAGAAAGACAACCGGGACCTGGCGCTCCAACCGAATCAGTCGCGCCACCTCTATGCCATCATCGCCATCTTTAAGATGGATGTCGGCGAGCAAGAGATCAGGTTGAGTTTCACGCGCGAGGGCAACGCCGGCCATGCCGCTCGCAATGCCAGCAACCCGGTAACCGAGTGAAATGAGTCGACTTTTGATCTCCCGGGCAACCAGCGCCTCGTCCTCAATGATGAGAATACTCGGCGTCTGATCACTCATGAGACCCCTTATGAAAGAAGGGGCTCAGCTCTCTTAAGCTTCGTGTGCTGCGGCGAGAGCCTGACCGTTTACTGAAATGCATTGCGAGCGGGCGCTGGTCTGAGACCTGAGCCCGCGATCCTGAGTACGCGTATGAGGGCACTCTTTCAGCAACCTTTCATGGAACTAAAGCAATATGCTGCGGAGTCCCCTGCGCGACAGCGCGGTAATCCGGCACCGTGAGATGCTGCTGAAGCGTCAGTCGGCATATTTCAGTTTGGCTTCCTTGCGACGGGCGTGGAGTATCGGTTCCGTGTACCCACTCGGCTGGTGTCGGCCCTTGAGCACCAGGTCACAGGCCGCCTGAAATGCAACGCTATCGTCAAAATCCGGAGCCATATTGCGGTAGTCCGCATCATCTGCGTTTTGTTTGTCGACGACTGCCGCCATCCGTCGCATCGTCTCAACGACCTGCTCTTCAGAACAGACGCCGTGATGCAGCCAGTTCGCGATGTGCTGGCTCGAAATTCGGCACGTGGCACGGTCTTCCATCAAACCGACATCATTGATGTCTGGAACTTTAGAACACCCGACGCCCTGATCAATCCAGCGCACGACGTAGCCAAGGATGCCCTGCGCGTTGTTGTCGAGTTCCTGTTGCACTTCGCTCGACGACATATTGGTGCCATGCAGGAGCGGAATAGTAAGGATGTCAGACAGACTCGCACGCCCGCGAGACTTGAGCTCTTCCTGCCGTGTAGCCACGTGGACCTCGTGATAGTGCATGGCATGCAGCGTTGCCGCTGTCGGGGATGGCACCCATGCAGTATTCGCCCCGGCGTTCGGGTGCCCGCCCTTCTGCGCCATCATGTCAGCCATCTCGTCCGGCATGGGCCACATGCCCTTGCCGATTTGCGCCCGCCCCTTGAGCCCGGTTTCAAGCCCGACGTCAACGTTCCAATCCTCGTACGCGATGATCCACGGCTGCTGTTTCATCACGGTCTTTTTGATGAAAGCGCCCGCCTCCATGCTCGTGTGAATCTCATCCCCGGTGCGGTCAAGAAATCCCGTATTGATGAAGATGACCCGCTCCTGTGCAGCACGAATGCACTTCTTCAGGTTGAGCGTCGTCCGACGCTCTTCATCCATGATGCCGATTTTTAGCGTGTTGGCTGGCAGCGAGAGCGCCCGCTCAACCCGTGCGAATAGATCGACCGTAAAGGCCACCTCGTCGGGGCCATGCATCTTCGGTTTCACGATGTACACGCTGCCGGTGCGGCTGTTACTCAGCGGCCCCGTGTGCTTCAGATCGTGCACAGCGGCGAGGGAAGTCACCATCGCATCGAGGATGCCTTCCGGGATCTCGCTCCCATCCGGCAGCAGGACCGCATCGATGGTCATCAGGTGACCCACATTGCGAACCAGCAACAGGCTCCGACCGTGTAGTGTCAGCGATTCGTCATCGGCCCCGAGGTACTCCCGGTCCGGATTCAACGTGCGGCGTACGGTTGCGCCACCTTTCTGGAATTCCTCAGCAAGATCACCGCGCATCAGGCCGAGCCAATTGGCATACACAACACACTTGTCTTCGGCATCAACCGCCGATACCGAGTCCTCACAGTCCTGGATGGTGGTCACCGCGGACTCCATCAGGATGTCCTTGACCCCAGCCTTGTGGTCCTTGCCCACCGAGTCGGTCTTGTCGATCTGGATTTCAAGGTGCAGGCCGTTGTGGCCGATCAGGACGCCGGAGGGCGCGAGCGCGCCGCCAAGATAGCCCTTGAACTGTTCGGGATTGGCGAGCGTGGTCCCAGCGCCACCCTCGAGCGTGACCCTGAGCGCGCCATCCTGCACCGCGTAGGCAAGGACGTCCTGATGCGTGCCTGACGCGAGCGGCACATTCTGATTGAGGAAATTGGCGGCGTATTCGATCACATGATCGCCACGCGCTGCGTTATAGCTGCTGCCCTTCTCTGCACCGGGAGTCTCCGGGATCACATCAGTGCCATACAGCGCGTCGTAGAAACTTCCCCAACGGGCGTTCGCTGCGTTAAGCGCATAGCGAGCATTCATGACCGGAACGACTAGCTGCGGACCGGCCATGAGAGCGATCTCGTCATCCACATTCTCGGTCGTAATGTGGAATTCGTCCCCTTCATCTTCGAGATAGCCGATCTCGCGCAGGAACGCCGTGTACTCGGCCGCATCGATCTGCTGCCCGGCGCGCTCCCGGTGCCAGTCATCGATTGCCTGTTGCAACGTCTCACGTCGCTCGAGCAATTCGCGGTTGCGCGGCACGAGATCCGCAAGGATCGCCGCCATCTCGGCCCAAAAGTGATCGGGCGCCACACCGGTGCCCGGCGCAACCTCGTTAGCAATCAGGTCGTAGAGCACTTTGGCGACCTGTAAACCCGACGCTTCGACGCGCTCTGACATGCTTTCTCCTGCCCCTTCGGCATAACCGTAAAAAGGCGAACATGCTAGCGAAGACGGTACTGATCCACAATCAGCACGCGCAATCACTGCGTTTTCGACCTTGTGTAACAGGAGGCGGATTTTACGCCCGCTTGCGCCGCTTTTTCGGCCTTCTGCGTGTGCGCTCTTCCGGCGCAAGGCCACGAACCCCTGCGCTGGCGCGACCCTTTTCCGAGCACTTATCCCGAGCACTTATTCCGAGCACTTATTCCGAGCACTTATTCCGAGCACTTATTCCGACCTCTATTCCAATTTTTTATTCCGACGATTCTGTTTCAGCGCTTGTGATGGCCACTTATCGCAGCCTTTATTTTATTGCGAGAACGTCCCAAGCGGTCAGGCTTCTCGGCAAATGCGTCGCGCGCGCCACGACCCTTCTTTTGGCCTATGCTGGGCGCCCTGAGCCTGGCAGTGACTCAGCATTGCCGCCGCAGTGAAAGGAGAGCCTCGCATGACGCAACTGATCACGATCGCCACAGAGTCCCTGATCGCCCTTCTGGTGATTGGCGTCGTGGCGATGCTCGTCACCGTTGGCGTCCTTTACATCATCGACGTCAACCAGACCGCGCACGCCATCCGCCGCAACTACCCGGTCATCGGGCGATTTCGGTACCTGTTCGAGAACATGGGCGAATTTTTTCGTCAGTACTTCTTCGCTCAGGATCGCGAGGAAATGCCATTCAACCGGGCCGAGCGCAGTTGGATCTACCGGTCGGCAAAGAACATCGACTCCACCGTTCCGTTCGGCTCAACCCGCAATCTGAACGGACAGGGCGCTGTGATCTTCGTCAACTGCCCGTTTCCAACACTCGCGGCGGATTCATCGCCGCCCGAAGAACTGATCATTGGACCTTATTGCGAGCATCCCTATAAGACGGCGTCGATCTTCAATATCTCCGGCATGAGCTACGGTGCGATTTCGAAGCCCGCTGTGCTCGCGCTGTCCCGTGGTGCCAGGGCCGCCGGGTGCTGGATGAACACCGGCGAAGGCGGCGTGTCACCATGGCACCTCGAGGGGGGCGCCGACCTTGTCGTGCAGATCGGCACGGCCAAATATGGCGTGAGGGACGACAACGGCGACCTCAGTGATGACAAGCTCCGCGAACTTGCCGCAAACGCAACGGTGCGCATGTTCGAGATCAAATTGAGTCAGGGGGCGAAGCCCGGCAAGGGTGGCATGCTACCCGGCAACAAGGTCACCGCCGAGATTGCGAACATTCGAGGGATTCCCGAGGGTGAGGACTCGATCAGTCCCAATCGGCACCCCGACATCGACAGCGTCGATGAACTGCTCGACATGGTTGAGCGCATTCGCAGTGTCACCGGCAAACCGACCGGCTTCAAGTTAGTCATCGGCTCATATGGTTTCCTGGACGCGTTCTGTCAGTCGATTCAGGACCGCGGCATCGAGTCGGCGCCCGATTTCATCACCCTCGATTCAGCCGATGGTGGCACGGGTGCCGCACCCCAGAGCCTGATTGACTACATGGGTATGCCGCTTCGTGAAAGCCTGCCGCTGCTGTCCAACAAGCTCATCGAATACGATCTCAAACGCAGGATTCGCATCGTCGCGTCGGGCAAACTGGTCGATCCGGCGGCGGTCGCCTGGGCAATCTGCCTGGGTGCTGACTACGTGGTCTCCGCTCGTGGCTTCATGTTCGCGCTCGGTTGCATCCAAGCGCTGCAGTGCAACAAGAACACTTGCCCGACAGGGATCACGACGCACGACAGGGATCTGCAAAAAGGCCTCGATGTCACTGACAAGACCGAACGGATCAAGAACTACGCGCAGAACATGAGCTATGAAGTTGGCGTCATCGCCCATGCGTGCGGAGTGCCGGAACCGCGCCGCTTGCGCCGCTTTCACGCCCGGGTTGTGACCGACGCAGGCCTTTCAGTACCCTTAGATCAATTGCATCCCGAACCCGGCAACGCCGACTGACCCCACCACCTGTGGAGCCGTCCCCCTTTTTGTAACACAAGCCTCTGCACCAGAGGCTTCTGTACCACAAGCTGTGCACCAGAAGCGGCACGGGTCCAGGCGACCCTGCGACCAGCGAGGACAACGCCATGCAGGAACGAGAGACCGACATCACCACAGTGGATGGCACGATGAACACGTTCATCACCCATCCGGCAGAAGAAGGGCCCCATCCGGTCGTGCTCTTCCGCAGGGACGCGCCGGGCAAGCGCGAGGAACTGCACGACATAGCTCGACGCATTGCCACTGCGGGCTATTACGTCATGTTGCCTAACCTTTACTACCGCACAGCGCGGGACTTCGTTGTGGACGGCACGTCAGCGGGCCGAGAAGCCATGTTCGGCCACATGAATGCGCTGACCAACATGATGGTGGTCGATGATTGCAGGCAGATACTGAGCGTTGCGGCGGATGATCCCGCCGCTGGCGATGGCCCGGTCGGCTGTACCGGCTATTGCATGAGCGGACCCTTTGCCTTTGCTGCCGCTGCCCACATCGAGCGTGTGCGCGCATCGCTGTCGATTCACGGCGTGCGCCTCTGCGTCGATGAAGATACGTCACCCCACCTTGATGCCGGCAAAATACGCGGCGAGATGTATTTCGGCTGCGCCGAGAACGATCAGTGGGCGCCGCCGGCGATGATCAACGAGCTCGACCTTGCGCTCCAGCAATCCGGCATCAATTACCGCATTGAATAGTATCCCGGCACCCACCATGGGTTCGTGTTCCCCCAGCGCGGCGCGGTTTTTGTGAAATCAGCGTCCGAACGCCACTGGGAAGTCATGTTTGGGATGTTCAACCGCAATCTGCGGGCCTGACACGCCGCTCGGACGAGACGACCTGTCCTACCCTATCCCGCCCTACCCTACCCAGCCCTCCCCTACCCTGGGGAGACAGCAGGTGCGTCCAGTCGAATCGGGACGGCATCGTCCCGTCCGAACAGCAGTGCAATGTAGCGGTCCGCCCAGCCATATTTTTCGCGCATCAACTGGTTGACCTGATCGCGCGCGGCGACCAACGGCACTGCCGTGTAAGCCTCGTTCACGCCCTCGCGCTCAACCTTGACCTGTGGCGCCTTGACCAGCCGTTGGTACCACGCGGCACTATCGCTGCCCGACCGCAGATACCGGGTGCCGTCAACCTCGACCACCCAAACACGAGTCGCTACCGTTTGCTGCTCATCCATTGTGGTGAGGACGACGACCTCGCCCGCCTCTGATGCGACCATCTGCGAACCGAGTAGCAGCAAGGCGAGGCCAAACACTACGAGCACAGCCCGCGCGGCGACTTTCATTACCCCCCCAGTCGATCCGTGATGGTCAATCGTTCTCATCATGCAAGCGCACCCGGAAAAGACACGATTCTACGCCTGAGCCCACTTCACGTCGGCATAGATGCGGGCATCCCACGCCGATTGCAGACCGCGCGGGCCCCGCGTTAAGGTCGCCAGCAACCCAAGAATAAAAAAAAAGACGCGACATTGAGCGAGAACGCCGTCGCATCCCCCGCCCACGAGGACGCGTCACCAGTCGACGCGGCAAACATTGATCCTGGGCGGGACGACCTCTCCCTTGGCGGCGTATTCAAGATCTTCTGGCGAACCTGGCCTTTCATTCGGCCGTCCCTGAAACATCTGATCGCTTTCGTTGCGATCTCGGGCATCATCGGCGTCATTGGTGTCGGGCTTGGTGGGCTTTTGGTTGCACTCGCAACGACCGGCATCATGTCAGCCGATCCGCTTGGTTCCGCGGTGGCAGCGCTCTACGACTTTGATCCATCGGTCTACGTCAACGTTGACAAACTGAGCGACGACGCACGTCGGGCCCTCGCCTGGCCGACCGTGAACACCGCCATCGTCCTCACGCTGATCGGCGTCACTGCCGGCTTCTCGCTCTACTACTACAGCATCTGGATCTTCCAGAGCATCAACCAGCGAATGCGTGTGCAGTTGATCGATCGACTGCAGGCACAGTTTCTCGCATACCACGCCCGGGCCGAGACGGGAGATGCGATCTACCGCTTGCATCAGGATAGTGCGATGGTCACGGCGATCATTCGACCTGTCTTCCTGGAACCCATCATGTTCCTCGGACGGTATCTGGGCGGCATCGTCATCGTGATGGCATTCTCACCTCAACACGCCCTCATTTTAGGCGTGACATCCCTACCGCTCATCCTCCTCGGTCGATACGTCTCGCCACGACTGCGCCTGATGTTCCGCACGGCCCGCGAGAGCAACTCAGCGTTGACATCCTGGATTCAGGAAAGCGTCCAGGGCATCCGGGTGGTCAAGGCGACGGCGAGTGAGGCCGACCGCACCGATGAGTTCGAACGCCGACCACTCCGCGCGCTCGGTGCCGCATTCCGGTCGAGGGTCGCCCTCAATCTGCTCGGTATTCTGTCCTTCGCCATCATTGGCATTGCCACTATCGTGCTGCAATCCTACGCCGCATGGTGGTCACATCAGGAGACGTCAGTGTTTGCACGTGACCTGCTGCTCGCGTTCGGGTTTGCAGTCTGGAATTTCGGTACCTTCGGCGCCGCGGGCAGCCGCTGGAGAGATGCGACCGGGTCACTTCGCGGCCTGATCAATCTCTGGGGCCGGGCCCAAGACATGGCCGTTGGGCTCGGACGTGTGTTCGAGATCATGGATCTTGAACCCGACATAAGGGACCGCCACGGCGCGAGCGTATTGGCCCCACTCGCCGAAGCGGTCACCTTCGACGATGTCAGCTTCAGCTACATTGCTGGCAAGCCGGTTCTGAATGGGATCAGCGCGCGCGCCACTGCCGGCACCATCACTGCGATCATCGGCCCGACGGGTACCGGCAAGTCGACTCTGATGTCTTTGCTCCTCAGACTGGCGGACGTGGATGAAGGTCGGATCGCCATCGATGGCACCGACATCCGCGATCTGACGATCGCGTCCCTGCGCGCGTGCATTTCAATCGCAATGCAAGAGAACATTCTCTTCTCAGACACGGTCTGCGAGAACATCCGCTATGCTGCTCCGAACGCGAACCTGGCGGACGTCATTGCCGCCGCACGGGTCGCCTGCGCGGATGAGTTCGTGGGCGAACTCCCCGACGGCTATGACACGCCTTTCGGCGAGCGCGCCAGTCGCCTTTCGACCGGGCAGCGCCAGCGCCTCGTGCTGGCACGTGCGATTGTGCGCGATACGCCCATTCTGATTCTGGACGAGCCGACCTCAGCGCTGGATGCCCGTACAGAACTCACTGTCCTTTCAAACCTCAAGGACTGGGGCAAACCTCAAGGACTGCGGCGAGGGACGCTGCATTTTTCTGATTACGCATCGGCTGTCGACTATTCGCCACGCCAACCAGGTCATCTACCTGACTGATGGCAAGATCGCGGCGTGTGGCGATCACGACGATCTCATGGCGACAAGCGCCGCATACCGCAACTTCGTCGCGGCCGAAGTCAGAACCGATCCCGGCATCGACCCATGATCTGCCGACTGCCCGATCTGCACGCGTCGACATGGATGACCCATGGCGACCGCTGACAACGACATCAAGTTGACGACACGCGAGACGCTCGCCATCGTCAAACGCTCACTCCTGCTCGTGCTGCCCTTCCGAGCCCAGATCGCCTTAAACTCTTTCTGAGTTTTGTCGGTCTCTTCTTTGTACTCTTTCTACCCTGGCCGATGAAGATACTCGTCGACCACGTTGTCATGGGCATGCCGATCAACGAGTCACCGACGCCGTATCCGCCGTTTGTCATGCCGTTCGTCGCGATGCTCGACGGCCTGACGCCACTTGAGATTCTGTGGGTGGTGATCGCGGTCGGGATCATCGGCATCATTGCTATCGGCGCATTCGGCACCGGCGGTTCCCGGGATCAGGCCGGCGACGGCCTTGCCCAGGGTCTCGACACCGCGACCCAAAGTGAAAACGAAGCAAACATGTCGTCCAGCCAGGTCTCGGGCCTGCTGGGGCTCTTTGAGTACCGCTATCAACTCAGAATCACCCATCGCATCAACCACGGCCTGCGCTCGGCTGTGTATCAACGCATGATGAATCTGCCGATGCTTCGATTTAGCGACGCCAGCATCGGCGATGCGGTCTATCGCGTGATGTACGACACACCCACCGTGTCCAAGGTCTGCTATGACCTCCTGGTCACCCCCTTCGTCAATCTGTTTGTCATTGGCGCTGCAATCTGGACCATGGCATACAGCTTTGGCGACGTGCCTTCCCTCGTCCTCGTCGCGTGGATGGCAACACCCCTCATGCTATTGGTTACCTTATTCGGGACCAGCATGACCCGCAGACGCTCGCTCGCGAGCCGGCGCGCTGGCGCGGAGACCACAGCGACAATCGAAGAAGGCATGAGCAACATCGTCGCCGTGCAGAGTCTTGGCGCGAACGACAAACAGCGCGACCAGTTTGCCGCTGACAGCTCAAACTCGTTCGAGCGCTTCCGCTTTTACACAACCTTGCTGCTCGTGATCGGCGCCATGCAGTATTTCGTGGTGCTCGGTCTAACGTTCTATGTGTTCTTCGAAGTCGTCGAGGCACTCGTCGACAACCGCATGTCCGCGGGCGACTATGCCGTCCTCATACCTACTTCCTGCAAATCGCAGGCAGTGCCGCGGCCCTCGGTGCCCTGTGGTTCAACCTGCAGAACAACCTTGCCGGCATGAGCGCGTGTTCTCGATTCTCGACACGCCGGTGGATGCGGACCGCCAGGGCTCGCGCACGCCCAGCGGGCGAACCGGGCGGCTGGCGGTAGCGAACGCCGGGTTCGCATACGACGACGGCACGGAGGCACTGGCAGACGTCTCAGTCACGGCCCAAACAGGCGAAATGGTCGCGATTGTCGGCGCGACCGGTGCTGGCAAAACGCCTCTGGCGCATATGCTCGCCGGTTTTGTGGAACCGGCGAGCGGCACCGTGACATTCGATGACGATGACATCGCCGACCTCGACCTCGCCGCGCTTCGCTCGCGCGTCTCATTCGTTTCTCAGGAACCAGCAGTCTTTGACGACACAGCGGCCAACAACATCGCGATGGGTCTCGCCGGCGCGACCCGGGACGAGATCGAAGGCGCGGCCCGCGCTGCACGCGCGGATGGTTTCATCCGGGATCTTGAATTCGGCTACGACAGCCGTCTTGGGCGGTCGGGCAACACCTTGTCGGTGGGTCAAAAGCAGCGACTCGCCATCGCCCGCGGTCTCGTCAGTAAAGCGCCGATTCTAATTCTCGACGAGCCAACCGCCGCCCTCGACCCGGAGACTGAAGCGGCGCTTGTCGCCTCCCTGGATGCGTCCCGTGCCGAACGCATCCTCATCGTCATCGCCCACCGTCTCAGCACCATCCGCACGGCTGACAAGATTGTCTTTCTGCGCGATGGCCGGGTGATCGAGGTTGGATCCCACGACGAACTCATGGGCATCGAGGGCGGCGCCTATCGGGAGTTTGTTGACCTGCAAACATCGCAGG
>CAVOBC010000061.1:0-17590 GCA_963693635.1 Gammaproteobacteria bacterium | reverse complement strand
GCGCAAAAAAGATGAACCGAGGGAATCGATCGCGAACGTGGAGATGTCGCGTCATGGGCGAGTACGATTGAGTCGGTGATCGACGGAACCGCCTAACATACACAAATTGGTCAGACCAATCAATCCGGGGGCGCAGCGGGACGCCATCACCCCGCGGCTCACTCGCACTTTTTTGCCCGAAAAAAGGGCGATGGGGAGGCCCCCTATTCCCCTTCAACACCTGACCCAAAGCGCCGACGCAGTGCCTCGCGAACGACTCGAAGGCGCAGCCTCCCCGCCACCGGGCAATTTGCCGGCTGAGATCGCCACACAATACTCCCCCGACCGTTGAGTCGGTCGGTAGAAGGCGAACAAGCGTCTGGGTTAGTCTTGTTGCCACCAAGCCAGCAGCGCAGACGCGGAGAACTAACATGGATCTCGGATACACAGACGAGTACAAGTCGTTCAGGCGTGAGGTCGAGCAATTCCTCGCCGATCATCGAAACCAGGCACCCTCAGGTGCCGTTCGCGGTACGGATGATGCCAAACGCTGGCAAAAGCTGCTCATTGAGCAGGGCTATGCCGCTCGAACCATACCCAGGGAGTATGGCGGGTACGGCGCAGAGCCTGACATTCTAAAAAATCACATCATCGCCGAGGCGTTCGCCAAAGCGAGACTCCCACCCGGTCACAGCGGCGACCCGCGGCTGGTACCAACGCTGCTTGAACTCGGGACCGAAGAGCAAAAGCAAGCCTACATCCGCCCTACCATCGAGGGCGATATGAGCTGGTGTCAGGGTTACTCCGAGCCGGGGTCCGGTTCAGATCTTGCGTCGCTTTCCACGCGCGCCGTGGTCGACGGCGACGATTTCGTCATTAACGGGCAGAAAATCTGGACCTCCGGCGCCAAGACTGCGGATATGATTTTCTGCCTGGTGCGCACCGAACCCGACGCCCCTAAACACCAGGGCATCAGCTACCTGCTATTTTCGATGGACACTCCCGGCATCGACGTGCGCCCGCTGAAACAGATGACCGGCGACTCGCACTTTAACGAAGTCTTCTTTACCGACGTGCGCGTGCCGACCCAGCAGATTGTCGGTCGACGCGGCGAAGGCTGGTTCGTCGCCAACGCCACCCTTAAGCACGAGCGCGGCAGCCTCGGTGATCCCAACGCGGCGGAGTCCCGCTTCTACGACATCGTCGAGATGATGAAGGAAGAAACCATCGACGGCAGCCGCCTCATGGAGAACGCAAACTACCGCGATCGCCTGCTGAAACTGCAGGCGCGGATGCTATCCATGAAGTACAACGGCATGCGCGTGCTGACCCACAATGCGCGCGGCGAAGAACCCGGGCTGCCCCGCTGGATCGTCAAGCTGCAGGGCTGCGAACTCAACCATCAGATGGCTGGTATGGCGATCGATCTGATGGGAGAACTGGGCATCTTGTACGATAACAGTCCCTACATCCGCGACGCCGGCATGTGGCAACACCGCTACATGATGGACCTCGGCCTGATCATCGGCGGCGGCACCGCGCAGATTCAGAAGAATATGATCGGCGAGCGCGCGCTTGGCCTGCCGAAAGAACCGAAGTACGAGGAGATCTGACGTGGAATTCACACTCACCGAAGAACAACGCCTGCTGCAAGACAGCGTCTCGCGCTTCCTTGAAACTGAATGTCCGCTCGATCGGGTGCGAGAATCTGCAGACGCCGAGATCACCAATGATCCTGGGTTGTGGCAGGGGCTGACCGAACTCGGCATCCACGGCATTCTGATTCCCGAGACGCTTGGCGGAGTCGGACTCGGCGCGCTGGAAGCAGCACTCATCGCCGAAGCCCTGGGCAAGACGGTGACACCCGTCCCGTTTGTCGCCAATGCGGTCATGGCACCAGTGGCGCTGATGAGCGCGGCGACGGACGAGCAGCGCGAGGCGTGGCTGCCGAAGATCGCCGGTGGCGAAGTCATCTTTGGCGTCGGAGTCACCGAGCAGATCGCGCGACGCGAAAGCGACGGCATCACTGCCTCTGGCGGCAAGCTAAATGGCAAGGCCATGTTCGTGCTCGATGGCGCCGATGCGAACATGCTGATCATTGCGGACAACACGGGGGCCCTTCACATCGTCGACGCGACAGCCGACGGGGTCGCGCGTCAGAAACTCAAGACTATTGACCGGACGCGATCTGTCGCCGAGATCGTGCTGACCGACGCTCCGGGCGACGTGCTGCCCGGGTCAGTCCGCGACGAAGAACCGCTGCGTCAGACCATTGATGCCGGCCGGCTCATCCTCGCAGCAGACAGCCTCGGCTCCTCCCAGACGATGATCGACCGGTCCATTGCCTACGCCCGCGAGCGCAAACAGTTCAACCGCGTGATCGGCTCGTTCCAGGCGGTCAAGCACATGTGCGCTGAGATGGCGTCCGACCTTGAGCCGTGTCGGGCGCTCGTCTGGTACGCCGCCCACGCCGTGGGGGCCATCCCGGAAGAGTCGCGCCTCATGATTTGCCACGCCAAGGCACACCTTGCCGAAGTGGGTCAGCAGGTTGCACGAAAGTCGACCGAAGTACACGGCGGGATGGGCTTTACGGACTTGCTTGGCCTGCATTACTGGTTCAAACGCAACGGCTTCAACCGCCAGTTGCTCGGCGCGCCCGAGTTGGTGCGCGAGGAAGCGGCTCGCTTGCAGGGCTGGATCTAGTGCTGCTCAAAGGGATCAAAGTACTGGACTGCGGCTCCTACGTCGCAGGCCCGGCAGCGGCGACGGTGATGGCAGACTTTGGTGCCGATGTGATCAAGATCGAACCGCCAGGCGGCGATCCGTACCGGGGTTTGCTGGCACGCCGTCCCGACGGCGTGATCGACTTCTTCTGGGACATGGACGCGCGGAACAAGCGCAGTTTGTGTCTTGATATCAAAAAGCCCAAGGGACGGGAAATACTCGACGCGCTGATTGGCGAAACGGATGTTTTCCTGACGAACTTCCGGCCGCAGTTGCTGGACCGCCTGCAACTCGGATTCGAGCATGTGAAGGCGATGAACGAGAAAGTCATCTACGCACAGGTCAACTCATTCGGGCTGTCCGGGGCTGATCGCAATCGCACGGGTTTCGATATCACGGCCTGGTGGGCGCGCAGCGGTCTTGCCGATTTTGTCAGGCGACCCTCGTCACTTGTTGCGCACTCCGCACCGGGCATGGGCGACCATGCAACCTCCATGAGTCTCTTTGGCGGCATCATGGCGGCGCTCTACAGGCGCGAGAAGGACGGCCTCGGATCACACGTTCATACCTCCCTGCTTGCCAATGGTGTGTGGGCGCACAGCATGATGGTGCAGGGCGGCCTCGCCGGCTTTGATCGCAGCCAACAGCGATCGGACGAGGATATGTATCGCAACCCGATGGGCGGCATCTACCGCACGCGGGATGAACGTCTGGTGTTGCTCAACATCCTTAACCCGGACAAGGAGTGGAACAACTTCGCAACGGCAATCGGTCGCGAAAACTGGTTGACCGATCCCCGATTCGATGATTCCGCCGAACGCCGCAAGAATGCCGTCGCACTCAGCGATGAACTCATCGACACGTTCGCAAGCAACGATGGCGACCATTGGCAACGCCAACTCGATCGCTTTGAGATCACCTACAACCTCGTCGCCCGGATGGAAGATCTGCTCGTAGACCCGCAAGTGTTCGACAATGACATCCTGACGCCCGTGTCGGACGAGACCCTGCCTTATACTCACACCGTCAACAGTCCCGTGTGGCTATCGGACGTCAAGAAAGTTCCTCACCGACAAGCGCCCGACATCGGTCAGCACTCGCGTGAGATCCTGGCGTCGATCGGGATCGACGACGCAGAGATTGACGTGCTTCTCGCAGAGGACGTGGTCATGTCCACGTAAGCCACACAGTCGGTTCGACGTGACGACCAACACTGCACCTGTGCCGCCGCCTCTGCCGGTCAGAGTTGCTCGGCCTCTGCCTTTGCCTGGGCCTCCTGCCCCTTCCTGAATCCTTCGCGGGCTTTCATCCGCTCAAGGTAGTCGCGTGTCTGCGGCTTGTAGTCGACATGGATGTCAAGGCTCTCACCCAGAAACAGGGCATAGGCGATCGCGATGTCCGCCATCGTAAAACGGTTGTCGCACAGGAACTCGCGGTCTTCGATCACCGCATCGAGCATACGCAGTCGCGCGAGATACCACTTGCGATAATCGGCAGCGACGGTGGGCTGTCGCCGCTCTTCGGGCTCGAGCCGGGTGTAGCGCAGAACCAGCGTCTGCGGAAACGTGAGCGTCGCGTCGCTGTGGAACAGCCAGTTGATGTACGGGCCATATTCAGGATGGTCCGGCCGCAGTCCGAACTCAGGCCCATACTTCTCAGCTAGGTAATGGCAGATGCCCGACGACTCGGTCAGGTAGTGCTCGCCATCTTCAAAATACGGAATGGTACCCAGCACATTCACCTTCAGATATTCCCGCTGAAACATCCGGGGCGGGAAGGGCATCACGATCAATTCATAATCGAGACCCATCTCCTCAAGTGCCCAAAGGGGCCTCAGGGATCGTGCGTTGTTACAGTGCCAGAGCTTCATCCTTACCTCTCTCATGAAATCGTCTTTCGTGAAATCGTCGTTTGAACAGTCGAACCGATCGTGAATCGGGCGTGAAATAAATGGTGTCAATTCACAGACGATAACATCAGGCGTGTTCGCGAGGCTGGAAATGAACCTTGATGGAGCCTGATCTTTTGTCATCCGCTGCAGCGAACGCCTCAGCGACCTGGTCGAGCGAAAACCGGTGGGTGACCAGGCAGCGCGCGACCGGATAGTCCGAAAGAATATTGAGTGCCTGGTCGTAGTCCGCGTGTCCATCTGAAGCCGCGTAGGTCATGGAACCGATGATCTCGACTTCGCGCAGCGCCAGGTGCAGGGGGTTGATCGGCACCGTCTGCACGCTGAAGACGCCCAGGACCAGTAGACGTCCCTTTGGCCTGACGACCATCTGCGCCTGCATCAATGTGTCACCTTTGCCGCCGACGGTTTCTACCGACACATCGATCGCCTGTAGGTGCCGCAGTTCCCTGATGCGCTCATGGCCCGCCTCGTCGTCCGCAATCACCTCGTCCGCGCCAAGTTCACGGGCGGCGGCTTGCTGATGCGAGTGGCGGGCAAGGATGATGGTCTTCGCGCCATATGCCTTCGCGACGACAAGTGCAGTCAGGCCAATGCTACCCGCGCCGAGGATGAAGACCGTCTCGTAGGCCGCGAGCCGCATCTTGGCAAAACCGTGCACGGAACACGCCAGCGGTTCGGCGAGCGCAGCCAGTTCCGCATCCAGACCAGCCGGCGCTTTGAACGCCGTATTTGCTGGCACGGTGACAAAGTCTGCCATGCCGCCACTTGCATTCTCACCAACGAGACCGCGATCACCGCAAACGTGGTAATCACCGGTCACGCAGAAGCGACAGGTGCCGCATCGCAGGAGCGGCTCTACGCCGACAAGATCGCCTTCAAAGACGTGCGTCACACCCGCGCCCACCTTGCTGACAACGCCCGCGATTTCATGACCCGGCACAATGCCAGGCCGGGCCGGGAAGTCGCCGCGGAAGAAATGCAGGTCCGACCCGCAGATGCCCGCGCTGCCGACGGCAATCTGTATCTGTCCCGCATCGGGGTCGATGAGTTCCGCTTTACCCAGTCGAAGCGACATGTCCTCTTGCCAGTGCACCGCCCGATGCGTCTTATTCATTGCTGACCACCCTTTGCCCAAAGTCGCCTGACGATAGCGCGCACGCCTTTGACCACGCAACACTCTACCTGCAACGCTCCACCAGCAACCCTCCACCGACAACACCGGACGCGACGCGAAGGCAGGGTTCGGCCAACCAACAACCTGAGATACTATCTACCCTTGGATGCTATGTACCCCTGCAAATGCTATGTGTTCTAAAACGAGGGCTATCAAGAGCCCCAGGATATGGTGACAACAGCTTCCAATAAACGGCTTCAACAAACGGAGACATCGATTTGAAGGCATGGCAAATGCAGGCACTGGGAAACCCGTGGGACGAACTCCTCATCGCCGACGTTGCGCTGCCAGCACCCAAGGCTGGTGTCCTGCGGATTCGCGTGGAGTCAACGGACCTGAATTTTGCCGACATTCTGCAGTGCCAGGGCCGGTATCAGGTGCGGCTCGATCCACCCTTTACCCCGGGCATGAATGCCGCTGGCACCATCATCGACACCGGTGACGACTGCGGTGACTTTCGGGTCGGCGAACGGGTCATCGGCCCGACACTCGACATCTGGGGCGGATACGCCGAGGAGTCCATGATCCGCGCCTCACTGGCTTTTCGCATTCCCGACGGTCTGTCTACGCTCCACGCTTCGGCGACTCACATCACCCACGGCACCGCTTGGTTCGCCCTGCATCACCGGGGGCGCCTGCAGCCTGGCGAGACCGTGCTCGTTCTGGCCGGTGCTGGTGGCGTTGGCTCAGCGGCTATCCAGATGGCCAAAGCCCACGGCTGCTGGGTCCTCGCCGCCGCAGGTGGCCCCGCCAAGACCAGAATGTGCCTCGACCTCGGTGCCGACGCTGCTATCGACTATCGTAGCGAAGACCTGTACCGCCGGGTGCGCGAACTTACTGACAATCGAGGCGTGGACGTTGCCTACGACCCGGTCGGTGGTGAACACTTCGAGAGCGTGCGCCGCCTGCTCGCCTGGGAGGGACGACTCCTCATCGTTGGCTTCGCGAGCGGCGAGATTCCTTCTGCGCCGACCAACCATGCCCTCGTCAAGAACTACTCCATCGTTGGCGTTCACATGGGAGGCTACCGTACGGAAGACCCTGCGTCCCTCAGGCGTTGCTATGCCGACGTGCATCAGCAACTGATTGAAGAAAAGCTGAAACCGGTCATCAGCGATGTCGTCGGCTTTGACACGTTGCCACAGGCCCTCGAGCGTCTGTCGAGCCGTGGCACGACGGGTCGTGTGATGTTCGACCCTGCGACCTGACAGCGCGGGGGAGAGGGCGTGCGGCATGCAGACAGTGTCCGTGACGCTTAATCGAGGATAAATCTCATTAGATTGGGCAGCCCACTGCCGTGAACCTCTGGAGAATCGCCCATGCCTGCTTCAACGACCCATCCGCAAATAAATGTGCCCACAAGCGTTCTCACGCAATTGCGCACAACAGGCATCGAAGCTGAGATCGACTTCTACCTCAATAAACTGGGGCTCGAACTCGACTTTCGATACGAGGACTTCTACGCCGGCATCAAGACCGGTGAGCAGATCTTTCACCTGAAGCTCGTTGACGACCCGGACCCCTCGATTCCGTTTGTTGCGGCAGGCGAGCACATGCACCTCTTTTTCGTCCTCGAAGACGCCGACCGGATGGCCGCTGACCTCGAAGCGAAAGGCGTCGCAATATTCATCCCGCCACGGAACACACCATGGGGGATGCGCGAGTTTTACATTCGCGACGTCGACGGACACGTCCTGGCATTTGCCCAGGAACTGGAAGGGTGATCGTTGACCAACGAGTACGGCGCAGGAACGGACTCCAAGAGCCGATCCCAAGAGCCGACTCCAAGAAACAAGGTGACGAACAGAATCTACATGCGAACATCACGGCGATGCTCGCGGTGCAGGCTCTGAGCCTGCACCGGCCCGTCCACCAGGCCGGTGCATGGGTCCTGTGTGAGGTTACGCCGCCGCGAGCTTTGACAGCAGATCGTAGGTCCGTGCAAACGATGCGCGGCCGTCGTCCCCGGCCGGGAATACGCTTGCAATCACTTCAGTAGCACCCGCGTCAAAGAAGCCCTGCAGTTGCTCGGCGACCTGGTCCTCGTTGCCGACCACCGCTATTTCCCCAGCCTGGTCGATGCCCTCCGCATCAAGCTGACGCCGGTAGTTAGGGAGCGCGCCATAGTGCTGGAAGATCTGCACTGAACGGGCACGCGCCTGATCCGCATCATCGTGTACACAAAGCGGCACAGCCGAGACAATGCGCGGTTCCGGGCGACCTGCATCGGCTGCAGCCTTACGAATCCGTGGTGACGTGCTGTTCGCGATCGTGTTCCTGCCTACCATCCAGGTCACGGTGCCGTCGGCAACTTCGCCGGCCGCTTTCAGCATGAGCGGCGCAAGCGCAGAAATAACGACAGGAAATGGCTGCGCTTCGGGAACGGCGAAGCCGGCCCGCATCTGGTACATCTCGCCGTCAAAGTCGACCGAGCCCTCGTCACCGAGCGCTTTGAGAATGCTGACGTATTCGCGCATATGCCGGGCCGGGCGGTCATATTTGAGGCCAAGCGCTTCGATGCCTGGCGCATGGGATGGGCCAACACCCAGAACAAGGCGTCCGCCCGTGACCGCATTGACGGTCGCGGCCTGTTGCGCCAGAGCGTTCGGATGGCGCGGATAGGACGGCACGACCGCTGTACCCATCTCGATCGTGCTGGTCTTGCTGCCAGCGAGTGCGATAGCGGTCAACGCATCGAACGTACCCACCTGCGGTATCCAATAGCTGTTGAAGCCGCGTTGCTCCATGTCGGCAATTTCATCGACCAGACTGTCGAGCCCCTTTCCCCTGCGGACATTGCCGCCATAAATGCCTAGTTTCATGCTCTAGCTCCTTGGTACTTTTGCTTTATCTATCGTCGGCCCCGTGCAACCTTGCAAGGTCCCGGGCGGCAATCCGTCGCGCTGATCTGCCCCGTCTAATCGGTCCCTTCCTGACGGCGGCAAGAATAGCCCAACAGGCCAAGCGACGGAAAGGCGGCTCTCGCACTGTCCAAGCCACTGCTCGCTCTCTGCTCGTTCCACGTGCGTCTCCCGGTTTGTCTCTTACCTCGGCAGCCGCACTGCCGTCTTCAGTTGGGCGCCGACGAATGCTGGTATTGTTTGCGCTCGCAAATGTGCACGCTTTCTCGTACCTGGCTTTCTCGTACCTGGCTTTCTCGTCTTGGCTTTCTCGTATCAGGCTTCTTCATGACCAGCACTGACCCGGATTCTTCGACAACCGCCAACAAAGGGCAAATCGGACAGCACGCACGGCCACGCCCTAATCCCCACGCCTGATTCAAGCCACCACACTTAAAACAAAAAGAGACCCCTGTAATGACTAACTCTGCCAACAATGACGCCCAAACGGACGCACCCCTCGTGCTCGCCGATGATGAGGCGGGCGTCCGTACGCTGACGCTGAATCGACCGCAGGCACTGAATGCATTCAACGGTGCCATGTTCGACGCGCTCGCGCAGGCCTTCGTCGCTGCCGGGCAAGACAATGCCGTCAAAGTCGTCGTCGTGACCGGCCAGGGACGCGCGTTCTCGGCGGGCGCGGATCTTTCGTCAGATGGTCAGAACCGAAACGAAGCGACCTTCGGTTTCCCCGGCATGGTCGACGTCATCATCGACTTTCCAAAGCCCTTTATCGTCGCCGCGAACGGGCTCGGGGTCGGCATCGGTTGCACGATCCTCGGCCTTGCGGACACCGCGTTCATGGCTGAGAGTGCACGCATGCGCTGCCCTTTCTCGGCGCTCGGCCTGACTGCAGAAGCCTGCTCCACATACACATTCCCCCACCTGATGGGTCGTCAGAACGCGAGCTGGTTTCTGCTCTCGGCGGAGTGGATGAGTTCGACCGAATGCGTGGCGAGCGGACTCGCAAAAGAAGTGCTGCCTGATGACGGTTTTCTTGCCGCCGTAATTGAGCGTGCGCGCACAATGGCGAGGATGCCATTGTCATCACTCATGCAGACCAAGGAACTCATCATGGCACCGCACCGGGACGCTATGAGAACCAATGCCAAAGCAGAAAACGATGGCCTCGCAAAGCTGCGCGGCGGTCCCGCCAATACGGAGGCACTCGCCGCATTCAGAGAAAAGCGCGAACCCGACTTCTCAACGATCAGGTAGCGAGCGTTAGCTCGGGTGGTGCAGGGCTGCACCCTGTCAGGCGAGGTCCCCCACCACCTCCTCTGGATGCTCCGCCGCCTTCACCTTGGCGTAGACCTTCGCAATCCTGCCGTCGGCGCCGATCAGATAGCTGATGCGGTTCGCCTTGCCGGCACCCGTGTCTGGAGCCGCACCGTAGGCGACAGATACGTCGAGGCTCGTGTCGCAGAGAAGGTCGAACGGAAACGCTTGTTTCTGCTGGAATCTCTGGTTCTTTTCCGGTGCGTCATTGCTGATGCCAAGGACGACCGCATTCTTTTCGCTGATTTTCTGGATTCGATCACGGAACCCTTGCCCTTCGCGGGTTCAGCCACCGGTACTCGCACGCGGGTAAAACCAGAAGATCACCTGCTTGCCGGCAAAATCAGCAAGGGACACCGATTTTCCATCCTGATTGAGCAGTGTGAAATCAGGAGCCTTGTCGCCTTCCTTCAGTAACGCCATCGCGTCCTCCAGTTGCTAAGAAATCGTCCGCCGAGGGGGCCTCCCACGTCGAATGCCCGCCGCTCGTTCAAAAACCTGAACAGAGAGCTTCACACATTCGGCCCCGGTTGAGCCAGCCGGAATGACGTGGCTGCCGTATGGGCGGCCTCTGCCATAACAATATCAATTTGTCAGACCTAGACTGCTCTTCACTTACCGACAAAGAGCACCCCCTCGTGTCCAAGTACTGGCGAATCGCGTTACCTCCGGCGCGATCATTGGCGGTCTGGCCCTGGCCTCGACAAGCGCGATGGCCTCAGCAGATCTCGCCTGCATTATCGCCGCGGCGGCCGCCATCATCGGCGGGGCGGTGTTCGACAGATTCTCTTCCGACTGCGACCGACCGGTTAGCCGAAAAGGCTTTGACGTCTCGCGACGTCGTGTCCACCAGGAAATCGACCTCACCTTCGCAAGGCCTGCCGAAGAAGTGCATGCACTCTGCGTGAACGCGCTGTGCGGCACGACCAACGATCCGGACCTGACGATTGAACAAACGGACCTGACAGGTCTCGTCATCCACGCGCGAACGGCATCCGCTGTCCTGGCGGTGAGCGCATCCGAATCGTCACGCGGCGCATTAACAACACGGAGTCGAAGGTGCGGATCATGAGCCGACCGCGCCTTCGCGCCACCGTCATCGACTTCAACAAGAACCTTCAGAACGTCGTTTTGATCAAAGACGCAATCGAGGCCAACTTCGCGGACGCCGGATCACCCCCGCCATCACATGAAGCGCAGGTCACATGGATCGCGCGAACCGGTCGAAGCCGAGCGGCCAGCCTCTCCGCAGAGGCCTGCCCATGGACAAAGTGCACACGAACCTCGGACGGGAGACGTGGCCGTTTGTACCTCGGGTCAAGCCGTTGCACCTGACTTCAGGCTCCTTCAGCCGACTTCGGACCATTTCACCTGACTTCGGAAAGGACTTCCGCCGGGCCATCCCTTGAGTCCACGTGCCACAGTCCGGCCGTGAGACGAATCGTGGTCACCGATACCAGCATCAGGCCCGACGAGATCATCAGGGCCGTGCCCGGGTCAAACCAGTCGACCAGGAATCCGTTGAAGAGCGCTCCTACCGGGCCCGCACCCATGAACGAGAAGGAGTAGAACGCCATCATCCTTGCCCGCTGATCAGGGGGCGCGCCTTCCTGCATGATGGTGCGCGACATCGTCATACCAATCCCGCCACACAGCCCCCAGCAAAAAGCCAGACCGACAACCATCTCGAACGAAAAGCCCATCCCCATCGAACCGAGGAAGAGACATCCGAGGCCATGGGCAATCAGCATGGCCCGCCCCTGGCGATACACGTCGCCCAATCGCAGCAGGATAAAAATGGTGATCACGAGACCGAACGCATTGGCCGTGTTGATGTACGACAACTCCGCCGACGACCCGGCATAGATGTCGCGTATCAGGAGCGGCATGCTGACGATATAGGAGCCCATGAAGAAGATGCCGACGGCGCAGTTCTGGGCCACAACAATGCGCATCGATGGCGAGGCCCTGACGGTGAGAAAACCCTCGTAAATCGACACCGCCATGTGCCGAAAGATGTGCGCGTCGACCTCGCGCCGCTCGTGGCGCTCTACCTTCATCAGGTAATAGGTCACGCAACCGGCCGCAAGGATCGAAAATTGCAGGAAGAGCATCACCGAAGCACCAACCTGATCCGCCTTCGAGGCAATCAGGAGCCCACACATCTGGATCCCGAACTGGATCATGCTCGCCTGGACCACGACGCGCTGAATTCGGCCACCAGCGACGACGGCAACCAGACCGTCCCTCGCAGGCGTCACCAGTGATTGAGCACAACCCATGATGACTGCGAAGACGATCACGAGGGAATAACTCAGATCGCCCAGCAACGTAGCGATACACAGAAAAAGCGGCGCAAACGCCGCCAGCGCGTGCCCGGCGAGCGCCAGGCGCCGGCCCCCAAAATGGTCCGCCAGACTGCCGCCAAGCAGCATGAGAAACATGGCGGGTGCCAGGAACGCCATTTGCGCGACCCCGACCATCGCCGCCGATTCGTTCAGCACCATCGTCACCAGCCAGGCAAAGATAACTGACTGCAACCCATACGCCAGAAACCAACTGCCGGTGCCGAGGAAGAAGTAGTGGATGGGTTTCAAAAAGGACCGTCTGTGCTGGCGAGCGCGCAAGAATACCCGAGACACCAGCCACGACCCACAACAATCAGGCCATCGCCCCGCCACGGCCGCCCGGGGCGAGGTCGCCATCAAAAACCAAATCAGCGTTGGCGTACCCTGCGACGATCCGTTCACGGGCTACAATGGCCGCGATGATCCGACAGATTGCTAAAAGGTGCTCTCCTGCACTCTCATGGTGACATGAGTTATTAAATATCGCGGGTCTCAGCCGATCTCGACAAAAAAGCGGCTCAGCAATGTCGATTTGGTCCGAGTAACCCGGGTGCCAATGCCATTGGCAACTCGCAAAGCGATCGCGAAATCCATGCCTCCGTGGCGGAGTCCCTCATTGGGAAAGCAAGATTAATCCGGGGGGATTCACAAGCCATGCACCTTCACATTCTCGGCATCTGCGGTACGCTCATGGGCAGCATTGCGCTCCTCGCGCGCGACCTTGGCCACCGGGTGACCGGCTCAGACAAGAACGTCTATCCACCCATGAGCACCCAACTCAGCGACGCCGGGATTACGCTCCACGAGGGTTTCGATGAGCGCGCATTTGACGACCGGCCCGATCTCGTCATCATTGGCAACGCCGGGCTACCGCGTGGTAACCCGGCCGTCGAGTACGTACTTGCCGAACGTCTGCCGTACACCTCGGGCGCCGGGTGGCTCGGTCGCTATCTGCTCGCAGACCGGCATGTACTGGCGGTCGCCGGCACCCATGGCAAGACCACGACCGCGAGCATGCTCACTCACATTCTGACAACGGCGGGCATGGACCCGGGCTATCTTATCGGCGGCGTCCCCTTAAATTCCGGGCGATCTGCGGCACTGGGCGGCGGACGCCTCTTTGTGATCGAAGCCGATGAGTACGACACGTCGTATTTCGACCGCCGCTCCAAGTTTCTGCATTACAAACCACAGACGCTTGTCCTTAACAACCTTGAGTTCGACCACGCCGACATCTTTCCCGATCTTGCGGCGATCAAGGACCAGTTCGCCCTGCTCCTGCGCACGGTCCCCGAGAACGGCCTGATCCTTCACGCCGCCGGTGATGAAAACCTGGATGCCGTCATCGACATCGGCTGCTGGACACCCAGGCAGTCCTTTAACCTTGCGACAGGCGACTGGCGGGCGTCCACGTCGACCCGCGATGCCGGTCAGTTCAGTGTCAGGTTTCACGAGCAAAGCGGGGACATCAACTGGGCTCTGTCTGGCGAGCACAACATCCGCAATGCGCTTGCCGCCGTCGCCGCCGCGCATCACGTTGGCGTAAACGTTGCCGACGCCTGCGCGGCGCTCAGCTCATTTGAAGGCGTCAAACGCCGGATGGAGGTCATCTTCAGGCATGGATCGACCGTGGTCTACGACGACTTCGCTCATCACCCAACTGCCATTGAAACAACACTGCGGGGACTGCGCCAGAAAATCGGCGACAATGCCGAGATCATCGCGGTCATCGAGCCCGCTTCGCATACCATGCGCAAGGGTACTCACGCGACGTCACTACGATCCGCCACAGAAGCCGCAGATCACACCGTCTGGTTCAAACCCGCCCCCATAGATTGGGACATCGAACGCGCGGTCGACGCGGAAAACGCGACGGTCCTCGGCGTTGTTGGCGACATCCTCCGCCATCTTGAGCAGCGCTATCGCCCCGGCACCAATCAGCACTTTGTCGTAATGAGCAACGGTGGCTTCGGCGGTTTCCGCGAACGACTCGTTACGCTGTTCCGCGAGAACACGGCCAAACCGGTGTGACATGTTTGCCGGACCGCTCAGATTTGGCCAAGATACGAACGGCGCGTGATGAACAACCACCGTGGAGGCCCTGTTGTGAAACACGGCGCTCGACCATACAGACAGCCCGCTCGGGACCCGAGAGTTGCCTGGTTCCCTACCTCCGAGACGGCTGCTACCGACCAGCCGGCTCTATACCCACCAGGCGGATCTATACCCACCACGGATCAAGGCTTTGAAAGAAACCGACCTCTACGCCCCCATCAAGCGATTCTTCGAGACAAACGGGTACACCGTGCGGGCGGAGGTTCGGGACTGCGATGTTGTCGCAATGAAAGGGGACGACATGGTCGTCGTGGAACTCAAGACCAGCGCCAACATGGAATTACTCGTTCAGGCGACCGATCGCCAGCGGATCTCGGAGTCTGTTTACGTCGCCGTCCCGGCACCCGAGACCAAAAAACGGAGCACCCGACGCAGCAGCCACTGGAAAGGCGTCAAACGCATCCTGCGTCAACTTGAGTTGGGGCTCATCACGGTCGACCCGGCCCGCATCAAGCCGGTCCAGGTCGTGTTCGACCCGCTCCCATACCGCAGGCGCAAGGTCTCAGCGAAACGCCGCGCTGTGATCACGGAAGTCGCCGAGCGCTCGGGCGACTACAACGTTGCTGGCAGCACGCGCACCAAGCTCGTCACGGCATACCGGGAGTCGGCAATCTACGTCGCCTGGTGCCTGCGCGAGGTCGGGCCGACGACACCCGGCGCGTTGCGCAACCTCGGCACCGGTGCCAGGACGACGAGCATCCTGTCGTCGAATTTCTACGGCTGGTTTCAGCGGATCGCCAGGGGCACCTATCAGATCACCGCCAAAGGTACCGAAGATCTGTGGACGTATCCCGAAATCGCGAACCTGTGCCGCGCGAAGCTCGAAGAGCAACGCAACGCCGAACCGGAAGCGAGCGCATGAACACGCCTGATAATCGCCTTGCCCTCGGCGATCTCGAACATCTGTCCAAGCTGGGAGAAGCCTCGTGTCGAAATATCTCCTGGCTGCTCCAGGTCGGCAAGCCGATCTCGTCCCAGGACCTCTTCAAGAACCTGCCTTACTCACGCGACCATCTGACCAATCCCAACCGCTTCACGGACTGGGTCTCGTATCGGGTTTTCATCAGCCACCTCAACGAACATCTGAACCAGGTCGAAATGATCGAACTCGCGCGGGCCGCCGCGGCGTCCCGATACGCCGTGCCATTGCTCCGCCGGCTCACCTACAGCGTTCGCGATGAACTGCTCGCGCGGTTCGGCGAATCCGGCGAGATCGCCCGCGCGTTGCCGCTCGAGATCAGCACATCAGAACCCGCATCCGGCGTCATGCACCTGGATTTGCAAATGCTCCCCGGCTATTCGCCGTCAGACGCGCTGCACCTTTCCCTCGTCGGACAAATCATCGGCGCGCCCGAGGCGCTGGGTTTGCAGAAAGCCGAGGTCGAGTACCAGGCGACCGGCGGCGGCGCCCACTTCGTCGTGAACTACCGGGACCGCGGCGGCGAAGCGCGGCGTGCCCGACAACTATGGCAGCGGATCAACGTGCATGCCGTCCGACTACACGACCTCGAATACCACCAAACCCTCCTTACAACGAAGCTCCGGTTCACCGAGGAGCAGCTGCAGCGAACACGAACGGACAGTGCTGGCGGAACCATGCCCGCGCATCACGACGAGGTCGTTCTGCATCTGGATCCGGCGCTCAAGGTCACGTTTTGCGGCGACGGCATTGAGCAACTGAGTGGCAGACCCGCCGAGCAGGTTTGCGGCATGAATCTGGACGATCTGCTGACGACGCCCGCCAATCAATCACTTCCGGCCCTGACCGACGTCGAGAGCCACAGCGCACATGATACGAGGCCAGTGGTCTTCGAGGTCCAACTGCGTCACACCGACGGCAGCGATCAGTGGATCGAAGGTCGCGCACGCCTCGAACGGAACGACAGGGGCGCTGTGATCGGCTACATGGCATCCGTGCGCAACATCAATGAACGCAAGCATATTGCGCTTGAACTTCAGGAGCGCGAAGAGAGTTATCGGGTCATCACCACGACCGCCCAGGACGGCATCGTGACGATCGATGTTGATCGAATCATCACCTTCGCAAACCCGGCGCTGCATCAAATGTTCGACTTTGATGTGCCAGACCTGCTCGGTACCAGCATCACCGAGATCATGCCATCGATCTACCAGATTCTTCGGAGCGATACCGTCGACTCCACCGGGAAGCAAGACGACGCGGTTGCCACCGGTGGCGACAGGGCGCTCCCGGTTGCTGCCAGCCTGAACGGACTCACACGGTCAGGCCAGACCCTTCCGGTTGAGGTCTCATTTGCCGCTCACACGCTTCGCGATGAACGCCACTTCACCGGTATCGTCCGCGACATTTCCCAGCGCCAACAACAAGAGCACGAACGCAAGATTCTCGAACAACAACTGCAAGCGACCCAAAAGATTGACTCCATCGGCCAACTCGCAGGCGGGGTTGCCCATGACTTTAACAACCTGCTGGTTGCGATCCTGGGCTACACCGACCTCGCGGCAAACGACAGCATTAGCAGCGAAGACCCCCGCGTGTACCTGCACGAAATCAAGCTTGCCGGCGAACGCGCCGCAGAAATGACCCAGCAACTGCTCGCGTTCAGCCGACGTCAGATTATCGAACCGTCATTGCTCGACCTGAACGAACTCGTCGCTGGCCTCGATCTCATGATCCAGCGGCTCATCCCCGCCAACATCGAGATCAGCCTCGTCACCAGCGATGACGAAGTCGACGCGCTCGCCGACCGCGGGCAGCTTGAGCAGATTCTGATCAACCTCGTCGTCAACGCGCGGGACGCGATGCCACACGGCGGACAACTCGTCATCGAAACTGCGACAGCGAGCGTAGACAAGGGGTTTGCCGACCTCAACCCTTGGGCTGAGATCGGCGAATATGGACTGCTCAGAATCACCGATAGCGGGTCCGGCATGTCGCCCGACATCCGCCGCCACGTATTCGAGCCATTCTTCACCACCAAGCCCGAGGGTGCGGGGACCGGACTCGGCCTTGCGGTCGTATTCGGGATCGTTAAGCAGCACAACGGCCTGATTGACGTGGACAGCACTGAAGGCGAAGGCACCGTGTTCAGCATCTACCTGCCGCTGGTTCCCGCCGCATCGATCACCGCCCCCCGCAAAGAGGGCCGGACCATTGTCGGTGGCGACGAGACGATTCTGG
>CAVOBC010000060.1:0-17619 GCA_963693635.1 Gammaproteobacteria bacterium | reverse complement strand
ATGGTCGCACCTGACATATGTATGACCACTGATTTCTCGGTTTGTCTCCCAGACGATCAGATCGGTGAGGCGGGGACGTCGGGCCGAGTCGAACGCACCTTGCGCATTGCTGCTCATTCCCGGAGACGTAACGGGTTCCGGGGAGTCACAGCGAGGGCGATGTGGGTCGCGAGCTTAGCTGGCGGTTGCACCCGCGGCAGCGGACGACTTGTTCGATGTGGTCGGATTGAAAGACCCGGCGCGCTCATCGGCAAAGGTCGGTGCAAGCTCCGAGGCGGCCTCGCCTGCGACACGAGAGCCGCGAAGTACGCGTTCCTGGGTCGTGTCGTAGGGTCGCGCACGGTGCATGACGCAGCGGTTGTCCCAGACGACAATGTCGCCGGGCGTCCATGTGTGTTTGTAGGTGCGGGGTGGCTGACAGGCATCGGACAAGAGATTCGTGAGCAGCGCTTCTGACGCTTGCGGGTCCATGCCGGGTATACCGTAGGCATGGCGGCCTGTGTAGAGCGATTTGCGTCCGGTCTCGGGATGGGTCTTCACAACAGGCCGCAGTGGTGCGCCCTTGTCGTGGAATCCGTAGAGATTGTCCGTGTCGTGGGTGAACCCCGCCCGTTCCTGTGAGTAATAGAGTGAATGGTACGCCGACAGGGGTTCAAGCCGGGCTTGCAGGTCGGCGTCGAGCGCGTCCCACGCTGCCCGCATGTCGGCGAATTCGGTTTCTCCGTCTTCGGACGGGACGGTGATGGCAGCGAGCATCGCCGCCTTGGAGGCGAGCGGCATGTAGGTGCTGTCGGTATGCCAGCCCTCGTTGCCGCGCAGCAGCTTGAATTGCGGGTCCGCAATTGTCGCGACAGAACCGTCCGCCTTCTTGTTGGAGATTCGCACGGTCGCGCCTTTCTGCAGCGGGGACAACTGCTCGATATCGCCAAAGCGCCGGGCGAACACGTCCTGATCGCTGTCGCTCAGATGCTGGCCGGGAAAGACCAGAATGCCGTATTCCAGAAAGGTCGCGTACAAGCTGGACCAGGCCTCGTCATCCAGATCCTTAAGGCTGATGTCCGTCACCACTGCGCCGAGCGTTGCGTCGATGGGTGTAATGGTCATGTCTTGGTTAGTCATAGAGCTCTCGTGGTGGTCAGGGTTGGGCCCGCATGAGGCTATCGTACGTCCAGACCGCATCGAGGACAAATCGATCCGGCGCTCCCACCCGGGGTCTGGCTCTTTGTTGCCCCAAAATTGTTATACCTGACGATTCCTCTTCAGGGTCGCAGGGCTTCAAGCAGCCCCATCAATTGATACTGGTCGAAAGCGGGCACGGTGGGGCCGGCCGATATCGTGCACGTGTTACGTGCCGAGCATGTGTTGGGGAAGTTCGACAGGCTGAGGACGTAGCCGCGCTCCCGGGCATGCAGGTACCGTGTTAGCACGACCAGCACAACGTCGGCCTCCGGCCACACATAGATCTTCTGGCCGTCGAGACCGAGGGCCGCGCTCACATCAATGTTGACGGGGCGGCCGCTGAAAAAGCTCTGGTTCAACACCCACCACTGCAGGCCATAAAAAGTGCTTTGAGCAGACAGGCTCTGCAGGACGAAGTCCCGGGGAACGACCTGTTCATCGCGCCACGCGCCGCCACGCGCCATGAGCAGACCGAACCGGCCGAATTGATCGATCGTCATATCGACACAACAATAGGTCAGGGCATGCTCGCCGCTCGGGTCGCGCCAGAGACCGATGCCTGCCGGGTTAATGCCGATCGGCGCAAGAATCCGGTCGATGAGCCAGGCGTGCGCATCCATGCCGGTTGACCGCGTGAGCAGCGGCTCCATGAGTTGTGAACCGGGATTTGAGTATTGAAAGGCCGCTCCCGGCGTCTGGTTGCGCTCGCGGCTGAGTGCGAATGCACTCTGATCGGAAGCGAAAAAGATGCCGGTGTCCGGGATGCCGGATCGCATCTCGAGAATCTGTCTGATCGTAATCGCATGGTTATCCGTACCCTGCCATTCGGTCAGCACCGCGCTGGCGGGTTGGTCGAGCGCAGGCAGATGTCCTTCATCAACTGCGACACCGACCGCGGCACCATAGAGGCTCTTTGCCACGGACCAGCTTGTGCCGTGATCGTCCGCGCCGAAACCTGGCGCATAACGCGCCCCGATCGCGTAACCGTCCTTGATGAGCAACGCCGCTTGCAGTGCAGCGTCCGTGAAGACGTGATCGAGAATCGCAGCCACGGCCGCAGGTGTGGTCCCGCGCTCGCTCGGCATCGACGGCTCAAGTGACCAGGACTGCGCGGCGCTGTCTGGTTGACCGTCGCAGTCCGCGTCACCGGCGCCGCAGGTGCGAATCGCAACACTGGTCGCGCCGCGGGTCACGCCGGCGGCGTCCCGAAAACGAACAAAGACACGATGATGCGCCGGGTCAAATGCGATGGGGTCACTCGCTGCTGCAAAGACGCCAAACGTGGGAGTGCTGCCCGCGTTGATGTCGAGGGCAAGCGGTCCTCCTCCGCTCGGTACGAGTGGACCCGTGCAATGCGAAGTGACGGGATCGGTCTCACACATGCCGAAGCTCACCGGCAGTGCGGTGCCGTTGGTGTCGGCAGAGACCGTGATTGTTGCGCCAACGCCAACGTTCACTGTTGCTACCGCAAAGGCACCCGCGCTTGCCGTTGATGTTGCGGTTGGGACGAGCGAGACGATGCCGCCCGGCGAGGCCGCAATGGCGACGATGTCCGGTGTGGGGTTGTGACCCGATGAGATGAGCAGGGTGTTGAGCCCTTCGATGACGGGTGCTGGCAGGGTATTGGAGCAATCGAACACGACTTCGACGACTGTCTCTTCCATCACCGTGCGCGGGGTCAGGGAGAAGACGAAGGATCGGCTCGCACCTGATGTGATATCCACCGGAAAATTGGGCGCAACCGAATGGTCGATCGCGTTGGTCGCGGAATCAGTCGCGTGGTATGAGAACTGTCCCGATGCCGCGTCGATGTGTGGACCGCAGTCGGTTGCGGTCGCTGAACCGGCGTTGATGATCGTACCGAAAGCAGTGGCCGGCGTATCGACCTGCACGGAACGGCTCGCCGGCAGCGTTGCACTCACGATCTCGCCCTCGGCATTGCCAGCGTAGGCGAGGCAGAGCCCCAGGCCGAGGGCCATGAATGCGTAGCGGATTGGAATTGTGAGCGGCGTGGTATTCAAAAGCCCAAGGCTGCGCCAGCCCGCAGGATCGGTCAAGTCGGGGAATCCGGGAGTGCCCCGCCAAACCGGTTCATTGTCGATGACCAGGCGGCGCCACGGCTCGAAGGTGAGCAGCATCCAGAGGCGGATGCCATAGCGGCCCTGGCCTTCAAGGTCGTAGCGCAGGATCTGTTGAACCGTGTCGGGGTTGAATATGCCTTGTCGTTTGATCTCCCTGACGCGGCTGATCTTTGGCTGTTCGCCCGACCCGTACCCGTGATGCAACATCATGCCGACGTTCTTCGGGCCACCGAACAGCGGGTCGCCGCCCTCACCGTTCCAACACATCGTGGAAGCCCATCGTCGCGACGTGTCGCGAGAGTGCGAAGTTCGGTATAGCGACCGGATCGCCGATGGGATCATCCGGGTGCCAGGCCATCTGGCGTAAACGCGGCACGAAATCTCGGGTCTTTATCTCGACTTCCTCGTGCGTTGAGCCGATCCGTTTGGCGACGCTCGCGGCATACTCGAGTTCGTGCGGATACCGCTTGGCAAAGTGGATTGCGAAGATGTGGACGGGGTCATCGGATTGCTGACAACGTTCGGCGGCAACGACGCTGGAGTCGATGCCACCGGACAAAAAAAGAGAGCTGATGGGCCAGGACGGCGTCGTTCGTGCACCGCGTCATGGTGCGTTTGTCTGAAACGGGCGACCCACTGATCATCGTCACAGTCCTCGACAGCCGGGTCCTCGAACGCAAACCAGCGACGACTGGAAAGGAGGTTTCCGGTCGCATCAAAGGTTAGCCAGTCACCGGCGCCGAGTTCGTGAATGCCTTCCAGCATCGACCCGTGGGGTACAAAACTCATGCTGAAGTATTGCGCGGCGGGGCGGATGCGGCGCGAGAAGCCAGGCACCGACCAGAGTGCTTTCGGTTCGCTGGCGTAGGCCAGTCGCTGCTGATGACGGGTCAGTAGCGCGCGCGTGCGCCAACAGCATCGTGAAAGAGATGGGTCTGACCGCTGTCGGCGTCAACGATCGCAAACACGAAGTCACCGCGCAGTGACTTTCGAAGTGCGTCGGGGCCGCGCCGAAACAGGGTCAGGATGGTGTCCACGCTTGCAGGGCATCGCAACGCGCCGGCGAACCGAATCGAGAGATTGCGGTCCTGCGCTTGCGCCTTGCGATGCGGCATCGCTGCGTCGAGATGGAATGCGAGGGCCGGGTCCTGACCTTTGTGTGGCGCGTGGCTCGACGGGTCGGTGAAGTAACCTCGAGAGGAACCGCGCAAAGCGGCCAGGCGACGGATGTGGCTGTCGCCCATCAGCCGAAATCGGACTCACTGTGAAACAAGAACCCGCCGCCGCGCATTCCTGTTGACTCAAACATCTGGGCAAAGGTCAGGTGGCCCACCACCGCGGCCCCGAGCGCGCCACTTAGCATCGGCAGCGGCACAGAATCGGCGGTCATCCGGGGACTTGTCGGGGATGCCGCGCAGCGCCGGGAGCTTGCGCACCATATTCTCGTTCCATCCCAGGTCCACGTAGTTGCCCATGGCGGGCCACGGCGTTGACCCTGACGCGAGGCGCTTGTGCATATTGTTGCCGACCGCGTGCAGGAGGTATACCGGCAGTTCCGGCTGGTCTCGCATCAGCCTCACCGCGTGTGCGAGCAGGTAGTCCGGGTAACCCGTTTCTGCCATGACCAGCATTCGAGATTCTGTGTGGAAGCCGTAGGCCACCAGCACGTCAACGATCACCTCTTCATCGATCAGCAAAATGCCATCTGCGCCGTAATCGAAAATGTTGTCCTCGACATCATCGTCAGGTGGTGCGACGAGTTACGGTGCACGGATCAGCCCCGGGACTTCCCGTCCAGCCTTGTCCCACCGTTTGATGGTGGTGTCGAAGTCGCTTTGTTGTGTCTTCGGTCCGAGCTCGGACCGATATCCGAGGTAGAGGGCGATCGGCACCGACACGAGCGCTGACCAGGGGGTCAGGAAACCTGCGAGTACGAATGCGGAAATTAGAAAGATGAGACCGAATGCGATCGTGTTGTGCCAGCTCCGTCTGGCGCGCATCGACGCGACGGTCGCATAGAGCATGTTGAGCGTAAAGGCCTGGCCCCGTCCCTCGCCCGCGCTTCTGATTGCCGCCAGAAAGCCGCCATCACTGAGCTTGATGCCGTCCTTGGGGTTGAGGGAAAATTGATATTTTTAGTGGCCGCAGCGCATACCGGCGAACCGACTGATTGCGGCTGCATTGGGGACACTTCATGAGCAAAGCACCGCTGAGTTGACCTGCTGGACGTGGTTGCGCGGGTCTTGGCTCGAATCGGTAAAGACGCAAATGTTCATGGTCGGGACAGCGCTGCAAGCCGTGCAGTTAGCCGCTTTATGTGCGTGTCCCACTCTTGCGGCGACGACTCAATCCAAAGCTGGGCGAGCTCAGATCGGCTGGCGTCGGCACACATCCTTAACCCCGCTATAGCGGGCAGTATGAGCGTCGTGATATCGGTTCGCTTATGTTCTGCGCTCCAGCCACTGATCGGTCGCGGCAAGTGATTGGTATTGCCACCACTGATCGACGCAATCAGGTCGGCAGCCGCGATGATCGCGGAGCACCGGTCTATGTCGAGGTAACCGGAGCGGTGCAAACCGGCCAAGGCCCCGTGTACCGCCGGCAAGCCTCGGGTTTGCACCTCGTCAAACCAGTCGGCTGCGTTGTCATTGTTGAAACTCCCGACACCCCACGCACCGGCTTGCGCGACTTGCGGCGCTAACGTCAGCATGAGAAACGCGACTATCCAGATAGAACGTGAACGTGCCGACTGTTGCCGACGCGGCGGTCATCGATGGGCATGGCCGTCCTGATCACCTGGGTGTGTGGAAGGCTCTGCCGGCAAGGAGCTGCAGGTGGGTGAGTCCGTTCGGGTGACAAGTGTCGTGAACCTCGTGACATCCTGAGGCTATGATCGCGTGGCAGTGCGTTGAATTCAAACCGTCAGCGCATCCTCTAATGGTTCATCAGCGACGTGGCGTTAACGCCGATAAAGCTGTGGGCGAAAGCGCAAAAAAAGATCAAACCGCCCGCAAGTCATCCGCGCCAGCAGACATGGTCGTTGCCTCCGGGGAACCGCGCGCACTCGCATTCGATACCCTGCGAGTGCAGATGGTCGCGCACCCCGCTGATTGGGCGTGAGCATGAGGTCTTGAAGCTCATCGGTGCTGACCCCAACCCAGACCCTGAGGTGTTCATTGCTAATGTCCTCGATGCGACCCTAAAGTCCGAAGCGATACCGCAACTTGACGACAATGCCCTCGCGTACGGGTGCGGACAACGTGTCGTCGAATAGATCCCCAAGGGTCGACTGGGTGGATGCACCGGGAAGTCCGCCGCCGCGGTTATAGACAATAAAGAGGTCAGACATCGGTGCAATCTGCCATCGGTACCGCGCCTGGATGACCAGATCGCTGATTGCGAATGAACTTGAATCGCCCACGGGCGGGTCGTCGAGTGGGACGAGCGGGCGGTTGTTCTCGACCCGGTAATGCGTGTCCTCAGTCGCCTGGATGGCGACCCATTGAACAAGCACTCTGAGTTGTTGCCGCGCTGTGAAAAACGACTCTACTTTGAGGTTTGGACCCCAGCGCTCGGACGCGAATCCGGAGAAGTCCAAACCGTCCTGCCACAGCAACCAGTTGTCCCGTTTCTCGTAGCTGATCCCAAGGTTGACGCTGAGGCGATCGACCGGCGAGTAGTTGATGGAAAGGTTGGTTGAGACTTCCTCGCCGTGGACGTGTTCTTGCCGCACCTGAACGTTGGCCTTAAGCGAGAGTCGTTTGTCAGACGGCGTATTTACACCAAGTCTGATTGACCAGCGGTCATCCAGCCTGAAGGTACCGGCACCGCGACTGTTTCTGTCGTCCCACATCGACGGCCGATAAGAGATGTTTCCAAACACGTTGACGTTGTTGTTGAACGTCATGCCCTGCTGCGCGGTGACGAATGCGCCGATGACCTTTCCGTTGCCATTGAGTTCGCCCAGAATCTCCACAAAGCCGTTGGTGTCGCGTATCCGTTCGAAGTTCTGGCGGCGTCGTCAGAACTCGAAGAAGAGGCCCACGTTGTCGTTGCGATTCAGAAAGCCGAGGTCGTTCAGATCGATTCTGTTGTCGTATCCCCAGGTGTTGAGCAGGTACAGGTCGCCGGGTCGGGGCACGTACTTGGCAGTTGCAGCGAAACCCACACCGTCTGTCCCCTCGATTGAGCTGTGCATGAGTTCGCCGTCCAGATTCCACTTGCTGTCGACGCTGTCCCAATGGACGTCGATATCCTGTGTGATCGCCCGCCGGTCGGGGTGTTGAACGATCGTGCCTAGCCAGCCGATCGCCTGAAGGTTACCCGCGCCCGTGTCTTCGCGCTGCCACCGCAGAACCGCAAAGTCGCGTCCCGCAGCCGTCGCGCCGGGAGAGGTGCCGACGGCCCCGAGGTCTGTATCGTCTTCGGATGCGAGGAAGATGGCCGTTCGATGCTTGCCGAGTTGGGTAACTGCTTTGCCGGTGCCAGAGGGCTTTTCATACGACGACTTTGATCTGTACAGACCGGTCGACTTGTTGGTTGCCGTCACGTATCCAGAGAACCAGCGGTGCCAGAACGATAGCAGCCGGTGATCCAGGCGCAGGCACCGCAGCGCAGGCGCGGTAGGGGTGAAATCGAACCCTCTCGTACGTCGTTCCGCGTTTAGCGTGTGCATGTTAAGGTCTTTGAAAACCTGAAGGAGATCGTGATGCTTCGCAGCGTACTCGTATTGTCGCTCTTGGTTTTCCTACCGTTCGGAGAGGTATTTTCGGATGGACTACAGCGCACGGCCGCTGGCAAGCCGGACTTGACTGGCAACTACGACGCGGGAACCTTGACGCCGTTGAATCGACCGCGAGCCCTGGGCGAAAAGCGATTCATGACCCCTGAGGAAGCGCGGGCAATGGCCGATCAGGCGTCCGCCGGGTCGGCGAGCGCCAACCGGGACAGCGATCCCGAACGTGAAGCGCCGGTGCTCGGCGGCGATGGTCAGCATGCGTTTGGTGCAGGCGCCGTCGGGGGCTACAACGCTTTCTGGATCGATCGTGGCAGTGATGCTTTCACGATCGACGGAAAGTTCCGCACGTCGATCATCTACGATCCGCCCAATGGCCGGCAGCCGCCAATGACGCCGCGAGGCAGGGCGAAGATGGCGAAGAACTTCAAGTCCTTTTCCTATGTGAATGACGGCACGGCTTCCTGGCTGGGCAAAGTGGGTCCCGGTCCCTTCGATGGTCCCGAGACGCTGGCACTCGCAGAACGGTGTCTGCTCGGCTTCAGCGCGGGACCGCCGATGCTGCCCGGCCTCTACAACAACTTCAAACGCATCGTCCAGACCGAGGATCACGTGATGATCCTGCTGGAGATGGTCCACGATGCCCGCATCATCCGTCTTAACTCGAAGCACGGGGACGGCAAGGTCCGTCATTGGCTGGGGGACTCGATCGGCTGGTGGGAAGGCGACACACTTGTGGTAGAGACCAAACACTTCAGAGCGGACACGGGGCTGTATGGCGGTGATGAGAATCTGCACCTGATGGAACGGTTCGCACTCCTCGATGATGGCAACCTGCTATACAACTTCACGGTGGATGACCCGACCGCATGGACGGACAAGTGGAGTGGCGAGTATGTCTGGAAGGGCAGTGACCAGCCGGTGTACGAATACGCTTGCCATGAGGGCAATTATTCGATGGGTAACATCCTCAGAGGGGCACGCCTGCTGGAAAAAGAAGCGCGCGAGGCCTCTGCCGGCGGCGACTGAGTGCCGTCACGATAAGGCAGAGGACGAGTCGGTGTGGGGGCGACATCTGCAAGATGCGTGTGGGCCGTGACCGAGTACGAATTCTACGATCTCATAATCAGCTACCAACTCGCCGTCGGTCAGGCGTGGATGGATTAGGTGGGGGTCTTTTTCGCCTACGTCCTGTGCACTTATCTCGCCAAAGTTAGTCCACAGCAAGGTTGTCAGCCAATGATAGCCCGGCGCGCACCATGCATCGAAATCGACCCGGAAATGCGCGGACAAATAGTCCAGTTTTGGCCGTGACTGGTTGAGGTATACAGGCCGGGATGCGTCGTCCTCGAATGAGCCGAGGTGCGGGTATATTAAGTGCATTGTCGGTGGTCACCTGCGGTTCACCGAGAGGAGCCGCGGGCGGCGTGTACCGAGCGTTGTTAACCAGAGGGCGGCTTTTCTCGGGGACACGTGGAGCGCGTAATCGTCCATGCCGAGTGGCGCGAACAGCCGTTTTTCCAGAAACTGATCGAGTGTCCTGCCCGACAACACCTCGATCAACCGCCCCTCATGTCGCACGCGACCGAATAATTCCACTGGGTGCTGGGTTGATAAAGGAGCGGCATCTCTGCGCGTGCATCGCAGAAATCTGACAGCGTGGACGGGTCGTTAGCATTGATGCAGAAGGATTAAAGTCCTTGCTGTGGAGAGTGGGAGCGGACGCCTGCGTCACAATCTGTGCGACATCAGGTGGAACGGGCGAATACTGCGCAATTCTCATGGATCAGGGCGTATTACCAAGGGCTAACCCGAAGTGATACCGCGGACGTTTGATGGCGAGACTCGCTTTGCTATTCACGCTTGGCTTCTTACGAAGGAGGACGGAGATCGTGGGTACAAGTCTACGACCGACGCCTATCTCGGATTGCCACTCGCTGCGGCAGGCCGATCCGCCAGTTGGCTCACTTTCCCATACCGCGTCGATTCACGCTGGGTGAGATGCTACGAAGTCTGTTGCTCGAATTATTGTGTTGCGGAACTCATAAAGCATCGACTGGTCGCGGAAGGGATCGAGGGTTAAAGGTGGCGAGGCCACGCGGCGTCTTTCTCGCCTGGGTACTCTCGCTGATGACCCTACCGGGGGTCACGCTGGGACAAGGCAACGACTCGCGCTGCGCGCATGAACCTGGCGACGCGCCTGAGATGGTGACCATCGATGGCGAGGAGTTCGAGATGGGTTCGGCATCTCTGTTGGCTCGAGAAAAGCCAGTTCGCCTTGTGAAGATCGCTCGGCCGTTCGCAATAGGGAGATGTGAGGTGACGGTCGCCGAGTTCACGCAATTTGTGGCGTTGACTGCCTACATAACCGATGCGGAGAGGCCCGGTCGGCGTTGCTACTCGTATCACGCTGACACCCACGTGTTTCGATTTGAAGGACACCGCGATTGGCGCTCGCAGGGCTTTCCCCAAACTGAGCATGATCCCGTCACCTGCGTTTCCTGGAATGACGCGCGGGCGTATGTTGAGTGGCTGAATCGTCGGTTTGAGGGGGCTGAACGACGCTACCGCTTGCCGTCGGAATCCGAGTGGGAATACGCGGCGCGTAGTGGCACTGTAACTGAACGCCATTGGCCCATGGATTTGCAGTATGAATTTGCTAAAGGCGGGGGCGTCTCGCTGCGTGACGCTGTCGTTGTCGATGTGACAGTATTCTCGGACTGCCTTGACGGTGAGGTCTTCACGGCTCCGGCTGCCAGTTTTCGATCCAACCGCTGGGGCCTCTATGACACGAGCGGCAATGTGTGGGAATGGGCAGCCGAGTGCTGGCACGAATCCTATGCAGGCGCTCCCGTAGACGGCAGTGCCTGGACTGCGGACGGGGGCACATTCAATCGAAGATCGTGGCGGGGCAGGGGCTGCACCGATCGACCTGTCGACCTGAGTCAGGCAAACCGTCTCAGCTGCCCGCAAGGTAATGTGCTCAACGACTTCGGGTTTCGGGTGGCCAGAATACTCTGACTTTTTCTTTAGTCTTGCGCGCTTTCCCTTATCATTCCTTTTCCGTTTTGGGGCTCTTCCGACAGAATCACACTTTGGGTTTCGAAGGGTCGCGAAGCGTCCACAACGCAAAACGACCTCAAAAGCGGCGGCGCTCTGGAAGGAAACGAATAGGAAAAGGAGATCTTGACGACATGACGGTCTACGTTATCGGGAGCATCAATCAGGACATCGTCGCGACCAGCGACAGCCACATGCGGCCCGGCGAGACGCTGACCGGAAATGATCTCAACTACTACCCCGGTGGCAAGGGCGCAAACCAGGCGATCGCGGCGGCCCGGGCGGGCGCTGCCGTCGCGATGATTGGCTGCACGGGAGACGACGCGGCGGGTAGCGATCTCAGGGCCTATCTGGCGGAGGCCGGCGTCGATGTCACGCGGGTTCAGGTGAAGGCGGGCACGCCGACAGGCACCGCCTTGATCGTCGTGGCCCAGGGGGAAAACTCGATCATCGTTATTCAAGGTGCCAATCAGGAGGTCGGGTTGGCGACCATCGAAGGCATACCGTTTGCTGCGGGTGACGTTGTGGTCTCCCAGTTCGAGACACCAGTCGCGACGGCGCTCGCGGCGTTTACGAAGGCGCGACAACTCGGGGCAAGGACGTTGCTCAATCCGTCGCCCGTCGAGCCGATTGCCCAGGAACTGCTCTATCAGTTGGACTTTCTGGTCGTCAACGAACACGAGTTTGAGCAGATCTTCGATCGGCCGTTGGGGCCGGTTCTGCATGGGAAGGCAGGTGCGCCTGCAGCGTTTGCCGGCACACTAATCGTTACGCTGGGCTCTGATGGCGTGTTGACGCTATCGGGTGGGGGGCGGATCAGACATGGAGGAAGGTCAGTCGAAGTGGTCGATTCGACTGGGGCCGGTGACTGTTTTGCGGGGTACCTGGCGGCGGCGTTACATGACGGAAACGATCTGGAAAATGCAGTTGCGCTTGCCAATGTGGCGGCGTCGATGAGTGTCACGCGGCCAGGCGCCGCCTCGTCAATGCCTGAAATCAGCGATGTCAGGGCCGCCAGCGAATGACCTGGTTGGGCGCGCGAGCCTGAAGCGAATCGGGACCATCTGAATCGGGTCGACCCTGCATTGCCGCAGCCTATGCGCCTTCTAGCGCGTCTGTTAGAACCTTTCCCATGAGTTTCCAGGAGTAGCGCCGTGTCCATTCGACCTGGGCAGGGGCGCCCCTTGTGGAATCACGGGCCGACAGGGTGTTGCGAATCGTGACCGCAATCTGTTCGGGGTCGAGAGAGCCAAGGTTGATAGCGTAGGGGCCGCCCACCTCAGTCAGCGCGCCCCGGCCAGAGGATACGCAGACCGTACCGGTCGCCATCGCTTCGGCAAGCTGCATGCCGAATCCTTCATGGGCCGAGAGTTCAACGTAGATCACCGCGTCCCGATAGATTCGCGCAAGGCGCGATCGTTCGCGCCAGGGCACAAAGTCGAAGAAGGAAACATCCCGCACGTCTGCTTCGCCAATAGCGTCTTCAAGCCACCTGGAGTCCGGTCCGGTGCCGACTCTCACAGGCGTGTCGACGCCGAGGCGACGTAGAGCAGCGATTAGTTCAGGAATAAGCTGGGGGTTCTCTCGCGAATCACCGGTCGCAAACAGCAGCAGATAGCCGCCGTCTTCGGTTGCGGGTTCTGTCGCGACGTCAGAAAAGACCGGGTCCACCCCGCAGTATGCGAGCGCCGTTCGTGCCTGGTCGACCTGGTAGGCCGCGACGACTTGTTGCTGGACAAAGCGCGAATTACAGATCACTGCCCGGCATCGGCGCAGACCGACAACACGCAGCGACGACCAGAGCCGGTTGAGCGCGCGACGGTAGAGGCGGGTTGGCTGTTGGGCGCGCACGATTAACTCGTCGATATCGTGGCAGACAGCGATCCGCGGCACGCGATGGAAAAAAGCGATGCACTCGTTGGCACTGACTAACAGATTGATGTCGAGACGCCTGATCTCGGCCGGCACCTGCCAGAGTCCCTTGACGACTTCGGCGCAGGGCGACCGGACGTGTGTCGTCACCCCGAGGCCCGAGAGTTGGCATGCCGCGGCTTCGCTGTGCACCAACACGTGGATCGAGTGTCCGGTCCGCTCTGCCAATTGAGCAACCAGGTGGTAGGCGTAGTTGCCGACACCCTTTTGCTGTGGATCGATGCTGCTGCCATCGACGAGGATTCTCACCGTTTGATCAGCTCAAGGTAGAGCGTCTCGGCGATGCGTTGGGGCGAGCTGATATCGATCTGCAACTCGGGCAGGGAACTGGCGTTTGCTGCTGACTCGGTCACTTCACTGAAGCCTGCAGTTGTGGCCATGGTCGAGAGACGTTCGACATCAAAGATGTTCCGGTGTTCGCCGCCCCAGTTGGCGATGCAATAGACGGCTTCGAGGTGCGAATCGGGCCAGGGAAATGCCAGCTCGAAGAAGGCGTCGTCCTTCGCCAGGTAGTGCGACACAAAGCGGCGGAAATCGGGAACTGCGACGCGATAGCGACCACCCGGCTTCAGAACCCTGCAAACCTCATGCAGATGTCGTTCACCTTCGTCGGGGAACAGGTGTTCGAGAAAGTGCTCCGAGTGGCAGAGATCGATGGAGGCCGTGGGGAATGGAAGGGGCCGCCGCAGGTCGAGGATCAGATCGGCGCCGGTGCCGAGTCGGTCGATTCCCGACCAACCGTCCCGCCGCTGGTCGCCGCACCCGAAGCTGACGCGCGCGGGGGACGAGTTGATGACATCCAGGCGCCGTTGACACTGCGCCGGAAAGTGACTGAAGCAGCGGCTCGCGATCATGCTGATCTCGGCGGCGCTTGATTTCAGCCAATACCGGGGAATACCGATTCGATCAACCCACGAACCGAGCGTCGCTCGTGCACGGTGTGACGGTGGCCCAGACATGCGTTGACCATAGCACAGGGGTGCGAGGGTTGAGCGCGCGCCCTGTCCCCGCGCGCGTGCTGCCCAACGATGCGCGTCGCGCTGCATGCCACGTATACTCTGCCGCGACGGCGCCTATGGCGCGAAACCGAGTGAGGGGCGAGACCGCCACGCGATATGTTCGATCTACTGAAAGGTACCCGCATCATCGATCTCACAACGATCGTTCTTGGCCCCTACGCGACGCAAATGCTCGCCGATCTTGGCGCGGATGTCATCAAGGTTGAATCGCCTGCTGGCGATGCCTTCCGTGCCGTCAGACCCGCCCGGCGGGATGATCTCGGTGTCGGCTTCCTCGCTTACAACCGCAACAAGCGCTCGGTCGTGTTGGATTTGAAGCAGCCGCGTGCGCGCGAAGTCCTTAAGAAGATGGTGGCCGAATCCGACGTGTTGGTGCACAACATGCGCAGTCGCTCGGCAGCGGGCCTGGGCCTTGGGTACGACGAGCTTTCGAAGATCAATCCGGGGCTCGTTTACTGCTACTCACCGGGATTCGGTGAATTAGGTCCGGATCGCGATGCACCCGCGTATGACGATATCATTCAGTCGCGTTCGGGCCTCGCTGCGCTTAACGCGGACCCGTCCGGTGCACCCCAGTATGTGCGGACCATTGCCTGTGACAAGACGGTCGGACTGCACCTTGCACTCGCGGTGGCATCGGGCCTCGTCAAGCGGGCAACAACGGGGGAGGGTGTTTGCATCGAGACGCCCATGCTCGAGAGCATGGTGTCGTTTCTCTTGTCAGAGCACCTTGCCGGACACACGCTGGTCCCGCCCGAGGGTGAGCTTGGCTACGACCGGATGATGTCGCCCAACCGGAAGCCGTACCGAACGCAGGATGGCTATCTGACGATCCTGCCCTACACGACGCGCCACTGGGTGCGCTTCTTCCAGATCTGTGGTCTCGATGATTGGGCGACGGCGGACAAGGTCATTGATGCCGGGCTGCGGAGCGATCACATTGATGAGTTGTATGGGAAGGTGGCCGAACTTGCAGCCGGTCGCACGACGGCTGACTGGATGTCGGTTTTGGCCGACAAGGACATCCCCTGCGCCCGAGTCAATTCGCTGGATGACCTCTTCACCGACAGCCATTTGGTAGCAGCCGGCATGTTCACCGAGGTGGAGGACGAACGGATCGGTACGCTCCGGCAGTTGCGGTCCCCCTTCCAGGTGAACGGCGAGCTCGCACCTGATGCCGGCACGGATCAGCACCCACCGGGTCTGGGTGAGCACACGAGCGCTGTGCTCGAATCCTTCGGCTACACCACAGACGAGATCAGCGAAATGCGGGGCGAGGGGATGCTTGGGTGAAGCCAGCAGGTCGAGCCCTTCCGGATATCGAGGCCGACGGTGGCGCGCGACCGAAAGTTCCTAAGACGTGATTTCGCGCTCGATGGGACAGGGCGGCTCAAAGGATCTGAAGTGCCACCTTTGGGGTTGAATGGATGGCCTGCGAAGGACGGAGCGGGAACGCATTACTTCAGAACCGGCAGATCAAGGTTACTGGCAATAATCAGCAAACTTGCGACCTGGCGAAGGCTCGTCTATGTGGCCTTGTGATCGATACCATCAGTACCTCGCGATTCGATACGCTGATCGACTTGCTGAGGTCGGTATTTCGACAAACTGGCTCAAAGGACCTGAAACCCCCATTTCTGATATCTGGCTCCCCGACCTGGGCTCGAACCAGGGACCCAATGATTAACAGTCATTTGCTCTACCAACTGAGCTATCGGGGATCTCAGAGGGACGCGATTGTAATCACCACCCCGGTGAGGGTCAACAAGGTCTTCTGATTGCGGTGCGGGGCTGTCCTGGGCCTCGATTATCGGTCACTACTGACAGCCCGTTGTCAGTAACGTCGTCTCGAAATGACCGGCCACGAAGCAAAATCTTGTAGACTTCGTATCCGCATTTCGACAGGTCGGCTCCAATGGAAAGTGGCACGTTTGAGGTCCATTCGGAATACGCACCTGCCGGCGATCAACCGGCCGCGATCGCCCGACTGATCGATGGCATCGAATCGGGTCTCGCCTGTCAGACCTTGCTCGGCGTGACCGGGTCCGGCAAGACCTACACGATCGCCAACGTCATCGAGCGGATTCAGCGGCCGACCCTTGTGATGGCGCCCAACAAGACGCTCGCGGCTCAACTGTACGGCGAATTCAGGGAGTACTTTCCCAACAACGCCGTCGAGTACTTCGTTTCCTATTACGATTACTACCAGCCAGAGGCGTACGTGCCGTCGTCTGATACCTATATAGAGAAGGACGCGGCGATCAACGAGCACATCGAGCAGATGCGCCTGTCCGCGACCAAGGCACTGCTCGAACGGCGCGATGCGATCGTGGTCGCTTCTGTGTCCTCCATCTACGGCCTTGGCGATCCGGGCACATACCTGAAGATGGTGATGCACCTCGACCGGGGCGACCGGGTCGATCAGCGCTGGCTGCTGCGACGCCTCGCTGAACTGCAATACACGCGCAACGAGACCGAGTTGCGCCGCGCGACCTATCGGGTGCGTGGCGACGTGATCGACGTCTTCCCGGCAGAGTCGGATCGCAATGCTATCCGCATCGAACTGTTCGACGATCTCATCGAAGAACTGTCGTTCTTTGATCCGCTGACCGGCGAGGTGCTGCAACGCACGCCGCGGGCGACGATCTTTCCAAAGAGTCACTACGTGACGCCGCGCGAGACGATTGAAGGTGCCGTTGACCATATTCGCGACGAACTCCACGACCGACTGCTGGTCTTGCGCGAAAACAACAAGCTGGTCGAAGCCCAGCGCCTGGAGCAACGCACGCGGTTTGATCTGGAGATGATCCGCGAACTCGGATACTGCCAGGGCATCGAGAATTACTCCCGCTATCTGTCCGGTCGCGAGGCGGGCGAGCCACCGCCGACGCTCTACGATTATCTGCCGGACGATGCGCTTCTCGTCATCGATGAATCCCACGTCGGCGTGCCGCAGTTGGGTGCGATGTACAAGGGTGATCGGTCTCGCAAAGAAACGCTGGTCGAATACGGCTTTCGCTTGCCGTCGGCGCTCGACAATCGGCCGCTTCGCTTCGAAGAGTGGGAAAACATCGCACCGCAGACGATCTTTTGCTCGGCGACCCCCGGGCCGTATGAAGGGGAAAAAGCGGGGCAGGTGGTCGATCAGCTGGTGCGCCCCACCGGCCTCGTCGACCCGGAGGTTGAAATCAGACCGGCCCAGACTCAGGTGGATGATCTGTTGGGCGAGATTTCAATCCGGGTCAGTCAGGGAGATCGGGTTCTGGTGACGGTGCTCACCAAGCGCATGGCAGAAGATCTGACCGAGTATCTCGATGAGCACGGCGTTCGCGTGCGGTACCTGCATTCAGACATCGACACCGTTGAGCGGGTTGAGATCATTCGAGACCTGCGCCTTGGCGTATTCGATGTGCTGGTCGGCATCAATCTGCTGCGTGAGGGACTGGACATGCCGGAAGTGTCGCTTGTCGCGATTCTGGACGCTGACAAGGAGGGTTTTCTGCGCTCGGATCGCTCGCTCATCCAGACGATTGGACGGGCCGCCCGTCATCTTCATGGCAAGGCCATCCTCTATGCGGACAGAGTCACGGATTCGATGAAGCGCGCGATCGGT
>CAVOBC010000059.1:0-17623 GCA_963693635.1 Gammaproteobacteria bacterium | reverse complement strand
AGCCGTGGGCCTGCTCACCGAGCTCTCGAAGGTCAAGTTCAAAGAGTCTATCGATGTCAGTATCAATCTGGGCGTTGACCCCCGAAAATCAGACCAGGTCATTCGCGGGGCAACGGTGCTGCCGCATGGTACCGGTAAAGATGTGCGGGTCGCTGTGTTCGCCCAGGGCGACAAAGCGGCCGAAGCCACCGCAGCCGGTGCTGACATCGTCGGCATGGACGATCTCGCAGCATCGATCAAAGAAGGCAATCTCGACTTCCAGGTGTGTGTTGCGACCCCCGATGCGATGCGCGTTGTGGGTCAACTGGGACAGATTCTCGGCCCGCGCGGCCTGATGCCGAATCCCCGGCTTGGCACGGTAACCATGGATGTGACTGAAGCGGTCAGCAACGCGAAAGCGGGTCAGGTGCGCTACCGCACCGACAAGAACGGCATCATCCATGGTGGCCTCGGCAAGATTGGGTTCGAGGCAACTGCCATCAAGGAAAACCTGGAGACGTTGCTCATCGACCTGAAGAAGGCGAAGCCGGCGTCCGCCAAGGGCGTGTTTGTGCAGAAGGTGATGTTGACCACCACCATGGGTGGAGGACTCTTGATCGATCAGGCGTCGCTCGAGTTTTAGCCGCTGCCCTTTCATTCGTCCGGTGTTCCCCGGTACTGCTTGCCGGACGTGCGCCGGACATCCGCTGGATATCTGCCGGGCGCGGACGGAAACATCGGCCGCACGATCGAAACGTATTGAAGAATTTTTTAAGACTTTGGGGTTCCCGGCATGCCGGGGCCCGTCAAAGACCGCAGGTCGGGTGACCTTTAATTCTTAGGGACAGTTTGTTCGTAAGGGCCTGCGTAGACGGTGACATAGATTCCCTGAATCCATCGCCGTGAGAAGCAGCGACCAGCCCTCTGGCTGGTTCGTTGAACGAAGGAAAGTCGACACAGGAGTAAAACTTGTGCCAATAGGACTTGAAGAGAAACAGGCGATTGTTGCTGAGGTCAATGAGACCGCTGGCAAGGCGTTGTCTGCTGTGATGGCCGATTATCGCGGTGTAACGGTGTCAGACATGACAACGTTACGAACGGCAGCCCGAAAGGCTGGCGTCGCGGTTCGTGTCATTCGCAACACATTGGCCAAACGCGCGTTTGCAGGCACTGATTTTGAGTGTCTGAGCGAGGCGTTGCTCGGACCGAATGTTCTGGCTTTCTCGCTTGAGGACCCGGGCGCTGGCGCGCGCGTCTTCAAAGAGTTTGCAAAGAGCAATGAGGCGTTCGAGATCAGAGCATTAAGCGTCGGCGGCAAACTGCTGGGTGCCGACCAGATTGATGCCCTGGCCACGTTGCCTACCCGGGACCAGGGGCTATCAATGTTGATGGCCGTCATGCTGGGGCCGGTTACCAAGTTGGCAAGAACGTTGAACGACGTTCCAGGCAAGGTAACGAGGGTGGTAGCCGCCGTTCGCGATCAGAAAGAAGATCAGCAATAAGCCTGAACATTAATCGAAACCTACGGAGATAAAGATCCATGGCTTTGTCAAAAGATGAAATCCTCGACGCCATCTCAGAAATGAGTGTGATGGATGTGGTCGAGCTCGTTTCTATGATGGAAGAGAAATTTGGCGTGTCTGCTGCTGTGGCCGTTGCGGCTGCTCCAGCTGCGGCAGATGGTGGTGAAGGCGGCGCAGCCGCTGAAGAACAGACTGAGTTTGAAGTTGTGATCACCGGCCCAGGTGAGAAGAAAGTCAACGCCATCAAGGTTGTCCGTGCCATTACCGGCCTCGGCTTGAAAGAAGCCAAGGCCCTTGTTGATGAGGCGCCTTCTACGGTGAAGGACGGCGTCAGCAAGGATGAAGCGGAAGACATCAAAACCCAGCTGGAAGAGGCTGGAGCATCGGTGGAGGTCAAGTAGTTACCAGGCGTTGTTCTGGTATCTTGTCCGGACGTCTGATCGTCTGGGCAAGACACTACCGATTGGCCGGATGGTCAGGCGTGATGTCTGGCCGTCCGGCTTCGCCGTGCATGCTCGATCCTGTATCGAGCGGCGCGGTTCCCAAGCAGTAAGTGCGATCTATGCGATCGAGCGAAAATCACTAGCCTGGAGGCGTTGATGGCCTATTCATACACTGAAAAAAAGCGAATCCGTAAAGACTTTGGCAAATTGCCGGGCGTTATGGATATCCCCTATCTGTTGGCAATTCAGGTGGAGTCTTACGCCGAGTTCCTGCAAGAAGGTGTGGATGTTCGAAAGCGGATCGAAAAAGGTCTGCACGCAGCCTTTATGTCGGTGTTTCCAATTGTCAGTTATGCCGGTACGACGGCGCTTGAATATGTGAGCTATCGCTTAGGCAAGCCGGTCTTTGACGTCAAGGAATGTCAGCTTCGGGCAACGACCTACGCCGTGCCGCTCAGGGTCAAGGTGCGACTGATCATTTACGATAAGGAGTCCTCCAGCAAAGCGGTCAAGGACATCAAGGAGCAGGAAGTCTACATGGGCGAGATTCCGCTCATGACGGACAACGGCACGTTCGTGATCAACGGCATCGAGCGCGTCGTCGTCTCGCAGTTGCACCGCTCACCCGGCGTCTTTTTTGACCACGACAAGGGCAAGACCCACTCGTCTGGCAAGCTGCTTTACACGGCTCGGGTCATCCCGATGCGCGGTTCGTGGCTCGACTTTGAGTTCGACCCCAAGGACTGTGTCTTTGTTCGCATTGATCGACGCCGCAAGCTGCCGGCGACTGTTCTGATGCGCGCCCTCGGCTTTAGCGCCGAGGACATCCTTGAAATGTTCTTTGACAACGACTCGTTCCGCATGAAGGACGGCCAGTTCTACTTCAAGCTCATTGCATCCCGGCTTCGTGGTGAGACCGCGCGTTTCGACATTCGCGATGGCGACGAAACCATCGTTGAAGAAGGCACGCGCGTCACTGCAAGGCACATCCGCAACATCGAGAAGGCGGGACTCGCAGAACTCGCGGTGCCTGATGAATTCGTGGCCGGTCATGTGCTTGCCCGCGACGTCATCGACACCGAGTCTGGGGAGGTCGTCATTCCCTGCAATACGGTGCTCGGCGAAGAGTCGCTCGCCAGGATTCGCGAGGTCGAACTGTCCGATTTCGAGACCATCTACACCAATGACCTCGATTGTGGATCGTTTGTTTCCGACACACTCCGCATCGATCCGACGAGCAATCAGCTCGAAGCGCTGGTTGAAATCTACCGCATGATGCGGCCCGGCGAGCCACCGACAAAAGAATCTGCGGAGAACCTGTTCACGAACTTGTTCTTTGCGCCCGAACGTTATGACCTGACGGCAGTTGGGCGCATGAAGTTCAATCGTCGACTCGGCCGTGAGGAAGAGGTTGGCGAGGGCACTCTGTCCAATGATGACATCATTGATGTGCTGCGATGCCTGATTAATATTCGTAACGCTAAGGACACGGTTGACGACATTGACCACCTTGGCAATCGCCGCGTCAGAAGCGTCGGCGAGATGGCTGAGAATGCGTTCCGGCTCGGTCTCATCCGGGTTGAGCGCGCGGTGCGTGAACGATTGAGCCTGGCCGAATCAGAAGGATTGATGCCGCAGGACCTGATCAATGCGAAGCCCGTTGCAGCGGCCGTCAAGGAGTTCTTTGGGTCGGCGCAATTGTCGCAGTTCATGGACCAGAACAATCCGCTGTCGGAAGTGACGCACAAGCGGCGCGTATCGGCACTCGGGCCAGGCGGTCTGACCCGTGAGCGCGCAGGTTTTGAAGTCCGCGACGTGCACCCGACGCACTACGGTCGAGTCTGCCCGATCGAGACCCCTGAGGGCCCGAACATTGGGCTGATCAACTCGCTTGCAACGTATGCCAGAACCAATGAGTACGGGTTTCTGGAGAGCCCGTACCGCCGTGTGGTTGACGGTCAGGTAGCCGACGACATCGAGTACCTGTCAGCGATCGTCGAGAGTGACTACGTCATCGCCCAGGCAAGTGCCCAGGTTGGTGATGACGGATATCTCGTCGATGATATGGTCGAGGTGCGGCATCAGGGTGAATTTACGAAGATGCCACGCGATAGCGTCAACTTCATGGACGTTTCTCCGCAGCAGGTGGTTTCGGTTGCGGCGTCCCTGATTCCGTTTCTTGAGCACGATGATGCCAACCGTGCGCTCATGGGATCGAACATGCAGCGCCAGGCGGTGCCCACACTTCAGTCCGAGAAGCCGCTGGTCGGCACCGGCATGGAGCGGACAGTTGCACGTGACTCCGGCGTCTGTGTCGTCGCCCGGCGCGGCGGCGTGGTTGAGACGGTCGACGCGGCACGCATCGTCATTCGGGTCAACGATGAGGAGACCGAGTCCGGCGAAGCCGGCGTCGATATCTACAAACTCACGAAGTACACTCGTTCCAACCAGAACACCTGCATCAATCAAAAGCCCCTCGTTCGAGACGGCCATGTGATCGCGCGTGGTGACATTCTGGCAGACGGGCCGTCGATCGATACCGGTGAACTGGCGCTCGGCCAGAACATGCGCATCGCCTTCATGACCTGGAACGGTTACAACTTCGAGGATTCAATCCTCATCTCCGAGCGGGTCGTGAAAGAAGATCGTTTCACAACGATCCATATTCAGGAGCTGACCTGCACCGCGCGCGACACCAAGCTCGGGTCTGAAGAGATCACCTGCGATATTCCAAACGTTGGTGAGGGCGCTCTGTCCAAGCTTGATGAGTCAGGCATCGTCTACATCGGTGCTGAGGTGGAGGCCGGTGACATTCTGGTGGGCAAGGTGACGCCGAAGGGTGAGACCCAACTGACGCCGGAAGAAAAGTTGCTGCGCGCGATCTTTGGTGAGAAAGCGTCGGATGTAAAAGACACGTCATTGCGCGTGCCGAGCAGCTATAACGGCACGGTCATCGACGTGCAGGTATTCACGCGGGACGGCATTGAGAAGGATCAGCGTGCACTCGATATTGAGCGTCAACAGCTCGAAGAGGTTCGCCGCAACATCGAGGAAGAGTACCGAATCGTTGAGACAGCTACTTTTGAGCGACTTGCCGATTCGTTGATCGGCAACGCCGTCATCGGTGGCCCGGATCTCAGCAAAGGTGACAAGCTGACGGCTGATTACCTGAAGCAGTTGCCGAATGACGACTGGTTCAAGCTCAGGATGGACGCGGACGAGTTAAACGATCAGCTCGCGCTGGCCGACAAGCGTCTGAAGGAGCGTCGCAAAGCGTTGGACGAGCAGTTCGACGAGAGTAAAGGCAAACTCGAGAGCGGCGATGATCTGCCCCCAGGCGTGCTCAAGATCGTCAAGGTCTATCTCGCGATCAAGCGGCGTATCCAGCCGGGCGACAAGATGGCCGGGCGACATGGCAATAAAGGTGTCATCTCCGTCATCAAGCCGGTTGAAGACATGCCGTTTGATGAAAACGGTGATCCAATCGATATCGTCCTCAATCCGCTCGGCGTGCCGAAGCGGATGAACGTTGGGCAGATCCTTGAGACCCATCTCGGTTGGGCCGCTCATGGACTAGGCGTCAAGATTGGTGCCATGCTGGATGCCAATCAGAAGATTGTCGATTTGCGGGCATTCCTCGGGAAGGTATACAACCAGAGTGGCCGTGTGGAAGATCTGGACTCATTCACGGACGACGAGATCCTTCATCTTGCCGACAATCTTCGCGGCGGCGTGCCGATGGCTACGGGCGTGTTTGATGGCGCAACCGAAGCGGAAATCAAGGTCATGCTGGAACTTGCAGATCTTCCGGTAGATGGCCAAACGACGTTGTTTGACGGTTGCACCGGAAATCAGTTTGATCGGCCGGTCACGGTCGGTTACATGTACATGCTGAAGTTGAACCACCTGGTGGACGACAAGATGCATGCGCGATCGACGGGCTCGTACAGCCTGGTCACGCAACAGCCTCTGGGCGGCAAAGCCCAGTTTGGCGGGCAACGGTTTGGAGAAATGGAGGTCTGGGCGCTTGAGGCATATGGGGCGGCCTACACGTTGCAGGAGATGTTGACGGTGAAGTCAGACGATGTACACGGCCGCACGCGCATGTACAAGAATATCGTTGACGGTGATTACCGGATGGAACCCGGCATGCCCGAGTCCTTTAACGTGTTGGTCAAAGAGATCCGGTCTCTTGGCATCGACATCGAACTTGAACACGACTAGGAGAAGCCAACTGTGAGAGATCTTCTTAATATTCTGAAGGCCCAGGGGCAGACGGAAGAGTTCGATTCCCTGAGGATTGGCCTGGCGTCTCCAGAGATGATCCGGTCGTGGTCATACGGCGAGGTCAAGAAGCCGGAAACGATCAACTATCGGACCTTTAAGCCCGAACGCGACGGTCTGTTCTGCGCCAAGATCTTTGGCCCGAACAAGGACTACGAGTGCCTCTGCGGAAAGTACAAACGACTCAAGCATCGCGGTGTCATCTGCGAGAAGTGCGGGGTTGAAGTTGCGCTTGCCAAAGTTCGTCGTGAGCGCATGGGTCACATTGAACTCGCGAGCCCGGTTGCGCACATCTGGTTCCTGAAGTCCCTGCCGTCGCGCATTGGTCTCTTAATGGACATGACCTTGCGCGACATTGAACGCGTCCTCTATTTTGAGTCGTTTGTCGTCATCGACCCCGGTCTCACGACCCTCGAGAAGCGCCAGCTGCTGAACGACGAGGAGTACTACGAGTCGCTTGAAGAGTTTGGCGATGAGTTCGAAGCCAAAATGGGCGCTGAGGCGATCCAGGACCTGATGAAGGAAATGGACCTCAAAGACGAGATTGCGCAGATCCGCGAGGAACTGCCCAATACCAATTCAGAGACCAAGATCAAGAAGCTGACCAAGCGTCTGAAGCTGATGGAGGCTTTCGAGAAGTCCGGGAACAAGCCGGAGTGGATGATCTTCAATGTCTTGCCCGTTCTGCCGCCAGATTTGCGACCGCTTGTGCCGCTCGAAGGTGGTCGGTTTGCGACGTCGGATCTCAACGATTTGTATCGCCGCGTCATCAACCGCAACAACCGTCTGAAGCGACTGCTCGACCTGAGCGCGCCTGACATTATTGTTCGGAACGAAAAGCGCATGTTGCAGGAGGCAGTCGACGCACTCCTCGACAATGGCCGCCGCGGCCGCGCGATCACCGGTACCAACAAGCGACCGCTCAAGTCGCTTGCAGACATGATCAAAGGCAAACAGGGTCGATTCCGCCAGAACCTGCTTGGCAAACGGGTCGACTATTCCGGGCGTTCCGTGATTGTGGTTGGTCCGACCTTGCGCCTGCACCAGTGTGGATTGCCAAAGAAGATGGCGCTGGAACTGTTCAAGCCGTTCATCTTCGGCAAGCTGGAAGCCCGGGGTCTTGCGACCACGATCAAAGCCGCCAAGAAAATGGTGGAACGCGAAACTACCGAGGTCTGGGACATCCTGGCCGAGGTTATTCGCGAGCATCCAGTGCTGCTGAATCGTGCGCCTACGCTGCACCGTCTCGGCATCCAGGCGTTTGAGCCGGTGCTGATCGAAGGCAAGGCGATCCAGTTGCACCCGCTCGTTTGTACCGCGTACAACGCTGACTTCGATGGCGACCAGATGGCCGTACACGTGCCGCTGACGCTTGAAGCCCAACTCGAAGCGCGCGCGCTGATGATGTCGACCAACAACGTGCTGCTGCCGGCCGATGGTGAACCGATCATCGTGCCGTCGCAGGACGTCGTTCTTGGCGTTTACTACATGACGCGCGCACGGGTGAATGACAAGGGTGAAGGCATGGCCTTTGCCGACATTGAGGAAGTCTCGCGGGCCTACGGCGCAGGCCAGGTTGGGCTGCAGGCGCGGGTCAGAGTTCGGATCAGCGAGTCCTTTACCGACCAGGACGATCAGTTGATCGCGCGAACGGAGTTGAAAGACACAACGGTAGGTCGCGCCCTGCTGTTTGAAATCGTGCCGGAAGGTATCGGTTTCGAGCACATCAACCGCACGCTCGGAAGTAAGGAAATCTCCACGCTCATCAATGTCTGCTTTCGGTCAGTCGGTCTCAAAGAGACGGTCATCTTCTGTGATCAGATCATGTACATGGGTTATGAGTACTCGACGTCTTCAGGATCGTCGATCGGTGTGGAGGACTTTGTTATCCCGACCGAGAAGGCAGGCATCATCGACGACGCCGAATCCGAGATTCGCGAAATCGATTCCCAGTTTGCGTCCGGCCTTGTCACTCAGGGCGAGAAGTACAACAAGGTGATCGACATCTGGACTCGTGCCAACGACAAGGTTGGTGCGGCGATGATGGATAACTTGTCGAAAGAGACGGTCGTCAACCGCGAGGGCGTAAGCGAAGAGCAAAACTCGTTCAATAGTGTCTGGATGTACTCCGACTCAGGTGCACGGGGCTCCCCCACGCAGATTCGACAGCTCTCAGGCATGCGTGGCCTGATGACCAAGCCTGATGGGTCCATCATCGAGACGCCGATCACGGCCAACTTCCGTGAAGGCCTGTCTGTAATGCAGTACTTCATCTCGACCCACGGCGCTCGCAAGGGACTGGCAGACACGGCGCTCAAGACCGCCAACTCTGGCTACCTCACGCGTCGACTGGTAGATGTGGCGCAGGATCTCGTGGTCACAGAAGTTGACTGTGGCACCGACCGCGGTCTTCTCATTACATCGGTCATCGAAGGTGGTGACGTCGTCCAACCGCTCGGCAACCGGGTTCTTGGGCGGGTTGTAGCCCAGGACGTGTACACCGCGCAGGGCGATGAGCTTGTTATGCCGCGGGGTACGGCGATCGACGAGAAGTGGGTATTACGGCTGGAGGACCTCGGCGTCGATGAAATGTTCGTCCGTTCTGCCATTACCTGTGATACGCGCTACGGCATTTGCAGCAATTGCTATGGACGCGACCTTGGTCGAGGCCACCTTGTAAACATCGGTGAGGCGATCGGCGTCATTGCGGCGCAATCGATTGGTGAGCCTGGAACCCAGCTGACGATGCGGACCTTCCACATCGGTGGTGCCGCGTCCAGAGCGACGGCTATCGACAACGTTCAGGTGAAACACGCCGGTGTAGTCAAGCTGCATAACCTCAAGACCATCGAGAAGATTAATGGTGAGTTGGTCGCTGTTTCCCGCTCAGGGGAGCTCGCGGTTGCCGATGCGGAGTCCGGTCGTGAACGGGAACGGTACAAGCTGCCTTATGGCGCCGTACTGAAGACAGGCAACGGCCTTGCAGTTGAAGGTGGTGACATTGTTGCCAACTGGGATCCGCACACGCACCCGATCGTCACTGAGGTGGCGGGTAAGGTTGTGTTTGAGGGGATGGATGAAGGCATTACGGTTCGTCGCCAGACGGATGAGTTGACCGGCTTGACGAGCATATCGATCACCGACCCCAAAGATCGTCCAACATCGGGTAAGGATCTGAGGCCTGCGGTCCGGTTGGTTGATGACGCCGGTGAAGACCTGCTCCTTGCTGGAACTGACGTCCCCGCGCATTACTTCCTCGAAGCAAACGCCATTCTTGGACTCGAAGACGGCGACTCGGTCGAAATCGGCGACGTCATTGCGAGAATTCCTCAGGAAGGCTCGAAGACTCGCGATATCACGGGTGGTTTGCCGCGTGTTGCGGACCTCTTTGAGGCACGCAAGCCCAAAGATGCGGCCGTACTTGCAGAGATCTCCGGGACCGTATCGTTCGGGAAGGAGACCAAGGGCAAGCGCCGGCTTGTGATTACGCCGGTTGACCTCGAGGCGAGCGAACTGCCGGAAGGCTCAGAGCACTATGAGGTGCTGATTCCAAAGTGGCGGCACATGACTGTGTTCGAGGGTGAGCACGTTGAGAAGGGCGAGGTTGTCTCGGACGGACCCGAGAATCCGCATGACATCCTTCGGCTGAAGGGCGTCTCGGAACTGGCCAAGTACGTCGTCAAGGAAATCCAGGACGTCTATCGTCTGCAGGGCGTGACCATCAACGACAAGCACATCGAAGTGATTGTGTGTCAGATGTTGCGCAAGGCAGAGATCAAGAGTCCTGGCGAGTCTTCGATGATCAAGGGTGAGCAGGTCGAATTCACTCATGTGCTTGAAGAGAACGATCGCCTTTCCGGTGAAACCCTGCAGGCCATCAAGTACGAACGGGTGTTGCTCGGAATCACCAAGGCAGCGCTTGCGACCGAGAGCTTTATCTCGGCGGCGTCGTTCCAGGAGACCACACGGGTGCTGACTGAGGCCGCGGTGACCGGGAAGCGCGATTACCTGCGCGGTTTGAAGGAGAACGTCATCGTCGGTCGGTTGATTCCGGCGGGTACAGGATTGCGCTATCACGCCGAGCGCAAGAAGCGTCGCGAGGTGGATACGGAAGAGCGGCAGCCGAGCGCCTCGGAAGTCGAACAGGCGCTCGCTGAAGCGCTCAACTCCAGCGTTTAGGGATCGTGCGTGGGTCGGTACACGGATGTATCGACCCGTCTCCCCTATGAGAGACGCTGATTGGAAGCGCTGATTGGAGGCTGCTTATGGGAGGCGTGGGCCGGACTGAGAGGTAGCGCGAAGCGGGATCCGAAGGCGGCGTGAAGGGTTGAAAGAGCGCGCTTTGGACGCTGCGAACTGCTGGAAACCAGAAGAGTTGTTGGTGAGACAAATGTCGGTTGACTCGACCCAGACGGCTCATTAGAATCGCCGCACTTTTGGACAGGGGCATGCTTGGCATTCCCCTGTTTTTTTGGCCGCGGTCTTTCTTGCGGCGGTCAATGCCTGATAGCCAGCGCTCGACGAGCGCGGCTCGAACATTTAATTGAATCTGCGCTTGGCGATGCTGGCGCGAAAGTGAGTTGATGAATGGCGAGAATTAGCCAGTTGGTCCGTAAGCCGCGCAAGCGCAAAGTGTCGAAGAGTGATGTGCCTGCGTTGCAGGCGTGTCCCCAGCGGCGAGGTGTTTGCACGCGTGTTTATACAACGACGCCGAAGAAGCCGAACTCTGCCCTTCGAAAAGTCTGTCGGGTACGCCTGACGAACCAGTTTGAGGTGACGTCATACATCGGCGGTGAGGGCCACAATCTGCAGGAGCACTCGGTTGTCCTTATCCGCGGTGGCCGGGTCAAGGACTTGCCAGGTGTGCGGTATCACACAGTTCGCGGCACGCTCGACACGACCGGTGTTAGCGACCGCATGCAGGGGCGTTCGAAGTACGGCACCAAGAAGCCCAAGTCCTAGATTTAGAAACTCGATGACCGGTCTCAAATTCTCGGTCTCAATTCTCGGTCGCAAGACCCGCGAGATCAGGATCGAGAATACGTCGCAGTAGGTCGCGGTAAAGGTTCGCAGCTGCAGTAGAGAGGTCGTGGCGCAACCAGTCCGCCTCGAACCTGGGTTGATCAAAACGCACGACAAGCAACCCTATAAGCTGGCAGTCCAGGGCCTGTCGCTCCCAGCCCTGTCGTGGCGGGTGGTGGCCGGCAACACCGGCGTTGCTGACACTGTTGACAGGAAATATCTTGCTGAAAAGAACATCTTGCTGACAGCAGAAGTAAAACGAAATTACGTAGCCGTGAGAGGGCAAGTGCCTTTGGTGGCTACAACGCGGTCTCGTCAGAGACTATAAAACTGGTGAAAGCCAGAGTAAGGGCGAGCTGCCAGCGGGCAGTCTCGATTAACCTGAAGAGGAAAAGGCACCATGCCAAGACGTAGAGTACCCGAGAAGCGGGACATTCTTCCCGACCCCAAGTACGCCAATCAGACGCTCGCAAAGTTCATGAACCACGTCATGGTCAGCGGCAAGAAAGCCGTGGCCGAGAAGATTGTTTATGGCGCTCTCGATCGCATTCGTGATCGCGCGAGCGACGACCCCGTCAAGATTTTCGAGAACGCGCTGGAAGCAGTGGCCCCCTCGGTCGAAGTGAAGTCCCGCCGGGTTGGTGGAGCCACTTATCAAGTGCCCGTAGAAGTGCGCCCCTCCAGACGTACCGCCCTTGCCATGCGCTGGCTGGTGGACTCAGCGCGCAAGCGTGGAGAGAAATCAATGGCTATGCGGCTCGCCGGTGAGCTAATGGATGCCGCTGAAGGTCGAGGTGCCGCGGTTCGCCGTCGTGAAGACTCGCATCGCATGGCAGAAGCGAACAAGGCTTTTGCTCACTACCGCTATTGAACCTCTGACTTTCCGAGATTCCAACTGAGCCAAGCTCAAGGGAGCCCACAGTGCCTCGATCGACCCCGCTTAAGCGCTATCGCAACATCGGTATTGTTGCCCATGTGGACGCTGGCAAGACCACCACGACAGAACGCATCCTGTATTACACCGGCATCTCTCACAAGATCGGCGAAGTCCACGACGGCGCCGCAACCATGGACTGGATGGAGCAGGAGCAAGAGCGCGGCATCACGATTACCTCCGCAGCGACCACCTGCTTCTGGAGTGGTTCGTCTGACCAGTACGACGAACACCGCATTAACATCATCGACACACCGGGCCACGTCGACTTCACAATTGAAGTTGAGCGGTCGTTGCGCGTGCTTGACGGCGCCGTCGTCGTCTTCTGTGGCACATCAGGTGTCGAGCCGCAGTCAGAGACTGTCTGGCGTCAGGCCAACCGGTACGAAGTGCCGCGCATGGTCTTCGTCAACAAGATGGACCGGGCTGGCGCAGATTTCCTGCGGGTGGTTGAGCAGATTGAAGACCGCCTGGGATCGACGCCGGTGGCTATCCAACTGGCGATTGGCGCAGAAGAGAACTTCCAGGGCGTCGTCGATCTCGTTACCCAGAAGGCGATCTATTGGAACCAGGAGGATATGGGTCTCACCTCGGAGACCCGAGAGATCCCGGAGGATCTGGTCGACCTTGCTGCCGAGTATCGTGAAAAGATGATCGAGGCGGCGGCCGAAGCCAACGATGAGTTCATGGAGAAGTACCTGGAAGGCAGGGAACTGACTGAAGCAGAGATCAAACGTGGGCTTCGCGAGCGGACGATTGCCAATGAGATCGTACTTGCCCTGTGCGGGTCCGCTTTCAAGAACAAGGGTGTGCAGTCGATGCTGGACGCTGTCATCGATTACTTGCCAGCGCCCGACGAGGTCAAGGCAATTCGTGGCTTCCTCGACGATGACGGTGAAGTCGAAGGCGTGCGCCATTCCAGCGATGATGAGCCGTTTTCTGCCCTCGCGTTCAAGATCGCGACCGACCCTCACGTCGGCGCGCTGACGTTCTTTCGCGTGTACTCGGGCATATTGAAATCAGGCGACGCGGTCTACAACCCGGTAAAGAGCAAGAAAGAGCGCGTTGGCCGAATGGTGCAGATGCATTCAAACAGTCGTGCCCACCTCGATGAAGTTCGCGCCGGTGACATCGCCGCGGCCATTGGTCTCAAGTTTGCGACGACCGGCGATACGCTTTGTGCGCTGGACAAACAAATCACGCTCGAACGGATGGAGTTCCCTGAGCCCGTCATCCATGTTGCGGTCGAGCCAAAGACCAAGTCTGACCAGGAAAAGATGGGCGTCGCACTCGGCAAGCTTGCGGCAGAAGATCCTTCCTTCAGCGTTCGCACTGACGAAGAGTCGGGCCAGACCATCATCGGCGGCATGGGTGAACTGCACCTTGACATCATTGTCGATCGCATGAGGCGTGAATTCAGTGTCGAGGCTAACATCGGCAAGCCGCAGGTCGCGTATCGCGAGACCATCCGCAAGTCGGTAGAGGTTGAAGGCAAGTTTGTTCGCCAGACCGGTGGTAAGGGTCAGTACGGCCACGTTTGGCTGCGCCTTGAACCGTTGAAGAGCGAAGACGGTGTCGACTACGAATTTGTTGACGCGATTGTTGGCGGCGCGGTGCCACGTGAGTACATCGGCGCGGTCGACAAGGGCATCAAGGAACAGATGGCGAATGGCGTTCTTGCTGGCTATCCGCTGCTAGGCGTCAAGGCAACGCTGTATGACGGCTCGTACCACGATGTTGACTCAAGTGAAGTGGCGTTCAAGGTCGCCGCTTCCCAGGCACTGCGACAGGGCGCACTCGATGCCAGCCCGGTTCTGCTCGAGCCTGTCTTCAACGTCGAAGTGGTAACGCCTGAAGACTATTATGGTGATGTTATTGGCGACCTGAACCGACGCCGCGGCCTGGTGCAGGGCATGGAAGATGTGGTGGCAGGCAAGGCAGTCCGGGCCGAGGTGCCACTGTCGGAGATGTTCGGCTATGCAACCGATCTGCGTTCGGCGACACAGGGCCGGGCCACGTTCTCTATGGAGTTTGAACGTTACAAGGAAGTGCCTGACAGCATCGCAGCATCCGTAATCGAGCGTTAACTGCTCGAAAGAACCTAATTTGATATCAGCAGGGGTAGCATGTGTCCAAAGCGAAGTTTGAGCGGACGAAGCCGCACGTAAACGTTGGCACCATTGGTCATGTTGACCATGGCAAGACGACATTGACGGCAGCGATGACGAAAGTGTGTTCGGAGATGTGGGGCGGCGGCGAATTCAAGGCGTTTGATGCGATCGACAATGCGCCGGAAGAACGCGCGCGCGGCATCACGATTGCGACGTCACATGTTGAATATGATTCGCCGGAGCGGCATTACGCGCACGTTGACTGTCCGGGCCACGCCGATTATGTGAAGAACATGATCACGGGTGCGGCGCAGATGGATGCAGCGATTCTGGTTGTCTCGGCAGCCGATGGTCCGATGCCGCAAACGCGTGAGCACATTCTTCTGGCGGGACAGGTGGGCGTTCCTTACATCATTGTTTATATGAACAAGGCCGACATGGTCGACGATGATGAGTTGCTGGAACTGGTTGAGATGGAAGTTCGTGAGCAGCTTGACCAGTATGATTTTCCAGGTGATGACACGCCGGTGATCATTGGCAGTGCGCTGAAGGCGCTGGAAGGTGACACGTCAGATATGGGCATGCCGTCGGTGCAGAAGCTGGTTGAGACACTGGACAGCTACATCCCGCAACCGGAACGGGACGTTGATCAGCCGTTTTTGATGCCGATTGAGGATGTGTTTTCGATTTCGGGACGCGGCACGGTTGTGACAGGTCGAATCGAGCGAGGCATTGTTCAGGTTGGCAATGAGATAGAGATCGTTGGCATTCACGACACGACGACGACGACGTGCACGGGCGTTGAGATGTTCCGCAAGTTGCTGGACGAAGGTCGCGCTGGCGAGAATGTGGGCGTGTTGCTTCGAGGTACGAAGCGCGATGAGGTTGAGCGGGGTCAGGTTCTGGCATTGCCGAAGACGATAACGCCGCACACGAAGTTTGAAGCGGAAGTGTATGTGTTGTCGAAGGATGAAGGCGGTCGCCACACGCCGTTTTTCAAGGGTTACAAGCCGCAGTTTTACTTCCGCACGACCGACGTGACGGGTTCGGTTGAGTTGCCGGAAGGCACCGAGATGGTGATGCCTGGCGACAACGTGTCGATGAAGGTTGATTTGATGGCGCCGATCGCGATGGAAGAAGGTCTGCGTTTTGCGATTCGTGAAGGTGGTCGCACCGTCGGCGCGGGTGTCGTCACCAAGATCGACGAGTAGGTCACCTTTTTTCCGGATGGTTTTCCAGGTAGTTTCTGTCTAAAGGCCAGTAGCTCAATTGGCAGAGCGGCGGTCTCCAAAACCGCAGGTTGGGGGTTCGATTCCCTCCTGGCCTGCCATCAGCTGGCGCGGATTGCCGGCGTGGCAGGGAACGATGCAAGACGCGTGATGTCGTAGCCACGGCCCAGGCGGGGATCAGGCGAGATGGGTTGGGTGGTCGATCATCTGACGATTCTGAAGTTGATGGCCGAGTAGAACTGGGAAGCCGGGATAGATGAACGCAAAAACAGAGCCGACTTATCGACTTGATACGGTCAAGTGGCTGGCGATCTTCACGGTGGTTTTTGGCGGGGTCTATGCTAATTCCGTATTTGCTGCTGAGCCGTTGATCTACCGGATTCTTGCGGCGATTCCACTGGCGGGCATCGCGGTTGCGATAGCGCTGCAGACCGCGAAGGGTCAGGCGACCTGGCAGCTTGCGCGCGAAGCGAACGTGGAGGTGCGCAAAGTCGTGTGGCCAACGCGAGAAGAGACAACCCAAACGACGTTGATCGTTGTCGTTGTCGTCATGTTGGTAGCGTTGATGCTGTGGGGGCTGGATTCGTCCGTCAGCTGGCTGGTTCGAGGCGTTTTAGGCTGATCGATTGATCGCGGTGATCAGGTCACAGCGATAGGAGAACTGATGATGCGATGGTACGTGGTGCATGCTTATTCAGGCTATGAAAAGCAGGTGATGCGCACACTTCAGGAGCGGATCGAACTTTCCGGGTTCGGCGAACGCTTCGGTGACGTGATCGTGCCATCTGAGGAAGTGGTCGAGATGCGCGGCGGCAAGAAGCGTCGAAGTGAACGCAAGTTCTTTCCCGGCTATGTGCTGGTTGAGATGGAACTCGACGACGACACCTGGCACCTGATCAAGGAGACGCCGCGCGTCATGGGGTTCATCGGCGGCAAGGCTGACAAGCCTGCGCCGTTGACCGAGCAGGAAGCAGACTCGATCCTTCAGCGAGTGCAGGTCGGTAGCGAGCAGGCAACGCCGAAGACGGTTTTCGAACCCGGCGAGATGGTGCGTGTGGTCGACGGGCCGTTTAACGACTTCAGCGGCGTGGTTGAGGAAGTGAATTACGAGAAAAACCGACTGCAGGTGGCGGTGACCATCTTCGGTCGCTCCACGCCGGTCGAACTTGACTTCGGTCAGGTCGAGAAGGCGTAGAGGAGATAGAGAGGAGGGCGCGCAGCGCGATCAAGAGGCACCGAGAAACGCCAAGAGAAACAAAGAAGCGAACACGCTTCAGCGAAATAACACGTTGACCCCTCGCGCAAACGCAGAGGTCAATCAGAACGGGGACCCGGCACCATCCCGGGGCTATTACCCACAACTCCCAAGGAGACAAATCGATGGCTCGCAAGATTGACGCCTACATCAAGCTGCAGGTACCTGCAGGTCAGGCCAACCCGAGTCCACCGGTTGGTCCGGCGCTTGGCCAGCATGGACTCAACATCATGGAGTTCTGCAAGTCGTTCAACGCCGAGACGCAGTCACTCGAAGCTGGAATGCCGGTGCCGGTCGTTATTACCGTGTTCTCGGACAAGAGCTTCACCTTCATCAAGAAGACGCCGCCGGCATCGGTCCTCCTGCGCAAAGCCGCAGGCGTCGACAAAGGCAGCCCGGAGCCGCATGCCAAGAAGGTCGGCAAGGTTACCCGAGCGCAACTTGAAGAGATCGCGACGACCAAGATGCCGGATTTGACGGCCAATGATATGGATGCCGCAGTGCGCACAATCGCCGGCAGCGCCCGGAGCGCCGGCATCGAAACGGAGGGCGTTTAACATGTCAAAAGTGTCAAAGCGCATGAAGGCGTTTAAAGAGAAGGTTCAAATCGGCAAGGCTTACTCGATCGACGAAGCCGTGGGCCTGCTCACCGAGCTCTCGAAGGTCAAGTTCAAAGAGTCTATCGATGTCAGTATCAATCTGGGCGTTGACCCCCGGAAATCAGACCAGGTCATTCGCGGGGCAACGGTGCTGCCGCATGGTACCGGTAAAGATGTGCGGGTCGCTGTGTTCGCCCAGGGCGACAAAGCGGCCGAAGCCACCGCAGCCGGTGCTGACATCGTC
>CAVOBC010000058.1:0-17636 GCA_963693635.1 Gammaproteobacteria bacterium | reverse complement strand
CCGATTTCGCGTGGGTGGGCGTCGGGCCGATATCATCGAAGTATCTGGCGGACCACGGCGCGTCGGTGGTTCGCGTCGAGTCGGAGAATCGGCTTGATGTGCTGCGCGGCGGTGCGCCATTCAAAGACGCCGAGCCGGGCTTCAACCGTTCGCAGTTTTACGGCGACTTCAATACATCCAAACAGAGCCTTGCGCTCGACATGAAAAAGCCGGAGTCGGTTGAGATTGCGCGCAAGCTCATCGCCCGGTCGGATGTTCTGATCGAAAGTTTCGCACCCGGTGCAATCGGGCGGATGGGTCTCGGGTATGACGAGGTGCGCAAACTGAACCCCGGCCTCATTATGGTGAGCACGTGCCTTATGGGTCAGACCGGGCCGGCCGCGGGCCTTGCCGGCTATGGCTACCACGCCGCGGCAATTGCAGGCTTTTACGAGACGACGGGATGGCCTGACCTTCCTCCCGAGGGGCCCTGGGTCGCGTATACAGACACGATTGCGCCGCGCTTTGTGTCGGTCCTGCTGGCCGCGGCACTCGATCATAAGCGGCGCACCGGCGAGGGCTCCTATCTTGACGTTGCGCAGATCGAGACGGCGCTGCACTTCCTGGCGCCTGAAGTGCTGGATATGCAGGTGAATGGTTACTCGGCGACGCGATTGGGGAATCGTTCGCCGCATGCTGCGCCCCAGAGTTGCTATCGGTGTGCCGGTGAATGGCGTTGGTGTGCCATCGCCATCGACACGGAGGATCAATGGGCAGCGTTGTGCGAGGTCATTGGTCGTGATGATTGGATCAGCGAGTACGCGAGCCACGCGGCACGTCTCGCGGCGCATGACGAGATTGACACTGCGATCGCTGATTGGACCGTGAGCCGTGATGCTGCTGAGGTGATGGCCACTTTGCAGGCAGCAGCCGTACCAGCGGGCGTCGTGCAACGCAGTCAGGATCTGCTGAGTGATCCTCAATATGCGCATCGATCCTTCTACCACTACATGGACCACCCGGAGATGGGGCACATCCCGTATGCGGGTCATCAATTCCGAATTAGCGGCTATGACAACGGGCCGCGGGGCCCGGCACCGATCCTGGGCGAGCACAGCTTTGAGGTGCTGACGAATGTATTGGGTTTCACCGACGAGGAGGTCGGCAGTGCGTTCGCGAGTGGAGCGATAACCTGACGCGAATCAAACGTCGGTCAGTAGCAGCCTCTTACGGTTCCGGATTACCGCGCTGTCGCGCAGAGAACTCACGGCAGCATAGTTGCTTTAGTTCCATGAAGAGCTGCTAAAAAGTACGCTGCGAGGTGGCCGTGAATCGATTTCTGTGTCGTGACACGGACAAACGTGAGTGGAGCTACACGCTGAAGATCCAACGGAAGATGTAAAAGAACACGATCGCGAGGACGGCGCCCGCGGGTAGGGTCACAAGCCAGGACAGAAAGATCGTTCCGACCACGCGTAGATTGAGCGCCGAGATTCCCCGCGCAAGCCCGACGCCGAGTACCCCGCCGACCAGTGTGTGGGTGGTCGACACGGGCAGGCTGAAACCGGACGCGACCACGACGGTCGTCGCGGCGGCGAGTTCTGCGGCGAAGCCGCTGCTCGGTGTCAGTTCGGTGATGTGCTTGCCAATAGTTGCCATGACCCGATAACCGTAGAGGGCAAGCCCAGCGAGGATACCGACCCCACCCAGGAGCAGGATCCAGGGTGGGGTCGACGATGTTTGCGCGACCAGGCCGCCGCTATCAATTACCCCATAGACTGCCGCCACCGGCCCGATGGCGTTGGCAACATCGTTTGAACCGTGGGCGAACGCCATCGAACAAGCGGTGAAAATCATCAGGATGGCGAAAACGCCTTCAACGCGCCGGGTTGGGTCGTCCCGCTCCGAGACTTTGAGTTGACGGATGATCAGTGCGCCGATGGCGGTGATCACGCCCGCGAAGCCCACCGCGTAAACCAGGCTTTCCTGAAACGAAATGTCGAGTCCGAGGTGCTTTAGTCCCTTGGTCAGTGTGACCATCGAGACGACAAAGCCGACCATGAAGATATAGATGGGCACCAGTCGCTTTGCCGCAATGTAAGGGTCCGGTGCAGCAAAGATGAAGCGACGTACGCTCATGAAGAGCAGAAAGGAAGCCGTGCCGGCGATCACCGGCGAGACGATCCAGGATGCCGCGATCTCAGCGACCTTCGCCCATTTGACCGCATCGACCGATATGCCCACCGACGCGAAGCCGACGATTGCACCCACGATGCTGTGTGTCGTCGACACGGGCCAGCCGAAGGTGGTTGCGACCAGCAACCAGGTCGCTGCCGCGAGGAGCGCGGCCATCATCCCGTACACAAGCAGGTCCGGCGTCTCCGCCAGCAATTCAGGATCAACGATGCCCTTGCGAATAGTGCCTGTGACCTCGCCGCCAGCAAGATAAGCGCCGGCGAATTCAAACACCATGGCGATGATAATCGCCTGCTTGATCGTGATCGCCTGCGCCCCTACCGATGTGCCCATTGCGTTGGCAACGTCGTTGGCACCAACGCCCCAGGCCATAAAAAAGCCAAAGGCTACCGTCAAGACGAGTAGGATCGTCCCGTATTGAGCTATTGCTTCCATTGATATTACTTTAAAATTAGGTTGTTACTTTGAACACGGCCTGCCTGGCTACGTGGATGCTCCGTTGAAGCCTGTGTTCACTTGGAAATCAGATAGAGCAGCCGGTTGCCAACACGTTCGGCCTCGTCTGCGAGCTGACCAATCCAGTCGATGACCCGGTACAGAAACATCACGTCGATGGCGTGGAGGTCGCGTTCGACGGCGAAGAGTTCGGCGCGCACCTGGCGCTGTATCAGATCCGTTTTATGTTCGATCTCGCCAAGGCCGACGACGAGTGATTCAACCTCGGTGACCTCGCGACCGAGGAAGCCCGTTTCGATAAGGTCGTCCAGTTTGTCGAGCGCTTCCGCCGCGAGTTGGGTCGCCTGCACCGAGGTCTCGAGGAACTCGATCAGGGATTGAGCGACTGCAGGGGGCACGGTTGCCTTGCGGCCCAGCATCAGACCGGCGATGTCCTGGGCGGCATTCGGAATCTTGTCCTGGACATCCAGCAGTTCCAGCAGATCAGAGCGCGAGAACGGCGAGAAGATGCTCCTTGGCATGCCGACGCGAATGCTTCGCTTTAACTCGTCAGCGTCGGCTTCGCGGGCATAAATGAGGTCTGCATGCGTCTCCGCTTCCGGCCAGTCTTCGGCGATGACGGCATGCATGAACGGCAACAAGGCGGCGGCCGCCTGGCGCGACACTTCCATGTGTTTTTGCAGCGGCGTGATCGGTGATTTTCCGAACAGTCGGACTAAAACCGGACGACTTTTCTCGCGCATTGGCAGGGCACCTGTCGGACTCGTATCGTATGGGGAATTTTACAGCAACTTTCAAAAGGGTGCAGGGAGATTGCGATAGCGTCGCCTGGCGGCCATTGTGGATCATAAAATTGTACGGTTGGGCTCATTCGATCACCGCCTTTGGAGGGGGATTTGCAGGCAAACGGACAGAGACGATCGTCGCGGCGCCCACCATGAGCGTGGACATCAGCAGGCATGCTTCGAGTCCGTATAGTTGGTAGATGCCGCCGGACAAGAGCGTTCCGAGCAGGCGTCCCATCGCGTTCGACATGTAGTAAAAACCGACATCCAGCGACACCCCGTCGACCCCGGCGTAGGACACGATGAGGTAAGAGTGCACCGCTGAATTGATCGCGAAGACGACGCCAAAGGCCAGGAGTCCGACGATGATCGTGGCGGTTATATTGAAACCGGTGACCATCGCGACAACAACTAAGGTGGGAATGCCCGTCAGCGCGAGTCCCCAGCGCCACGCGGATGTACCGTCCGGTGTGTGGCCGGACGCGCTGCCGGAGATGACGCGGGGGAGTACGCCGGTAATGAGAGGCGCGATCCCCTGAATGCTGCCGTAACCCACTATCCACACAGCGAGCAGGCTACCGACCGCAAGGCCAGACCAGCCGAGCTGTGATTGCAGAAAGACCGGCAGGGCGACGACAAACCAGACGTCCCGTGCGCCGAACAGAAAGAGCCTTGCAAGCGATAGCCGATTGATTCTCGGGCTGCGCGATACGAGGTCTGAGAATCGGGGCTTGAAGCTCGCCTTTCCTGCTTTGCGATCCAGCAGGAGCACGGTCAGCACAGCGACCAGGGCGAGTGCCGTGGCCATGCCGCCAATTGCGCCGCGGAAGCCGACGGTCGCGAGCAGTGCGCCGCCCATGAAGAAGCCGGCGCCTTTTAGCGCATTCTTTGAGCCGGTCAGCGCCGCAGTCCACTTGTAGAGACGGCTTTCGGCGTCTCCCGCGATGAGCTTGACGCTGCTCTTTGCGCTCATCTTGTTGAGATCTTTGGCGATGCCGGAGAGACCCTGGGCTGCCATCACCCAGAGTACGCCGAGCATGGCCTCGTCGACGAGGAGCATGGCGAGTGCAATGACCTGGAGGATGAGGCCGGCAATGAGGGTGGTGGCAAGGCCGAGACGCGCGGCCAGCCAACCGCCCACGAGGTTGGTCAGGACGCCGAAGACTTCGTAGAAGAGGAACAGCAGCGCGATCGCGAGGGGCGCATAGCCTAGTTGGTGGAAATACAACACGACCAACATGCGTAAGGCGCCGTCCGTGAGCGTGAACGCCCAATAGCTGCCTGTGATGATGGCGTACTGACGCATTTCAGCGGGTCCCATTTGCAGCCTTGCGGCCGGCTTTGCGATCTGTGCGTGCGGTCAAACGATTGCTCGTGCAACCCGGCGGCTGAGTTCCATCATGCGATTGACGTATCCGATCTCGTTGTCGTACCAGGCGAGCACTTTGACGTGGGTGTCGTCGATGACGAGTGTAGAGCCCGCATCGACGATGCCGGACCGCGTATCGCCCTCATAGTCGGCAGACACCAGCGGTCGCTCTTCGAAGCCGAGGATGTCTTTTAGCCGACCCGCCGCCGCGTCCTGAAGGGCCTCGTTAACCTCGGCGACGGAGGTGGCGCGCTCGACCTCGAACACGCAGTCTGCGAGGGACGCGTTGGCGACCGGCACACGCACGGCGATGCCGGAAATCTTGCCGCGCAGTGACGGGAAAATCTCGGCGATAGCGGTCGCAGACCCGGTACTCGTTGGGATCAGCGACGACCCGCTTGCGCGCGTGCGGCGCAGATCCTTGTGATACTGATCGAGGACGCTCTGTGTATTGGTGATGTCATGAATCGTTGTGATTGAGCCGTGACGAATGCCGAAGGTGCTCATGATCACGCTGATCACGGGCGCAATACAGTTGGTCGTGCATGATGCGGCGGTGACGATATTGTGCTGAGCCGGCTTGTAGTCGTCGTCGTTGACGCCAACGACTATGTTTGGGGGGCCATCTTTGACGGGTGCCGACACCACCACTTTTTTGATGCCGGCGTCAAAGTAAGGTGCGAGCGCGGGCGTCGTCTTGAAGGTGCCGGTGCACTCGATGACGAGATCGATGCCGAGTTCACGCCAGGGCGTCGATGCTATCGAGACGTTTGAGCTGTAACTCACGTGCTGTTCGCCAATGACGATGTCATCGCCGTCGATGCCAACCGGCGTCTGCCATCGGCCGTGCTGGGAGTCGAACTGCAGAAGGTGGGCTGCGGTTTGCGCGTCACCCGCAATCTCGTTGATGTGGACGATCTCAAGATCCGGCCAACCCCATGCGGCGCGGAGTGCCAGTCTGCCCATTCGACCAAAGCCGTTGATTCCCACTCGTACCGTCATCTTTATCTGCGTCCGTTTGCTGGAGGTGGGCGCGATTATCGCTTGTGGTGTTTGATTCCGTCACCTGCAGCTAAGAGGGCCAGGGGGGGAATATCAGTCGGTTCTTGTTTACGAGGGGGCCCTCCGGCCCCCTCGAGCTCCTCCCACCGGGCCTTGGTCCGGTGGCGCTCAGGGCTGGTTCTTGTTTACGAGGGGGCCCTCCGGCCCCCTCGAGCTCCTCCCACCGGGCCTTGGTCCGGTGGCGCTCAAGGCTGATTTTGTTTACGGGGGGCTCTGGGCCCTTGAGCTCGGCCGACCGGGTGCTTGGTCTGGTGGGGCTCAGGGCTGTTTCCGAGGGGACGCGTGGGCGGATTCGTGGAATGGCACGCAGGTGTCGCCGACCTGGGTTTGCCGATAACCATCTCGAGGACTGGGAGGTGCCAAACGCGGGTAGCTGGCCGTTCGGCGGGCGGGTCCGGGCGTTTGGGGTCTGCGTGCGGTTGGCTTAGGTGGCGGTGGGCGGGGGTGTGGTCGGTGCTGTGTCTGGCTGCGGGGCGCGGGTCTTGTTCAGGGCTACCTGAATCTCAACGAGGCGCTTGCGGGTCATGGTCATGCGGGACATCAGGAATATGGGTATGAAAAAGAGGAGCGGGATCATTACACCGTCATTGATCGCGAGGCGGAAGAGTGTGTCGGCATCGACGCTGCCGAGTGCTGCCTGTTTGGGGAAGGTGATCACGAAATCGAGCAGAAGGCCGCCGATAATGATGCCGATGCTGCTCGTCGCTTTGGATGAGAAGCTGATGGCGGCGGAGAAAACGCCTTCCTGGCGTCGCCCGGTTTCCAGCTCCTGCTCATCAAGCAGGTCCGCAATGAGCGAGCCGACCATGATGCCGCACGTCGTTAGCAGGTAGACCTGAATGCTGGCATGTACGATCAGGAGATAAAGCAACATTGGGTCGCCGTTGTCGGGCCAGATGTCCCAGAAGCGAAAGCACACCTTGATGATGGCTCCGACCATAAAGAGGGACAGGAAATACTGCAGCAGGGTGTGTTTGTCGATCACCCGCTGCAGGACCGGCACGGTGATGAATGCGCCGATTGCGCCGAACGCCGTCAATGCAAACCATCGCAGTTCATCGGACGTGAACTCCCAGAAGTACGTATTCATATAGATGTCGAATACGCCGCCGACGCCGGCGAGGCCCGAGAACATCAGGAACACGAAAAACAGTAGTCGAAAGTTCACGCTTCTAAGGGCGAGCATCACCTCATGGAAAACGGTGACGATGTTGAAGCGTGGCGTCTCACTCACTGGTTGCAACAGGTACGGAATCTCTTTGCGTGTTCCCAGCGTTGAGATGAGGGCCCAAAGCGCAACCAGACAACCGACAACGAGGCCGAAGGTGGAGTAATACTCGGGGTTCAACTGGCCTGCGGGATACGCTTCGGTATTCGGGAACAGGTACGTCCAGGCAGCAATCGAAAAGATGACGCCGCCGGTCCAGCCCACCATATAGCGGTACGTGATGATGGACGTGCGTTCCACGTAGTCATTTGAGAATTCCGCGGCGATGGCGCTCCAGGGCACGATGAAGAACGTGAAGGCGAGTCGTGCGGTGATCGTGAAGAACAGCAACCAGCCGAGCAGGAGTCCGTCACCCAGATCTGCGGGTGGGGCGAACAGCAAATACATGGTCAGGCCGAACGGGACTGCGGACCACAACATGAACGGGTGGCGCCGCCCCATCTTCGACTTGTAGTTGTCCGAAATCGAGCCAACGACCGGATCTGACACGGCGTCGACCACGAGCGAAATTGCGATGACAATGGAGACGAGTGACGCCGACAGCCCCAGAATCTGGCTGTAATAAAGCAGCAGGAAGGTATTGAACGCGAAGTCCTTGTGGCTGTTTACGATGCCGCCAAAACCCTGGTAGATCTTGGTCGAGACGGGCACCTTGCCCTCGCGGACCTTTGCCCGTGTGTACTGAGGTGTTTCCACGCTGGGGTTGTTCCTGTGACTGCCTTTTTACGTGTGACTGCCTTTTTACGGGTGACCTGTCGTGACTGTCTGACCGCGACGGGTCACCCATCGTGACACAGACCTTGCGTGAGGTCATGCTTGCGAGCGGCTTGATTATTGGCAGGACGTCCCGGGCCGATGGATTGGTTTGAAGCGACTCTTTTAAGGGTTCGTCATCACGGCGCCGGTTGGCCGATGGCGAGTGATGAGAGGATACTGCTCGCAGCGTCGGGGGAAACCATTGACCGAAATTGTAAAAGTTGGGGGTGCGGGCGAAGGCGCCAGCGGTGGTGACAGCCGCGTTGACTGTGAATCCTGTGCGGCGGTGTGTTGTCGCTTTGAGGTCTTACTGTTTGGTGAGACTGGCGTGCCGGCGTGGCTGATTGATACCCGCACCGATGGCAGCCAGGTGATGGGCCGTCTTGACGATGGTTGGTGTGCCGCGCTTGATCGGCGCTCGATGCGCTGCTCGATCTACGCCGAGCGACCGCTCATTTGCCGCGAGTTCGACATGGGAGGTACCGACTGCGTTGACGCCCGACAGGACTTTAGTGAGATCCGGTTGGTTGAGAACTAACGGCCTTATGCTGGCGCATCCGCGTCCGCATCCCCGCGACGTCGAGTGCACGACACGACATGAAGATGTTGAGGCGGCAAGAAGATGTTGAGGCGAGGAGAAGATGTTGAGAAGCAGGAGAAGATGATGAGTTGGAAACCGACTCGACGTACGTTTGTCCTTGCCGCCGGTGCCTTCGCGGGCAGCGCGAGCGCCATGAACGTGAAGGATTTCCGTCGCCTTGGTCTGGACCAGACGATGACGGATCAGCCTTTCGATCTCGCGATCAACGGACGCTCCAACATGGAGATCATGCAGGCGCTGAACGTACCCGCCGACGCCCAGTACAACCCGTGTCGGGAGGCCAATCCAGGCCCGGATGTTCCCCGGGGCGAGATGTTGAAATTTCCGGCGTGGGCGGGCTCGAAGGTCTACCGCAAGACCCGCCGGGACATCTGGATCTATGTACCGAAGCAGGTTAAGACTGGCGTGCCGTCGCTAATGATCTTCAACGACGGATTGGGCTATGCAGATCCTGCCGGTGCCGTGCGCGCGCCGGCAGTGCTCGACAGTTTGATCCATAGCGGCGAACTGCCGCCGACCGTGGGCATCTTCGTCATGCCGGGGCAGCCGGTGGGCAAAGCCGCGGACCAGCAGGCATCGGGTCGGCAACGAAGCTTCGAGTACGACAGCCTGACGGGCAATTACGCCAACTTCCTGACCCGCGAAGTCATTCCGTTTGTAGAGAAAGAAACGGGGCTCACGTTCAACGCGGACCCATCACAGCGAACCGTTGTGGGCATTTCGAGCGGCGGCATCTGCGCGTTCAACGCGGCCTGGTACAACCCAGGGGCATTTGGTCGCGTGCTCAGTCACTGTGGTTCATTCACCAATATCCGGGGCGGCCACAACTACCCCTATCTCGTTCGTACAACGGAGCGAAAACCCATCCGCATTTTGCTCACAAGTGGCAGCAACGACGCGAATATACCAATTGGCAGTTGGCCCCATGCGAACAAGAGCATGGCTGCAGCACTCGAGTACGCGGGCTACGAATCACGCTTCGTATTTGGCGAAGGCGGTCACAGCCTCCGCCACGGTGGCGCGATATTTGCCGACTCTCTGCGCTGGCTCGCCGCTTGACGGTTAACGAACGGCGCGGTTCAGGCGAGTTCGGTCAGTGCCCGGATCGGAAACAATTCGCCGCTGATGTGGGCCGATCCGGCGGACGCCAGAAAAGTGGCAAGGTCCGCAACATGCTCAGGGTTGGGCGGATACTGCAAGGTTGGCACCGGCGTGCCGTCCTTGTTCGTGGTTGGCGGCAGCCAGTCGGCGACGCCTTCGGTGGCGGTCAGTCCGGGCGCTATGCAGTTGACATTGATGTTGTGCGGGCCCCAGCAGGTGGCGAGCGACTTGGTCAGGTTGATGACGCCAGCCTTCGCCGCGCCATAGTGTACGAAGGCGGGCGACATGCGGATGCCGGCTACCGATGAAATGTTGATGATCCGCCCCGCGCCCTGCTCGATCATGATATTGGACGCCGCCTGACTGCAGAGAAAGACGCTCGTTAGATTGAGTGCGATTGCGGCGTTCCACTCATCCGGCTTGAGGGTCTCGGGCGGCTTGATGAACATGGCACCACCCGCGTTGTTGACGAGAATGTCGAGGCCGCCAAATGCCTCGACGGTCCTCGACACCATGTGGGTGACGTCCGCAGGTTTCGTCACATCGGTTGCCACCGCAATGGCCTCAAAGCCATCAGCGTTAAGCGACATAACTACCTTGTCCAGCTTCTCCTGGCTGCGGCTGGCGATTACCACTTTGGCACCCGCTGCCGCGAAAGCGCGGGCAATCCGACTGCCGATGCCGCCGGCGCCGCCCGTTATGATGGCCACCTGATCTTTCAATACGTCGCTCATGTGTCCGGTTTCCTGCTTGTAATCCTGAACCCCGAAACTCTGACGCCTTTAGCTCTGAGTCCTTTATCTCGGAAATCCTCTATCTCTAACCTCAAGAGAAGGGGGCTTGCCACCGGGGTGAGTGAGGGTCGAGCATAGCGATGCGGGTTGCGCAGGTCACGTCCCAGGTCGGGCACGCCAGGTATTGAGCTAGGCGCTTTTGGGTAACGTTGATGGGGCGAGGTTGTTAGGACGTAGATGGGGCAGGTGCAGGAAGGGCAACGGCAGGAGGCAAGCAGGTAGGCCATGCGATTGCGGTAGAGAAGCGCGGCATGAATGTGAAATCCGCAGCCTGTCGCCGAGGCCACCACGTTTCTGTGCTACTTTGGTGATGCATGAATGACAGCGCAGTGTCCGTACCCCCGTCCAAGTCGATCCATTCACGGTTGCTGAATCGAGACTTTCTGCTGCTGTGGCAGGGACAAACTGTCAGCGCGATCGGCACGTCACTCTTCCAGATCGCGATTCTCTATTGGTTGATGGAGACGACCGGGTCGGCGACGATCATGGGTCTGGTGGCGATGCTGGGGGCAATCCCCGGCGTCATTCTGGGCCCCTTTGGCGGCGCGATTGCAGATCGATTCTCACGCAAAGCGCTCATTGTGTGGGGCGATCTTGTCCTGGGTTTTGCGATGCTCAGCCTCGCCCTGCCGTTTTACCTGCTGCCGCCGTCATTGCCGTTGCAGATCGGTTGGGTGATCGGTGTGAGCATGCTCGTTGGCGTGGTTGGCGCGTTCTTTCGACCGGCGGTCATGGCAGCCCTGCCGAGTTTGGTACCGATGCACAAGCTGCAGGCGGCGAACGCCATGAACGGCGTTTCCATGACCGCGAGCATGGCGCTCGGTCAGGCGGCGGGCGGCATTCTCTTTCGGGTGATTGGCGGCCCCGCGATCATGCTGGTCAATGGCGTCACCTATCTGTTGTCCGCGCTCTCAGAGATATTCATCCACGTGCCGCAGAAGAAACCCGAGGCGGTGACAAGCCTTCGCGAACTGGGCCGCGCCTTTCTTCAGGATATTGTCGTCGGTCTGCGCTATGTGTGGCGAAAAGAGGGGCTACGCAACATGATGATTGCGTTTGCGCTGCTCAATTTTGTGACCTCGCCGCTCGGCATCCTGATGCCGATCCTGCTCGACAAATGGTTGCACTTGCCACCGGATTGGTTCGGTTACCTGATGGCGGCGATGGGGGTTGGCAACCTTATTGGGATGAGCGTCGCGGGCATGGCGAAGATCGACGGTAATGTTCGCTTTGCTGCGGCACTTGCGGCGCTGTATGCGATGGCCGGCGTCAACCTGGTCTTTGGTCTGGTGAGTTCGCCGGTCATTCTGGTGGTGGCGAATCTGTTCGCGGGGACATTTCTGGGGGTGATGATGGTGACCTTCACGACGCTGATGCAATTTACGACGCCCGACGAACTGCGGGGCCGGGTTTCCAGCGTGATGATGGCGGTAATGATGGGCAGCGTGCCTATTGCGATGGGCCTCGCGGGCATCCTCGCGGACCTGGTTGATCAGAACATCCCGCTGCTCTTTATCTGCGCCGGTGTGCTCGCGTTCATCGTCGTGACGGGCATGGCGGTGAATGGCCCGTTTCGTGCATTTCTGTCAACGCAGATCGCGGACTCACCGGTCGCAGCGTGACGGTCAGGACGATCTGAACTCGCGGATGGGGCGCCAGAAGCGCCAGATGGTCGCTGTGGCGACAATGGAGATCACACCCCCCAGCATCATCGTATTGCCCGCGCCGATTGCGCCGGCCCATGCGCCGACCCAGATGGTGCCGACATTATTGGCGGTTTGCGCGGCAAGGATCATGAGGGCAAACGCGCGACCGCGCATATGATCGGGTGTCGTCAGCATGACCGTGGTTTGGCGCACCGCCACTGTCACGGCGTCCGCGGCCCCAAGTCCGGCGATCATCAGGAGGCCGAACCACAGCGTGCTGGCTGCACCGAAGCCGAAGAGGATGAACCCGTAGGCGAAGGACGCATAGAGCACCATCATGCCTTTGGCGCGATAGCCGACCAGCAGCAGGGCGAGAAACGAGCCGAGGATGGCGCCGGTCGAGTTCGCGGCGCCGAGCATACCTGTGGCGCTTGCCCCACCGGCGAACATGCCGAGTGCTAACACCGGAAGTATTTCCCGGTAGAACGATGCTGTTGTGATGCCAACGTCGAGCAGAAAGAGGCCAGGCAGAATCGGATGCTTCGAGACATACCGAAAGCCGGCAATGGTCTGCTGCACCGCCGACGCTTGTTGGTCCTCCTGGCCGCCAGCAACCCCCTCGGCGCGTATCAAGAGTGGAAAGATCGCAGAGATGAGCGAGATGAGTCCGGCCAGCAGGAAGACGGCGCTCAATCCCGCGCTGATTGCGACCGCGGCAAACAGGAGTGGTCCGGCGATGGCGGACGCGTTCTGGGACGCTGTGTCAGTCGAGGCCGCCAACATGAGATGGCGATCTGGTATCACGATAGGGACAAGCGCCGAGCGCGCCGGCGATGCCATCATTTGTGACACGGCGGTTGCGGCAATGCCAACATAGACCATGAGCGGTGTCAGCATATCGAACGCGTTCAGGGCACCGAGGGTAAGCATTGCGGCAGACGTGACGACATTGGCAAACAGCATCAGTCGTTTGCGATCGACTCGATCGGCGAGCGTGCCGCCAAAGAGTAGAGCCGGCACCTGTACCACGAGCTGTACGACGCCGATCAGGCCAACTATCACTGCCGAGCCGGTGTCATCCAGCAACCACTGCGCGGTCCCCAGTATGCGCATCCATACGACCATGGAACTCGTGACGAGTGCGCACCAGAGCAGTCGATAATCGCGATAAGTGAATGCATACCAGGGTGGTGCGCGGGTCGGTGCAGGCGGATCGTCTGTATCTTCCATCGGCGTCGCGGATCTCGATTTGGCATGCGCGGCGGTACGCGCCGGCGGTGGTTGTCACGGATTGTTTGCGCAGCGGCAACGTCTGCCGATACTCCTCTGATAATATCAGGCCTTCTGCTGGATCAAGTGCGGCAGGAAAGCACTTTTGCAGCACGCTGCTTTTTGCAGCGCTCTGCTAAAGAAAGACGTTGAGTCGGACGAGCCGGCACGTTCCTTAGAATCGAGCCATAGAATTCCAGCTTCTTCCAAACCAAGGGGATCGTTGATGAACTTGTACCTTGTGGGCGCGTTTTCGGACGCTTCAGCAGCACACGATGTTGGCCGGTCGATTTCCGGCAGGGTCATCGCGGACCCGCGTGATGACACGAGCCACCTACCGTTCGCCGCAATCGCGTGGGGAACCACCGATGACCTGTCTGCGTTCGAGGCCAAAGCGGATGCCGGTATTTATCTCATTGCCGAACGGGTCATCAAGCCGCGCAGCGACGAGGGTCCCGGTGAATTGCCCGGGATCATCGCGCTATTCCCAATGATCGGAAGTCCGGCGCTTGGCCATGCGCTGTCCGACGCCCACTGGCGCGACAACCACGCCCCACTGGCGCTCGATGTGCACATCCACATGCGCAATTACAGGCAGCTATCGGTTCTGCGAACGCTCGCAGGCATGGACCTGGACGGGCTGGCGCTATGTGGGATGGACAGCGCCGACGATGCGCGCAACCGGTTTTTCAAGGATGAAGAGGGTCGCAAGGCCATCGCCAACGATGTCAGTATCTTTGCCGACACAGCGCATTCGCCCCGACGCTTGCTCGGTGTGGAGACAGTCTACGGCTGACGACTTCCGGACAATCGCGCTCGATGGTGTCACGCGCTAGCGGCGGTCGACCGAAAGGCCATAACAGCGCCGCGGACAACGCGTGACCCATGTCGTGGCGTGCGCTGCTTTATCAATCCCGGAGGAATCTGAATGCCATACGCACCCGCATCGCGAGCGTACTACGACGCAGACAGTCACATCATGGAGCTGCCGAACTTCATCATTGACCATGCAGACCCCGCGTTTCGCGATCAAATTCCGCCGGTGAGCTACCAGGCCTCGCTCGTGACAGACGAGGAGGTCGATGCGATTGTCGCCAACGGCGGTCGACACACGGCGTCGCATATTGCAGAGCAGATCGCCCTCGGCGACGGACTGATGGCGAAGTCAAAGGAGATTCAGGCGCTCGGTGCCTTCGATGGCAGTGATCGCCGTACGGCGCTGGACATGCTTGGTTTCGCCAAACAGCTGGTGTTTGCGACCCACAGTGTGGTCACGCCGTTTCATCCTTCGAGGACCAAAGTTTCTGCGCCGCTCAGGTATGCCGCCGTGCGTGGGCACAACCGGGCGATGGCCGAGTTTTGCAGCCATGATCCCCGCCTGATGGGGGTTGCGGTGGTGCCACTGCATGAGCCGGAACTCGCAATGGCCGAGTTGGCCTTCGCTCTGGACGCGGGCCTCGCGGCGATCTGGATTCCGCATTATGCCGCAGGCGACCGGTCGCCGGGGCACGTGGACCTTGATCCTTTCTGGGCACGGCTGGCCGAGGCCGGCACGCCATTTGTATTGCACGTGGGCGGGTCGCCGCTGCAGCTTGATCCGAGGTGGAGCAACAACGGTAAACTGCCGAGCCGCGACTGGATGGGAGGCGGTGAAAACGTTCGGGCGAAGGACATGGTCGTGATGCATCAGGGGCCGGAGAGGTTCCTGTCGATGATGGTGCTGGACGGAGTGTTTGAACGCCATCCGGGTCTGCGCGGCGCGAGCGTCGAACTCGGCGCGGGTTGGGTGCCTGAGCTTCTGCGTCGTCTCGACTGGGTCGTCAAAAGCTGGAGCCGGGTTGACAAGAATCTGAGCGCGATCATGCGCAAGCCGAGCGAACAGCTCACGGCGCAGATGGCATTCACACCGTTTGTATTTGAGGATGTGGGCAACTTCATCGACCAGTCGTCACCGGACCTCTATCTCTTTTCCAGCGACTACCCGCACGTTGAAGGCGGGCGCGACCCGATCGGTCGCTTCGAGTCGTCGCTTGGCGCCCGCAACGAGTCGATCCGGGAGCGCTTCTACGCCGAGAATTTCCTGCGCATCTTTCCGGATGCGCGCGTTTAGCTGCTAAAAAGCACCCTGCGAGACAACTGATAGAGGGGTCACCTGCAATGCCGGACACTTTGATTAACGGGGTCACGTTGCACTGGCGCAGTCAGGGCGAGGGGGTGCCCGTGGTCTTCATCCACGGTGGTTTCGGCGGTGTCAGCACGTCGGTTGATCCGGCACCCGCGACCCCGCTCGAATGGGCTCCGCCGGGCGTGGAGGTAACGGCATATGACCGACGCTGCGCCGGCCGCTCAGAATACGTACTCGACTGGTTCACGCTCGCCGAGCTTGCCGCAGACTGCCTCGGCCTGATGCAGATGCGCGGTCATGAACGTTTCATCGTGGTGGGCTCGTCTATGGGCGGTATGATCGCGCAGCAGGTTGCGCTGACGCATCCCGATGCCGTGATGGCACTCGGGCTCATGAACACGGGACCCGATTTGATGGCGAACACCCATTGGGGCAGGTCGTACGTCACAACCGCGGCGCGGGTGAAAGATAGCGGTGATGATGTTGAATTCGCGCGCGTTCGCGAGCGCATCCGTAATCCGGCGAGCGGTGCTGCGCCTGGATACATCGACAAGTTGGCTGCGCTTTCTGATGACGAGCTAAAGCGGATGCACAGCGGCACGGTACGCAACTACGGCGCGTTTGCCGGTTTTGAGTTTGCTGCGCGCCTGGGCGAGATCAAGGTGCCAACGCTGATCGTGCATGGGAACGCGGACGACGTCGTACCGTTTGCGGATGGCCAGCGCCTGCATGCGGGTGTGGCCGGATCGGAGTTCGTCGAAATTGAAGGCGCCGGGCACGGCATTCTGATCAATCCGCAGGCACGGGCTGCGCTGCATGAGTGGCTGTCGCGGCAGATCGGCTAAATCGCTGAGCCTAAATTTTTGGGCGAACCATCAGGTGTCGGATCAAGTTGTCAGGTCGACATCGTACCGATAATAGTTGTACGTGGTGCGCGTGGCGAACCCCGCGGACCTATACAGCGATATCGCGCCGGTGTTATCGGTTTCAACTTCCAGCAGCAAACGCCGATCGACGGTGCTGCGCATCACCGTTGCGAGCATGTCCCGACCCACGCCCTGGCCCTGCATCGCCGGAGAGACGGTGAAACTGTTGATCCAGCGCTCATCAACGGTGTCAGTCAGCCGAATCATGCCGATAGCACCGACGTCGTTGCGTGCAATCAAGACCTGACACCGCGAGTCGTTCAGCCACCGGGTGACATCGCGACGACAGTTCGCTGCGTCCGGGTTGGCGGCTTGCTGCAGGGCAACGAGATCGTCGAAGTCGACCGCTCCGGCGACGACGAGGTCAAGCACCGGTTCGCTTCGCACTTTCGGTTTTCTGAGTTGCATCAGGTGTTCGGAAAATTCGAGCGTACCACCCAGTGCGTCGGCAAACGCGCAGCCCCCTGCCGATGCCTGCTCGACCACTACAAGGTAGCTGCCGACCCCGCGCCTTGTGCACTCACTCGTGACCGCCGCGAGCAACTTCCGGCCGATGCCTTCCCGGCGATGGCGAGGGTGGGCGACCCCGAGCACCTCGACGTCGGTGCCGGTGGGAATGGTCGCGATGCCGACGAGTTCTTCCCCTTTAAAGCACACGAATTGATTGCACTCAGTGTCAGTCCATGGGTCATCGTGTAAAGGGATCATCAGGGATTCAGAGGTGCTGCAAACCGCGATGAGCGCGTCGACCTGCTGCCGGAGTTTTTCCGTCGTCGCTGCTGCCGCTATCGTGTGATCTGTCATAGGGTAGATTCTTTCGTGGCTGCAAAGGTCGGGTCGGTGTGATGGTACCCGTGAGGTGAGCAAACGTGATGACGCCCCGCGCTCCCGGCGCCCACGCCGAGTAAGATCGCAGATAAATCAATCAAGGAAAGACCATGAAACTCTACACTGGCGACTTGAGTCCGTACTCCGCGAAAGTCCGCATGCAGATCTACGCGATGGGCATCGATGATATCAAGTTTGAGCTTCCTGCTTCGTTTTTCATGGGCAAGCTTGCCGAGGTATCGCCGATTGGTCGGATCCCGGTGCTTGAGACCGATGAGGGCATCGTGCCAGAGTCCGAGGTGATGGCTGAGTACCTTGACGATTTGTATCCCGACCAAGCGCTCATCGGCAAGACCCCGCGCGAGCGTGCCGATGTGCGGCTGGTCTCGCGCATCGCTGACATCTACCTGATGAATAACATCTTCCTTTCGTTGCCACAGATGGATCGCAAAACACGGGTGGACGCCGTTCGCGATCTCTTTGCCCGTCAGGTGGTGCGTGGCATGTGTGAGTCG
>CAVOBC010000057.1:0-17838 GCA_963693635.1 Gammaproteobacteria bacterium | reverse complement strand
GTCGTAACCCGACTGGAGAGACACGGTGCCGCCGGCAGATCCTTGAGGTCGTGCAGACCCAGGTCGCGTGCGATCCCGCGCAGATCCGATTTGCTGATGCCGGTTTCCACATAGGGATGCAAAACCTCGTGTTCGTCTGCTGCGATCAGTCCAGGGCGGTAGTCGCCCAGGTCGTCAAGGTTCGTGCCCGAGACGAGGGGCAGATCGGTTCCACCAGCCAGCGTGTCGTACAGGTTGGTCTTACAGAAGTAGCAGCGATTGGCTGGATTCTCCACATATCTCGGGTCGCTGGTCTCGCCGGCGTTCACGAGATGCAGGTTCCAGGACTCTTCTGCCGCGTAGTGCTTGACGCGCAGCGTCGCCTCGGTCGGAACCGCGGCCGAAACCGCATGGAATTGCTGGGTAGCCGGGTTAACCCGATGAGCGACCACCGCAAGCGTCATGCTATCCACGCCGCCGCTCACGGCCACTGCGACGGGCCCGACGTCCGCAAGGTATCGCTCAAGCTGCTCAAGTTTGGGATTCATCGTTCTTGCTCTTGGGGCCCACCTGGTCAATGGGAGTTTGGTCAAGTGGGAGATGGGTCAATGGGAGTTTGGTCAGTGGCAGCCGTGTCAATAACAGTGGCGTCGATGGCCGCGTCCGCAAGCCGGTCTCGCAACCGCCGACGTTCAATCTGGGTCAGGTCGGGGATGTCATCGAGCTCGGCTTTCGCAGTGACCGACCCGGGCCGTTCGGCGAGTTTGACGCGATAGCGGCTCCCACCGTCGTGCAACGCATGGTCGTGGCGTCTGAGTATAGACCGTTTGGAGAGGTGGGACCGTATGCCGAGCGTCGTCGACTGCCGGAAGCACGCCTCAACCACGCGTTCCTCGCCAGCGGGTCGCGCGAGTACCCGGATCGCGCTGACGAGACGGTTTTTTTTGCCCATTCCAGGTGTTTGCAGGATATCCAGGACGTCGGGGTCCGCGCGGACCTGATCAAGGCCGCGGGCGAGTTCCTCGCTGGGCTGATCGTCGACTTCGAACTCCAGTACGAGCACCTGATCCTCATCCCATGCAGTGGACGGGCTGTTGTTGTGGGTAGTCGGGCTAGACGCGAGTTCGAAAACCAGCACGCGCAGGACATTGCTGATGCCGGGGAAGCGTTTGGTACCGAAACCGAAGCCCGTGTGGGTAAGCCGGCCAGTGTTATTGGCCGGTGACGTCGTTGGTGTAAGGAACTTGAGGATGGCGGCGCCCGTCGGCGTGATGCGCTCGCCGGCAATTCCATCGTCGAAGAACTCGAAACCTTCGAGCAGCAGACTGACGGCTGGTGCCGGTACCGGCAGGGGACCGTGCGCGGTCTTGACGCGCCCGCCGCCGAGCGGCAGGCGCGAGCAACTATAGGTGCAGTCGCCAAGTTCCGTGATCAGCGTTGCGGCACAAACGACATCGGCGATCGAGTCCCAGGCCCCCACTTCGTGAAAAACGACGTCGGCGATGGCCTTGCCGTGTACTTTCGCCTCCGCTTCGGCCAGCAATCTGAAAATGGCCTGGGCGCAATCCCGCGCTTGTGCGGACAAGTCTGACTCGTTGAGGATCTTTACGATCTGGCTGTAGTGCCGATGGTCGTGACCCTCTGCGCCGCTGGCCGCGGTCACCGTGAAGTGCGTACCTGTCAGGATGCCGTCGTCGGCCGGTTCCTGGCCCAGCGTTACGAGATCTCGAAAGCCTGCGGCATCGATACTTGGGGGTAGCGTTTGGGCGAGATCAGGGAATGTGTCGAGCATCGCGCCGATGAACATATCGCCGGAGATACCACCGACCAGGTCCAGATGTAGATGCACGTGTGTCTCCAGGTCGGCTGGTCGGATGGCTTTGCGGCGGCTCGGATAGCGCGCGCGCAAGGCCTTGTTGCTGTGGCCAACTCGCGGTAGCGGCGTGATTATCGCAGATGTGGAGAGCCGCATCTGCCTCGCGGCAATTCAGGTTTCATTCAGGGCGGTATCAACATACTGCCTTCTGTGAGTTGGGCAGCATCTGTGAGGTTGAGCAGAGAGCCAGAGGTGGTGCTCGAGAGAGCATCGATTGATTGAGAGACCACGAGAGGTGATGAAATGTGTGATCTATCAAAGAAGTCGACGTCGTCCGTTTTCGCAGGCTTGGCGGTGCGTAGCCTCGCGCCGGCGTTGCTGACGGCTTGTATCGGTGTGGTGGGTGTGGTGCCGTTGTCCGTCAGCGCCCTCGATATTCGTTACGGCGAGGCAGAAGTGCTATCCGCCGACCCAATTTACCGTACGATTCGTGTCTCAACGCCTCGCCGGGAATGCTGGGATGAGGAAGTGACAGTTCGTCATCGTCGGCACAGAGACAATGGCCTGGGTGCCGTCGTCGGTGGTGTCGTGGGCGGTGCCATCGGCAACGCGGTGGGGCACGGCAAGAGCAACAAGAAGGTGGGTGCAGTGGTTGGTGCGGTGCTCGGCGCGACCCTGGGCAGCGCCGTTGCCGAGAACGCGCGTCACTCCTCGGGTGAAGGCCGACGAACGCGCACCGAAGAGGTATGTAAAACCTATCAGGACTACCGGGAAGAAGAGCGGGTGATCGGGTATCGCGTGAGTTATCACTTCCAGGATGAAACGCACACCATGCGCCTGGATGAAGACCCGGGTGACACGGTTCGTCTGAAACTGGCCATCTCGGCGGCGGATTGAGTGCGTTGGGTAGCGCGGGCGGAGGTCAGGGCGGGTTCATCTTGCCTTCTCGCGGTGTTGCGGCATCATAGTGGCAGGCTTGGGCGTTCGCGCCGGCCGGTTAATTTCGCTTGAGTTCGCGACTGAATGCGCGCGACACAGCGGTTCGCGATGTAGAAGACTTGTGACAAAGGAAGGCGTGCGACAGAAGGGTTCGCGACACAAGGGCGTGCGACAGAAGGGCTCGCGACAAAATGCCCCGCGGCATAGAACGCTCGCGACATGACAGAAATGCTCGCCACATCAAAATGGCTCTTATGAAAACAGTCCGTGTGCTCATCCTCATCGCTCTTGGCTCGGCCTTTGCCGCGCAGGCGAGGGTGCCGGATGGTCTGTCTGCGGGGCTGTGGGACCCGCTCGCGGCCGGTTGGAATCGCGTGCAGCTTGCTGAACGCGGCGATTTTGGCACGGGCAAGCGGGGCGACTTTGGTAAGGCCAAGAGCGGGTTTGTCGGAGGCGGGCCACGTATCAAGAACCGGCAGGCAGCGTCGCTGGTGAAAAAACGCTATGTGAACGCGCGAATCCTGTCGATATCGCTGATAGAAAGCAAAGGGCCGCCCGTATATCGCGTCAAGACGCTGTCGGATGACGGCATCGTCAAGTACGTGTTCGTTGATGGCCAGAGCGGCGACGTTTTTGAATGACGATTTGGTCTGGCCGTGCGCCAAGCCCGTGATCGACGCTCATTTGTTCAAACCTGGCTGGTCCGAATCCCGACTCAACAAGCCACGAAAGGGAGACTGTTTTGGCAAAGCACCTGCTCCTCGTTGAGGACGAGGCAACCCTGCGGGGTCAGTTGGAAGACATCCTGCGTCGGCATGATTACCGCGTCGACAGCGCAGCGGACGGACTGGAAGGTCTGTATGTCGGTCAGAAATATAACTTTGATATTGCAGTCATAGACATCGGACTGCCCAAGGTATCCGGCACGGAGATCGTTGAGCGACTCCGTGCTGACGGCCGGGATCTGCCGATCCTCATCCTGACCGCGCGTGCCGATTGGCAGGACAAGGTCGATGGTCTCGCCGCGGGCGCTGACGACTACCTGGTCAAGCCCTTTCATGTTCAGGAACTGCTCGCGCGCCTCGATGCCCTGATTCGACGGGCGACGGGCAAGTTTAAACCGGTCCTCGAATTCGGACCGCTCTATCTCGACAGCAAGGGCAAGCGGGTCAGATTGAACGGTGAGAACGTCGATCTGACAGCGTATGAATTTAACCTGCTTGAGTATCTGATGCTGCATCCCGGCGAAGTCGTGTCCAAGGCCGATCTTACAGATCATCTTTACGATCAGGATTTTGACCGCGACAGTAACGTGATTGAAGTATTCGTGGGTCGCCTGCGCCGGAAGCTGGACCCCGCGAATGATCTTGCGCCGATCGAGACGGTGCGCGGCCAGGGGTATCGGTTCACCCTGTAATCGGGCACTGCAGCGAAGGCGACAGCGCTATGCCGGACGGTTCCCCTTATTCACTCAAGAGTCGTCTGCTTCTCTCCGCGACGGCGGTCCTGCTGTGCTTTCTTGGGCTGATGGGTCTCGTGCTTGACCAGGCCTTCCAGCGCAGCGCGGAGCAGGGCGTGCGGGAGCGACTGTTGTTGCAGATCTACGGCATCCTTGCGGTTGCCGAGCCAGCAGCAGAGGACCTGTTTCTGCCGGACCAACTGCAGGAACCGAGGCTGAATCGAGCCGGGTCGGGGCTTTTCGCCGTGGTGACGACAAGCGCGGGTCGGGAAATATGGCGAAGTCCGTCGTCCGTTGATCTGCTGCTCGGCGAAAGCGCGACGGCAGTCATGCACACCGATCTTGGCGCAGGCCAGGAACGATTCGGCCGTATGGTGTCCGGCGGTGACCTTTTCTATCTCAGCTACAAAGTGCTGTGGCAGGTGAGAAGCGGTGAGTCTCCCGGCAATCAGACCCCGTATGTATTCACCGTGTTTGAGTCGATGGCACCGTATGAGAGCCAGATCCGCGGCTTCCGCAATAACCTCTGGGGCTGGTTAATCGGCGTGATCGTGGTCTTGATTGTGGTGCAAGCGTTGGTCATGCGGTGGGGTCTTGCGCCCCTGAAACAACTGGAAGATGACCTGAAAGCGATTGAAGACCAGCGCCAGGAGACGCTTGATGGACACTATCCAGCAGAGATCGAGGGTGTTACCCGCAACCTCAACTTGCTACTTGCGGCCGAGCGCCAGCAGCGAGAGCGATATCGAACGACCATGGCAGATCTGGCGCATTCGCTGAAGACGCCGCTCGCGATCCTGCGGGGCTCCGTGCCCGATCGCGATGCAGACATCGTCGGTGGATCGATTCGGGAAACGGTCGATGAACAGGTCACGCGCATGGACCAGATTATCGCGTACCAGCTTGAACGAGCCGTCAAGTCCGCGCCAACGTTGACCCGCCGCGCAATAGACGTGAGTCCACTCGCGACCCGCCTGATTGCAGCGATGGAGAAAGTCTACCTGGACAAGCAACTGTCAATCCAATTGCAAGCTGAACCGTGCAGCTTCGCCGGGGACGAACGCGACCTGCTCGAGATGCTCGGTAACGTGCTCGACAACGCCTGCAAATACGGGCATCACTGCATCCGTATTAGCGCTCGCCCGGATGGCAAGTCGACCGTGGTCGTCGTTGAAGATGACGGTGACGGGATCGCCCCGGGTCTGCGAACGGGCGTTCTCGCCCGTGGTGCCCGCCTCGACAGCAGAGAGGCGGGCCAGGGTATCGGACTCGCGGTAGTTGCCGAGATTGTCGATCGTTATAGCGGTGCCATACAGATTGGCGCGTCAGAGATGGGCGGCGCAAGCGTGAGGCTGTCTTTGCCCGGCAATCTATGACGCGATGCCGTTTTCTGGACGCTCGGGTCAGATCCCCAGACGCCAATTAGCGGCGGCCGCTGACCTTGGTCGCTGCATGTTCCGCTCGCTCAAAACGGGTGAAGAGGTCACTTTGGCCTGCGGGCATTGTGCCGAGCGAATACCAGTCAGTTTGCATGGTTGTCAGTTGACTGAACCCGCTGACTGCGGGTTCGGCACCGCGGTGCTTCTGGTTCAGATCCTCCACCTGGCAACGTAGTCTCAGTTCCCGGGCCGCAGGCGGAGATTCCACTGCCGCCAGGATCTCCATGCGGACACACAACAGCTCGGCCCTGGTGAGGTTGGCGCTCTGTTCCTCAGGCTGCACGTTGTTGGCCACCGCCGCTTGCCAGCGCTGGGTGAGCGCGGTGGTTACGGTCTCGTTCATAACGAACGAGTCGTCCCACTGATCGATGAGAGAGTCATGGGGCGTGCCTGACTCGACTTGCCGGCAAAGTTCAGTGCGACGTCGTGCCTCCGCGAGTTCCTGCGTGACAGCAAGTTCTTTTTTCTGGCTGCGCGCCCGGCGCAAGTCGTTGCACGCGCTATCGAAGTCCTTTTGCAGTTTGTGGTCAATGCCATCGAGTTGTTCAAACTCGGCGCGAAGATTGTTGATCAGTGCGCCTCCGTCCTTGGTAGAGGCCGCATCCCGAATCTTCTGGATGAGCTCGCGACCCTCGCGCGCGTGTGCCTGGTACGCTTCTCGTTGCACCTGCGACTGTTCCTCTCGCCGTGCAAAGAGCGCATCGCAATGCTCGCGGAACTGACTCCACATCTTCTGGTCTTTGCGCTGCTCGGTAATGCCGATCGTCTTCCAGGTTGTTTGCAGCTCCTTCACGGTCCTGATTGCGGCGTCCAGGTCATCATTGGTCGTGACGAGCGCCGTGGCCTGCTCGATCAGCGCCTGCTTGATGTCGTGATTAGCTTCCGTCTCGGCGTCGATCAGCTGTTGTAGTCGAGTGATGCTATTATGATACCTTTTCCCAATCGGCCGGCGTGCACTACGTGGCACATCGTCGAACTGGCGCCATTGGTTGCGGGCCTGACTCGCGACCATTCTGGCGGACTTCCAGTCCACTGACTGATCGGTGGCCTGATCGGTGGAAGAAGCGGTGGCCGAGACGATTGCCGACTCGAGTCCCTCGCAGATTGCCTCGCATGCCTGCAGATGACTTTCGCGCTGTTCGCGCAATTCATCGAAATAACGCTGACAGGGTGCGTACGCTTCGTTGGCAAGCCCATGGAACTGCTGCCAGAGTTCCTGTTCGCGGCGGCTGCTGGCCGCCCCCAAATCCTTCCACTGATTTTGCAAGGCACGAATCTGGTCGGCTTTTTCCCGTTCTCCAAGTTCCAGATCGAGGCCGAGCGCCTGCATTTGTTCACAGAGTGCTTCGCGCTTGGGGACCGTGGCAAAATTGCGCCAATCGTCAAGTTTACGGAGCTTGCCGGTCAGGCGCGTGTACCGGTCTTTTTCCCGTCGGCCGGTTGATTCGGCCGAAATCGGCTTTGTCAGAGTCTTTGCGAGTTTGTGGGCGTCGCTTACCTTGCCGTCATCAATCAGTCTTCCGAACTCGTCGAGGTTCGTCTTGAGCGCCGCGCGCGCAGCTTCGATGCGTTTCTGCTCCTCGGCTTGCAATCGCCGTCGTTCCCCAAGAACTTGCCGGGCAAGAGTCAGGGCCTCCGGTTCGGCGAAGCCGTCGGGCCAGGAGAGGTTTCCGATCGCGTCCTTGAGTGGACCGATTGTTGTAGTGGCGATTGCGCAGGAAATGGTTGGAGAACGGTCTTGCCAGCGAATGTACTGGGTCAGTACTGCGTCGAGCTGCCCGAGATGATTACCGATTCCGGCGAGGGAGTCTTGCGGTGCAAGCGCGGTGTCGATTCCTGCGTGGAGGGCCCGCCAGTCGCAGATACGCACGGCCAGGTGTGGCAATTCATCGGTTGCTGCCTGGAGGGCGTCGATACAGCGGCTGACGGTAGTCTCGAGTGCGTTGGCCTGGGACTGGGCTTCTGCGACCGCTGCTTCGTGCAGGGCCAGACAGTTGGCGATATCTGCTTTGACGCGATTGAACTCATAACTGATCGCGCTGACGGCCACGCTGGCGAGCGGGTGGAGCGCGCGGTTGGCAATGATCTCGTCAAATCGTGTGGCAAGTCCCGCAATTGCTTCTGAGGACAAGTTTTCGGGTGTGCGCTGGTCCATCGACTGCAGACGAACCAATAACGTCTGCGCACTGTCAGTCAGGGTTGTGGCCTCGCGCTCTGCACACTGTAGTTGATCCAGTCGTTCGCGACAGATGCGGGCGACGGACTTGTCGGACCCGCGGAATTGCCGGTGTGCCTGCGTCAGGCTCGCGGTAGACTCGAGGCGCCTGGCGCAGACCTGATTAACGAGTGAGTGATTTTGGGGATCAAGCAAGTCTTCAATATGCGCACTGCAGGAGAGATGTTCAGCGGCCGCAAGCCGGGTCTCGGTGAGGGCAGCCTGCCGCGCAATCAGCAGCAATTGCTCTGGCGCGAGCGTTGCAAACATGGCTGGGTCGACCAGCGTGACGTAGCGGTCAACCGCCACTTGCTGCAGGGGCGATGATTCCTGTGCAAGGTCCAGGACGAATGCGTGATCCTGGAGCCGTGAAACCGCACCATGCCGAATTGTGGGATCCTCGTCAGTGCGAGTTATCGTCTGCAATTCGATCTCTGTGAGTGGATCCTCGGCCAGCGCCCGGAGGCGCACCTCCGGCTTTCGGTGCTGCCACCGGGGACGGCGGGAGAAAAGGTCCCTAAGACTCATGGGCGATTATCCGGCACGTTTGCCCCATTGGGGGTTCTGATTTGGTTATGGGTTCCGGATCTGTGCGTCGGGGTTCTAGCAAACCGCCGAAAAGCAGCCTGCCAGACCGATACATGGACTTCACGTTCGCGTTGCGAGTGGTGAATATCGTCGCGAAGCGACGACGTGAGTCCTTGACTTGTCGCAAAGGGGCAGGGGCCCGCGATCCTCGAAAAGCGCACGGGAGCGCTCTTCTAGCAACCTTTCATGGAACTGAATCAATATGCTGCCGTGAGTTCCCCGCGCAACAGCGCGGTAAGCGGGACCGCGAAATGCGGCTAAAGACTGTTGTGCGTACCATCGCAAAGCGGTTTGTCACTGCTGTTTTTGCAGCCACAGAAGAACACCTTGGTGTCGGTTTCCGCTTTGTACCGAATCGGCGTGAATTCAGTGTCTGCGTGGGAGCCGTCGCAAAACGGCTGAGTTGCGCTCTTGCCGCAGGCACACCAGAAATATGATTTTCCGGCTTCGACTTCGACGCGGAAGGGCGCCTTCTGCGCAATGTTGGGTTCTGCCACAGAAACTCCTAGATTCGTAGGTTGAGTAGAGTGCGCGAGCATAGATAGGCTGAGTCGCGGGTGTCAAGGCAGGGATTCTCAGATGCGTGCGAGCTTCACTGGCAGGATACTGAAAATGTGCTTTGCTGCACTTTTCCAGAGTCGGGGGCCTCAGCCCGCTCGCGACAAATCAACGACTTAACAATGGCGATTTGCGGCCGATACTATTCAAGGCTCGCGAAGCGAACGTGAAATCCATGGCTTGCGAAGCGAACTGCCTGCGAGACTACGGGTGCATCCCGGTTGGCGGGAACCGGGCTTCGGTGGCGCTGACGGCCTGCTTCCTTTCCGGGCCTGATCCCTTTCCGGGCCTGGCCCCGTTGAAATGAGTATGCTGCCTCCATATGCTGATGCGTTGCTGGAGGAGTTCATATGTCCGAGACACCCGATTGGTTCTGGTCTGCGATCGATACAAAGACCGAAAAGCATTCCGTCGAAGTAGACGAATGCGACATCAACTATCGAACCTGGAGCGAACCGGGCAATCCCGGGCTGTTGTTCGTGCACGGGCATAGCGCGCATTCACATTGGTGGGACTTCATCGCGCCTTCATTCATGAATGACTTCCATACCGCCGCCATCGATTTATCGGGGATGGGCGACAGCGATCATCGCGATGTGTACACCATGGATCTCTTTGCCGAAGAGATTCTTGCAGTTGCTGATGCGGCTGGCTTGCCGCCGGAAACGTATCTGGTAAGTCACAGCTTCGGCGGCATCATGTCGATTCAGGCAGCAGCGCGAAAGCTGGACCGCTTCAGTGGGCTTTGTCTCATTGACTCGGGCCTGAAGGACCCGGGAGATGAGAAGCCGCCGGAGGTCGAGCGTTGGGCGAAGCCGAAGGTGTATCCGGGTTTTGATGCGGCCAAGTCCCGCTTCAGGCTGCGTCCGGCGCAGACGTGTGAGAACGGTTACCTCGTCGAATACATCGCCCGTAATTCTGTCGAACACATTGATGAGGGTTGGGTCTGGAAATTCGATGAGGAACTAGACAGCCGCATGGAGGGACGGGGCGACCTGACGGAAGCATTCAAGAGCCTGACCTGCAAGCTGGCGCTCATTTACGGGGCTGACAGCGAATCATTCACCGGCAAGAGCGCGCAGTACATGCAGTCGCTGGCACCGCAGATGCAGGTGGTCGAACTAGCCGCTGCACAGCACCATCTGTTTCTTGATCAGCCGCTCGCCTTCATTGAGACGCTGTCCGGTATTTTGGCTGGCTGGCGCGGCTAACCTTCAGGGGAGAGGCCCGCGAGGGCCCCGCTGTTGTCTTCCAAAACCCGCTGGCAACCACAAAACTACCGTGACCGAAGACCGGCTGTAATCAGAAAAACGGCTGCTGTAGCCATAAAAAAAGGCGACCCCGGGGTCGCCTTTTTTTATGGCTGTCAGGACCGCTTCCGGTCCTGACGAAGCTAATGCTTCTGGGGTACGCCTTAGTTGATTGCTTCGAACAATCCAGCAGCACCCATGCCACCACCGATGCACATGGACACGATGCCGTACTTCTGCTTCCTGCGGCGCAGTTCACGCACGACGTGGCCAGTCAGACGGGATCCGGTCATACCAAACGGATGACCGATGGCAATTGAGCCACCGTTGACGTTGTACTTCGCGGGGTCGATCTTCAGCTCGTCGCGACAGTAGAGGCACTGCGACGCAAAGGCTTCGTTCAGCTCGACAAGATCGATGTCGTCCATCGTCATACCCTTGGCCTTCAGCAGGCGGGGAATGGCGAAGACAGGACCGATACCCATTTCGTCAGGCTCGCAACCAGCGACGGCGAAGCCGCGGAAGTATGCCCAGGGCTCAAGGCCGAGTTGCTTGGCACGATCTTCGCTCATGAGCAGCGTCATGGAGGCGCCGTCGGAAAGCTGGGATGCGTTGCCGGCCGTTACCGAACCATCATCTTCGAATACTGGGGCAAGCTTGCCGAGGCCCTCGAGGGTGGTTTCCGGACGGTTGCACTCGTCACCGACGCAAGTGCCGTCGACGACTTCAGTTTCCTTCGTTTCCTTGTTGATGACCTTTTGATATTGGGTCTTCATCGGCATGATTTCGTCGTCGAAGAGACCGGATTGCTGTGCGGCCGCGCAGCGCTTCTGACTCTCGTAGGAGAACTCGTCCTGATACTCGCGCGACAGGTTGTAGCGGCGAGCAACAACTTCGGCGGTGTTACCCATCGCCATGAAGATGTGGGGGGATTTCTCTTCGATCATCGGGTGCTTCTTCGAGCGACCAGGTTCTTGCCGTTGACCGGCAGAGATGGACTCAACGCCGCCCGCGATCATGACGTCAGCGCAACCGCTGGCAATCTGGTTCGCAGCAAAGGCGATGGAGTTAAGGCCGGATGAGCAGGCACGACTGATCGTGGAGCCGGACGTCGTAATGGGCAGCTTGGACAGAACGACTGCCAGACGTGCCAGGTTGCCGCCTTGTTCGCCGGTCTGCGATGCGCAGCCAACGATGACGTCTTCGACTTCCGCTGGATCAATGTTGCCATTGCGTTCGAGTAGCTGGTCGATGCAATGTGCGACCATATCGTCCGGGCGGGTTAGGTTGAACGTGCCCCGGAACGACTTCGCCAGTCCGGTACGCACACTGTCTACTACAACAACGTCACGCATTGTGATTTATCCTTGGTTTACCAATGGTATATGTGTCCTCTGCAATTCCACCCGCAGGGGCTACACGCTTAAAACAGGGCTCTATTGTGCCCGTGTGCAGGAGAAAGTGCCAGCGTGCGCCAAGCGGCGGATCAGGCCGCCGTGATGCCCCCCGCGTGTCGCGTTGCACGCGTGCGTGGCGGGTCAAACAAGCGCTGTCAGACTTTCTTCAAGGTAGCCGACACTCTCTTCGAGTCCGCCTGGACGGTTGCGTTGGAGCCACAGTTGGCGATGGGTATGGATGATCTCGCGCAGGTCCCCCGGCGGCGGCCCGTTGACCGCCTCGCCCGTGCCGGCGCGATAGCGCTCGAGCCCGTGTTCGCACATCCGCGCGGTCTGCAGCAGCTCGTCTAACACCAGCCGGTCGGATGGCCTGGCGCTCGCGGCGTCCGCAGCAATTTCTTCGAGTGCAAGCGAGCACGCCGCAACCTCGTCGGCAGTCAGCCTTGCGGGCGGGTCGCCTTGCATGTTCCAAAAAAAGAGATGATGAAAGATCGTGCTGTTGTGGATGCGGGCGCTTGCGAGGTCCATGACCTGGCTCAACTTCACGAAGAGGCGGCCGGTTGTGAGGTCATCAAAAAAGCAGGTGCCAAGGGCGTGTGCAGCATCGAAACGGGTGGCGGAGCTTACGTTCCATGAAAAGCACAATCCGGCGAGGAAGCCGAGGTAGCTGACCGGCTGATACTGATGATGACCGTTGTCGCCCCAGTCAGTGGTGAGATAACCGGTTGCGCCGAAGCGCTTCGCGCTAACGGCGGCGCGCCGGAGGTTGTCAAGTGAGTCTGTGCCTCGACCCGTCAGGGATAGCCAACTGCTCGTTCCGGGACAGACGTAGAAGGGCGTTTCGGAGTCTGCCAGAAGTTCACACTGTCTCGCCCAGGGATGGGACGCTTCATAGCCCCATATCATCGCCGTCAGGTCGCCGGACAGCTGGTCGAGGCAAGCCGGGTCGTTGAGCACGATATCCGCCCAGAACTGCATCCGGCGATCCTGACCTGTCACGAGGGCCTCTATTTGCGCGAGAAAGCCGAGATAGACGTTGATCTTGCCTTCGCGCTCGCAACGCTCGCGTGTCGCGCCGCTGCCGAGATCCCACGGTTCATCGCCGCCGATGTTGACCATGGGGGAAGTAAAAAGTGGCAGGTATTCCGTCAGAAGTTCATCGACCAGTGCCAGGCTGTCTGCGTCGGGCTTAAGCGTGCTACCGGTGGGCATGCGCTGTCCCGACAACGGGTGCGTGAAGCCCTGAGGACACTCGGCGTAGTGATGGTACTCGGGGTGTTGTAGCCAGCGCTGCATGTGGCCAAAGGTATTGATGTTGGGGACAAGATCGATATACCGGTCCGCACAGTAGTCACGGATCGCGATAATATCAGCGGCGGTCAGCGGCGATGAATCGCGCCAGACGGTCTCGTGATTCACATAGGCGAATGTGTGCTCAGTGTAGAGTTGCAGCTCATTGCAACGCAGTGCCGTCAGGCGGTCAATCAGGCCGAAAAGGGTATGCCGTTCCGGCACCTTGCACCGACTGATGTCGAGCATCACGCCGCGCCGGTCGATGTCCGGGAAATCCGTGATCTGCATATGCGGCAGGATTCGGCTCTGATCGAGCAGTGACAGTGCGGCCATGGTGCCGTAATAGGCGCCGCATTCATCAGCGGGCAGGATTTCGATGCTTTCCCGAACCCGGAGTTCAAATCCCTGGGCGCGGATGTTGGCGGGCGGAGTTGCGGGAAATGGTCGAACGATGACGGCGGGTCGAGTGGCGTTACCAACGGTGACGTCAAGCGCGCGTGCGCTCGCAAGGCGGGCGAGCGCACGTTGCAGACGTGGCGGCGATGCGCGGTCGATCTTGAGCAGTCGCCTGCCCGTCAGATCAACCTCATTGCGCAACTTGCGCCACCGCTTTGGTCGTGGATAGAGGTAGAGGTCCATGGGTTATGTCGGTCCCTGACTGGGGTCGAATCGACGCGGTTGCCTGGCTGCTTTGGGCGGACGGTCTTCGCGCTGCCCTCGATGCCGCGCCCCTCGATGCTGGCGTCATGTAGTGCGTTGTGTATCCCCGTTGTGTATCCCGTTATCTATCCCGATGTTGCGAGGTCTTTGGGGATTGCAGAGGTCTTGGGGGATTGAAGCATAATGGCACAAACCGATGGGAGCCCTCATGCCATACATCCTTGCGATCGATCAGGGCACCACCAGTTCCCGCGCGATGATTTTCGATGCCGGGAGCGGCAACGTAAAGACGGTCGCCCAGCAGGAGTTCATGCAGCACTTCCCGGCTGACGGCTGGGTGGAGCACGACGCAGAAGAGATCTGGTCGTCGACGCTTGCGGTGACGAGACAAGCGCTCGCCTCGCTCAAGGCTGAATCGGGTGACTTGCCCGCCACGATTGGCATCACTAACCAACGTGAGACGTCGGTGATCTGGGACCGCAAGACCGGTGCGCCGGTTCATCGCGCCATCGTCTGGCAGGATCGTCGAACGGCGGAATTCTGCGCGCAACTGGAGGCCGACGGCCATGGTGCCCTGATTTCGAGTCGGACCGGATTGCTGATTGACCCCTATTTCTCGGGGACCAAAATTCGCTGGATGCTCGACAACGTGCCCGGCGTACGGAAGCGGGCGGAGCGCGGAGAACTGGCTTTTGGCACGGTGGATAGCTGGCTCATCTACAAACTGTCGGGCGGTAAGCGGCACGTAACTGACGCTACCAATGCGTCTCGGACCATGCTCTTCGATATACACCGGCAGATCTGGGACCCCGATCTGCTAGCGCTGCTCGACGTGCCATCGTCCCTGTTGCCGGAGGTGTTGGATTCGGCCGCCGATTTCGCCACGACCGACGCCGCGGTGCTCGGTGCCGTGATTCCCATCCAGGGCGTGGCGGGCGACCAGCACGCGGCGATGTTCGGACAACGCTGCTTTGAGCCGGGGATGCTGAAGAGCACCTATGGCACCGGATGCTTCGTCATGCTTAATACGGGTGACAAACCGATCGTTTCTAACAGTCGACTGCTCACGACCGTTGGCTATCGCCTAGACGGTCAGGTGTCGTACGCGCTCGAAGGGAGCATCTTTGTCGCGGGTGCTGCGGTGCAGTGGTTGCGGGACGGATTGCGGCTGATTGCGAATGCCGCCGAGACTGAAGAAATTGCCGCCGCCGCAGGTGAGTCGCGTGGCGTTACCATGATCCCCGCGTTCACGGGGCTGGGTGCGCCTTACTGGGACCCCAACGCTCGCGGAGCCCTATTAGGCCTGACACGCGACACCGGCATCGGCGAGATCGTTGTCGCTACGCTTGAAGCGGTGTGTTTCCAGACGCGCGATCTGCTCGTCGCGATGGCGGACGATGGGGTGGTGCCCACCCGCTTGCGCGTCGACGGCGGCATGGTCAATAACGACTGGTTTGCTCAACGGCTCGCAGATCTGAGCCAGGTTGAAGTGGCGCGGCCGGTCGTCACGGAAACGACCGCGACCGGCGCCGCCCTGCTTGCCGGGTTGCGAGCCGGCATTTACGGCTCGTTGGCGGAGATCAGTGCAGGGTGGCTGCACGATCGGTCGTTCACCCCCGGTCTGGACCCGGCGATTGCAAAAGCCCGGCACGTCGATTGGGTCGATGCGGTGCAACGTGTGCGTTGATCCGCTGTTATGAAGAGCACGCGAGAAGCCCAGAAGATGCGCCTCGCGCAGTTGCTGGCCGTGGCTGCTGCGGTCGGTGTGCACTTTATTGTCTGCGGCGTTGTCATCGGTCTCGGCGTTGTCGGCTTCTGTCGGGGACAGTCAAGGACTGGATCCGCCAACTGGAACTAACCCTCGACAAGGTCGCGACAACCAATCAGAGCCTCTTCGATCATGATGAGCCGCATCAGGCGATTGAGGTCATCAACCAACTCGCGCGCCTTGGCGGCACCGAATCAGGCGTCATCAAGCGTAACGTCGACAGCATCGTTCAGGACATCTACCGGGACTTCGACACAAACCCACAAGTGTTCGAAGACGCGCTTGGCAAGCTGCAGCCATTGGTTGACAGGCAATCGCGCGCTTTCTCAGGCAACGTGCAGCGTACCGTTAAGGCGAGTGAGGGTCAGCAAACCCTTACGCCCAGCAGGCGGTCGTGCATGAAATGGACCAGCGGCTTGCGGGAAGAAAGATTGCCGATGTGTTGCTGAAGCTGCTGGTGCCAGGCTGGCGGAATCTTCTCGTTAACGCTCATCTGCGTCAGGGCGAGGAAAGCGCCGACTGGCAACAGCAGGTGCACCTGCTCAGATGATGGCATTCCTAGATGGCGAAGCCGCTGAAGCGGACCCCGAGGAATTGATTCAAGAGATTGAGTCGGGGCTCGATTCGATCGCGTTTGAGCCGGGTCAGCGTGTCCCGCTCGTCAACTTCCTGCGTAAAATCATCGTGGATGGCGACCCTGACGAAACGGTTCGCCTGGTCGAAGTCCCCCGCGAAGGGGTCGCGCAGACGCTCGGCTCGAGCGATGTCATCCGGCGCGAGACGGTCCGCGAACAGATTCGTGACGAGCAGAAGGATAACGCCGACTACGCTTTCTGGCGGGACCCTGCAAGTCGGCTGCACGTTGGTGAGTGGCTTGAGATCAGTGCAACCGCGGACGAGAGCCGGATCGCGATCATCGCGTGGCCAACGATGATGTCACCGGTTTCGTCATGGTAAGCCGGCGAGGCGTCAAAACCCATGAGCTGGTGATTGAAGAACTTGCCAACATGCTCGAAGCGGGGTCTGCGAAGATACTTGAAGAGTCGGACATCCCGCTGACGGACCGTGCGTCGCACCGCATGCTGCAGAACATGCACAACCAACTGACGCATCAGGCAACCCACGATGAGCTGACCGGGCTTGTCAATCGCAAGGAATTCGAGCGTCAGCTGAGCCGGGCCCTCAGTATCGCCAAGCAAGACAAAGTAACGCACATGATTGCGTACATCGACCTTGATCAGTTCAAGGTGATCAACAATACCTGTGGGCACGAGGGTGGCGACAAGCTGCTGACGGAACTCGCCAATCTGCTGCAGGATGAGCTGGACCCGGACCGGCTTGTGCTGTCTCGTTTGGGCGGGGACGAATACGGCATTTTGGTCGAACGCTGTGATCGCGAAGATGGCCTCGCTATCCTGAAGACCCAGTGCGATGCCATCAAGGCGTACCGGTTTGATTGGGAAAACCAGCAGTTTTCCCTGACCCCGAGTTGTGGCGTGGTCTCCATCGACCACCAGATGGAGAGTGTGTCGGCGATCCTGAGCGCGGCGGATTCGGCGTGTTACGCCGCGAAGGACGCAGGGCGCGACCGGACTCACATTTATGAAATTGATGACATGGAATGGAGCGGCGTCGTGATGTCATGGAGTTTGTGTCGCAGATTGACAAGGCACTGAAGGACGACCGCTTCGTCCTCAACTGTCAACGCATTGAACCGATCGACAATGAAGGCATCGGGCGTCCCCAATACGAGATATTGCTCACCGTTCTTGATGACAGCGGTAAGCCATTGCCGCCGGCGGATTTCATCATCGCGGTGGAAACGTACTATCGCATGGGCCTGATTGATCGCTGGGTCATCAAGAATTCGTTTCGCTGGATCGCAAAGAACATTCTGCAGCTTGAGGATCTCGGCCCGTTCTCGATCAATATTTCGGGCAACTCGCTGACCGAAAGCGATTTCATGGAGTTCGTCCTCACGCAGTTCGACGAGACGCAGTTGCCGACCTCCAAGATCTGCTTTGAGATCACAGAGACGTCAGCGATCGGCAGTCTTGACGATGAGATTGAGTTCATCGAGCGGCTGAAGGTCATCGGTGTCAAGTTCTCGCTCGATGACTTTGGAACCGGTTTGTCGTCCTACTCGCACCTCAGAAGCCTGCCGGTGGATTTTCTGAAGATTGACGGCATTTTTGTCAAAGACATAAAAACTAACCCGAACGACCATGCGGTGGTGAAGTCGATCAACGAGATCGGCCACTTCATGGGCAGAAAACGATTGCCGAATTCGTTGAGGATGATGAAATTCTGCGCGACATGGGTGTCGACTACGCGCAGGGCTATGGGCTTGAGCACAAGCGACCGCTGGTCGAACTCATCGCCTGAGGGACGCGCATCCTGTGCCGTCTGTGGGCCCCGCCGATCTGTGCGCCTGGCGCTTACATGCAAAGAGGCTCAGGCGAAGGGTGATCGGGGCT
>CAVOBC010000056.1:0-17884 GCA_963693635.1 Gammaproteobacteria bacterium | reverse complement strand
TCAGCATTAGGCTCTTCCTTTCTTCGTTTCAGTCTTCGTTAACGTCTTGTCTCACCCGGCAGGTTGCGGCTTGCAGCGCCCTGGTTCGCAGGCTCCCCCGGAAGGTCAACAAGCGCCGATGATGGGGACTCAAGACGCCGGTCTATATCCCGCGCTATATCCCGCGCTATTTGGGTCCGCTACTCGCCTGACGACGATTCATGAACGCGAGTCGCTCCAGCAACTGAACGTCCTGCTCGTTCTTGACGAGCGCTCCATAGAGCGGCGGAATCGCCTTCGATGTATCCCGATTTCGCAGAATCTCCTCCGGGATGTCGTCCGCCATGAGCAACTTCAGCCAGTCGATAAGTTCCGACGTAGACGGCTTCTTCTTGAGACCCGGCACCTTGCGCACGTCGAAGAAAATTTCCATCGCTTCCTTCACCAGATCCTGCTTGATCTGCGGGTAGTGCACATCGACGATCTCCTGCATCGTTTCCCGGTCGGGGAATTGGATGTAGTGAAAGAAACACCGCCTGAGGAATGCATCGGGCAGCTCTTTTTCATTATTTGACGTGATGATCACGACAGGACGATTGATTGCGACGACGGTTTCACCGGTCTCGTATACGTGGAACTCCATCTTGTCGAGTTCAAGCAAGAGGTCATTGGGAAACTCAATGTCAGCCTTATCAATTTCGTCAATCAGCAGAACGACTTTCTTGTCAGCAGTGAACGCATCCCACATCTTGCCGCGCTCAATATAGTTGCGTATGTCATGCACCCGATCATCACCGAGTTGCGAGTCACGCAGGCGGGATACTGCGTCGTACTCATAGAGCCCTTGTTGCGCTTTCGTCGTGGACTTGATGTGCCAGGAGATAAGTTCCATGCCAAGAGACGCGGCGACCTCTTCTGCCAACATTGTCTTGCCGGTACCAGGCTCGCCTTTGATCAACAGCGGACGCTCCAAATTGACCGCTGCATTGACTGCCATCTGCAATTCTTCAGTGGCAATATAAGTCTCTGTACTCGCGAATTTCATAGGAAAAAACCAAAGATATTAAGGGGTTGGGACAAAGAGGCGGACTCTCAGGCAGCGGGTACTTTAATTGTCCGGGTTTTATTTAGCAAGGCTATCACCAGCGCTTCAGAGGGTCCATAAAGGCCCGTGTTCTGGCTTGACTACACGACCGTGCAGCCGTGTTTCAGATGCCCTGACGACCGCCAATCTGGAAGGATGTTCGTGTCTGGCGAGCACAGCGGCGACCGAAAACCGATGCCGTTACGTGGTAGGTGCCGGGCGCACTAATGTCGTCAAAAATCAAGCGCACGGAACCATCACCGGGTTGTCCATCATACTCGGTCAGCGTGCCGTCCGGCCGCCCAAGTACCAGGCGAGGTTGCAAGTGATCGAAGTCTGACAACCAGCGACCTCCTTCTCTCACCCGCAGCCGAACGTCCAGCCCAACATCGGACTGACCCGAAACCGAGAGCGCGACGTCCGTGTCGCTGTCAACGCTCACAAAGGCATGGGTCAGGACCGGGAACACACGCCAGCGACCGGGCATTGGCATCTTGATGCGGACGCGTTGGCGATCACCGTCGGCGGTATCCTGCGTCTCCCAAACGAGCGACGCAGGATGCGACCGCGAATGATAAACGCCGTCGGGAGACCGCAGGCGCAACGCTTCGTCGCCCGATGCCTCAACGACGAGAGACAGAATCGCGGGATCAACCCAGAATTACCCCTGGGAGACTGGAAGAAGCGAGATTTCAGCCGGGACACGGAACGCACCCGTGCGCATCGGCGCGTCGGCGGCCGCAGCGATACAGGAGAGCACGAGCGCGCAGACAAAGAGAGGCCAGGACATGCGATACGTCGCCATATACGAAAAAATGTGTCCACATTTTCAGTATAGGCACCGATTCGGGCAGCGCTCGAAGCCGCAGATGCATCGCCGGCCATGGGGTTTTCCCCTGTTGCATCCTCGCTCGGCGATGACGGGGACCCTCAGTCGCGACGTCGCCAGCCGCGAACGGTCAGGGCGACAAGCATCAAAAAGGTGCTGACAAGCAGCGCGACTCCGCCCTGCATGCCGCTCTTTGCACCCACGAGCAACAGGTCCATGAGCAACACGACGAGCGCGGGCGCGAAGAATTCCAGGGAATCACCCGCATACCAGGGTGTCACGATCAGAACGACGACGACGCCGCGCAGCAGGTCGCGCCAACCGGCGTGCCTGATGTTGCGGGTCATGCGCCACCACACAAGACAGCACCCGAGGCCTGCCGCACCGTAGACGAGCCAGGCAATCACATAGGGAAACGCCACTAGACGGTTCCAGCCATCAAGCGTGAACCCAGCGGACCACGTGCTCATCAAGCCCGTCTGGGTGCACGAAATCCTCGGAGATGATTCGCCCGCGAACGGCGATGCCCGCCTCTGCAACAGTCTCCGCACGGCCAGAGACGAGCGGATGCCACTCAGGAAGATCCTCGCCCTCGGCGAGCAGCCGGTACGCGCACGTCGTGGGCAACCAGTCGTATTCGCGCAGCATCTCCGGCGTGAGCCAGACACAGGTCGGCACGAGCTTATTGCGGTTCTGGTAGTCGGAACACTGACAGGTTGCTTCGTCGAAATAACGACACACCACGCGCGTGTACTCAACCTCCAGCGATACCTCATCCTGCAGCTTTACAAGACAGCAGCGTCCGCAGCCGTCGCAGAGGCTCTCCCATTCGGGCTTTGACATCGACTCAAGCGGCGTCGTGCGCCAGAACGGTTCACTCACTGCGCCCCCCGGAACTCTTCGAGCAGGTTCGGCGGCGGCGGCGCTACCTGGAGATGAAAACCACGCGCCCTGATATTCGCCAATACCGTCACCGGGTCTTCCCTGGCAAGCCGGCGCGTTTGGGAAAGCAACATCGTCAGCACCGATTGCGGGCGACCAAACGTCTTTAGCAGCGCCGCAGGTACCCGTTCGAGGCCTTCGCGCTTACTCACGTACAAGTAGGTCTCGTCGCGTACCGGACTCTTGAACACTTCACAGAGCAATCGGCCGGCAGGGTCTAAATCATCGATCATCGGCATCCCCCGCACTGAACGCAGACGGTCGCGTGAGGAAACGCGTCACGTCAGCGCCGCCAGAAGATGATCACCGATCACTTCCCGGCGCCAGCCGGCCAGCGCTTCGGGCAGTTCATAGTCCCCCTGCGCGCCGCTGCGCAGCAGCGCTTCAAGGTGACGTTTGCGCGCGAGCAACTCCGGCGCAACATTGAGGTGATCCGCCTGTCCGTCGACCACCTGCTTCAATACCTTCATGAGCGGACCGCTATCGGGGGGTGTCGGGCGTTCCAGTGGCTCGGCCCACTCATCGGTTGGTACACGCCGTGCAGCGGCCGCGCAGTCAATCAGGGCATCGCCGTACCGGCGCAACTCGCGCGGTCGCACGCCCAGTTCGGCAAGGCCAGAATGGTCGAGTCCGTCCGTGCGACTCATCGCAGCAAGCACGCTGTCGCTCGCAATCCAGCTGCGTGGTACGTCGTGCGACCGTGCCGTCCGTTCCCGATACGCACAAAGCTCACGCAGCACAGTCTGCTCAAGCGCCGAGAGCTTCCACGCATTTTTGACCCTGAGATAAGTCGCGTCCGGCGCAACGCCGATCGACGATGCACCCACCAGCACGTCGCACTCTTCGGTCACCCATTGCTCGCGTCCGGACGAGGCAAGTTGCGCCTGCTGCAGTGCATAAATATCTGGCAAGTGCAGCACATCGAGGGCGGCGTAGGTCAACTGGGCATCGCTGAGCGGTCGCGCGAGCCAGTCCGAACGGGTTTCTTCCTTGGGCACGTGGATTCCGAGATTCTTCTCAACCAGCGCCTGGTATCCCAATGAGAATCCCTGACCACATACGGCGGCCGCGACCTGCGTGTCGAAAAGCGGCTCAGGCAGGAGTCCGAACCGATGCGTGAATACTTCAAGGTCTTCCGAGCATGCATGCAGGAGCTTGGTGACCCGGCGATCTTCAAACAGATCCATGACGGGGGTCCAGTCACCGACATTAAGCGGGTCGATCAGGTGACATTGCTCGCCGTCCGACAACTGCATCAACCCGAGAATGGGATAGTAGGTGTTGAAGCGGGCAAACTCCGTGTCAATGCCAATGACTGTCGCGTCCGCGTAGTCATCGACCATATCGTATAGCGCATCGTCCGAGTCAACGTAGATGTAATCCGTCATGAACTGACCTGCCGGCGCCCGACAATGGCCTGCAGCAAGGTACCGCCGTCCACGTACTCAAGGTCTCCGCCCAGCGGGATGCCCTGCGCCAGGCGGCTCAATCTGACCGAAAGCGCTTTCATCGATTCCGTGATGTAGTGCGCAGTTGCCTCGCCCTCCACGGTCGGATTCACCGCCAACAGTACCTCCCGGACCTCATCGTCTGCGGCGCGGGCGACGAGTTGGTCGACGCCCAGGTCGTCGGGGCCGATGCCATCAATGGGCGACAAGTGTCCCATCAGCACAAAGTAGAGCCCCCGATAGGCCCCGGTCTGCTCAATGGCGAGGACATTAGCCGGGCTCTCGACCACACAGATGAGACTTCGATCACGGGCCGGGTTCGCGCAGATGCCGCAGACTTCGGCCTCGGTGAAATCCCGGCAGACCCTGCAATGGCCGACATCCGCCATCACCGATGCAAGCCGCTCCGCCAGCCGCAGGCCGCCATCACGATCCCGTTCAAGCAAATACATCACCATTCGTTCTGCGCTCTTGGGCCCGACGCCAGGCAGGCAGCGGAATGCATCGGTCAGCTCATCTATCAGCGGGCTTGTCACTGGAATGGGAACTTGAAGCCGGGTGGGAGCATACCAGCGCCGAGCGCAGACATTTTGTCCTTCTGGCTATGCTCAACCTTGCGGACCGCATCGTTGACCGCAGCCGCGAGCAGATCCTCAAGCAACTCCTTGTCTTCGGTCATGAGGTCCGGATCAATTTCAACACGACGCACATCGTGCTGGCCGGTCATCGTGACCCTAACCATGCCGCCCCCTGCGGCGCCGGTGTGTTCTGCGCGCGCGAGTTCGTCCTGAAGCTTCTTCACTCTTTCCTGCATTTCCTGGGCTTGCTTCATCAGCCCGCCCAATCCATCCGTTAACGCCATTATCGACCTCCACCCAAATTTGGCGCGATGCTACCGGCTATGACTCTGCCATCAAAACTCTCGACGATCGCACGAATGCGGTCATCACTCTCGATTGCCTGCACCGCGCACGCCTGGGCGCGTCGGTCGGCCTCGCGCCGTACGCTTGCCGGCGACGATGTAGGTGTTTCACGTATCTCGATTTTCACGGTCATGTCCCGACCCACCAGAACGCGCAGTGCTTCCTGGATCTTGCGCCGATGCCCCTCGTTCAGCAGGGTCGCATGACTCGGATTAAGGACGAGTTGAAGACCATTTGATTGGGCAGACTCGGCAACGCAATTGGCGGCCAGGGTTCTGGTAACCCCGGAAAGTCGAAGTTCTTCAAAGTCGGTCAACCACTGCTCGGTGCTGAACGACGGCGTTGCCGAAACAGAGGACGCGATGCCAGGGTCGACTGGCACGACTTCGCTCGCAATGGACAAACCAATGCCGGACCGGTCCGGACGGTTGCCCCCACCACTCTTCGCCAGGCCACTCTTCGCCGGGCTGTCTCTGGTCACGGGCATCAACGTTGGTTCGGAAATCGCGTCATGCCCACGCTCCGGCCCGGTTGCAACTCGCACCGACGGGCCACCCCTGGGGTCTTCAGGGCGATCGTGTACGCGGTAGTCGTTGAAAGCGGGCTCAGCAACTACCCGGTTCGGACTCGTGCCAACGCTCCGCTGGTCGATCTTGCCGGTCTCGACCTTGCCATCGTCAAGCTTGCCCGCATCAACGTCGTCATCGCCCCGTGTCGCACCCCTCGGGGGTGGCGTTCCCCTCCCACTGCTTTCAAGGAGAGGACCTTGTCCACGAAGGCTTGGTGTACGAGGGCTTTCCCCTCCTCGCGGCCCTGGCGCCTGCGCCGCTGACTTCAGCGCATCGAGTGCCGCGCGCGCAGGCGAAGACGCGCCGCTCCCTGCTTCAGGACTCGATGCTTCAGGACTCGATGCTTCAGAACCCGATGTTTTAGGGCCCGGTGATTCACGACCAGAAGGGCCGCGCGGCGGGTCGCCCGGATCGCGAACAATGCCGGCAACCCGGAACGCGAGCATGCGCAACATGGTCATCTCAAAGCCGCCGCGAAGATCCGGCGAAAAGGGAAGGTCCCGTTGACCATTAACACCAATTTGATAGTAAAGCTGGACGTCCTCAGGCGTCAGCCGTTCCGCAAAAACAAGCACCTGATCCTGATCGCCCTGGCTATTGTCAACGGCGCCGGGGACCATTTGCGCCACACTGATCTGATGCAGAACCGACAGAACTTCCCGCAGGAGCGCCTCGTAGTCAGGCGCGAATTCGGCCAACGCCCGCACCTTTGCAAGCAACGTGGACGGATCGTTGTCCGCGACTGCGCCCAGCAGCCCATAAACCTCCGCGCGATCCAGCGTGCCCAGCATGTCTTTGACCTCGGCCTCGCGCAGCGCGTTTTGCCCGTAGGCAATCGCCTGATCCGTGAGACTGAGCGCGTCACGCATACTGCCGTCCGCCGCACGGCCAAGCAGCCACAGCGCTGGGTCGTCCGCCTCGACCGCTTCGGCCGCGAGTACGACTCGCAAATAATCGACGATTCGCTCCGGTGACATCATGGAAAGGTTGAACTGAAGACAACGAGACAGCACGGTGACCGGCAGCTTCTTCGGATCTGTGGTGGCGAGCAGAAACTTGACGTGGGGCGGTGGCTCCTCCAGCGTCTTGAGGAGCGCATTGAAGCTGTGATTCGACAGCATATGCACTTCGTCGATCAGGTAGACCTTAAACCGCGACTTGCTCGGCATGTATTGAACGTTATCGAGCAACTCGCGCGTATCTTCGACGCGGGTGCGCGAGGCCGCATCCACTTCGATCAGGTCAACGCTTCGACCTTCTGCGACTTCGAGGCAGCTGGAACACTCACCACAAGGGGTTGAGCTGACGCCGCTCTCACAATTGAGACATTTTGCGAGGATGCGCGCTATCGTCGTTTTGCCGACGCCCCGCGTTCCCGTAAAGAGATAAGCGTGGTGAAGCCGGTCTTGATCCAGGGCGTTAATCAAGGCACGAAGCACGTGCTCCTGCCCGACCATCTCGCTGAACAGGCGAGGCCGGTATTTTCTTGCAAGGACCTGATAACTCATCCACGCATTGTAACGCACCACAAACCCGGCCAGCACAATTAGCTTTCCAACTTCGCCAAACTCGCGGGTTTTGTTACAGTCGGCCAATGGACGACTTCCTCTGTATCGCGCACCGTGGAGCGAGCGGTCACCGCCCCGAGAACACACTTGCCGCATTCGAGTACGCGCTTGAACTCGGCTGCGACTGGCTCGAGCTCGACGTCTACGCGGTTGAAGGCGAGTTGATCGTCATTCACGACGACACGCTTGACCGCACGACCAACGGCCACGGCCCCGTTATGGGATCAACGCTCGCCAACATCCGGACCCTTGACGCCGGTGATGGCGAGCCCGTACCCACGCTGACCGATGTCATCGAACTCGTTGATCATCGCGCCGCTATCAACATCGAGCTGAAGGGCCCCGCGACCGTTACTCCCGTCAATCAACTCCTTAGGGACCTGACAGCAGCCGGCTGGAGCAGCGAGGAGTTTCTGATCTCCTCGTTCGACCATGAACAGTTGGGGGCGGTTGCAAGCGGTCTGCGTCGTGGAGTGCTATTTGGTCGCGATGTTTCGGACTGGCTCCCCCGCGCAAGGGCGCTCGCACCCTGGTCAGTCAATTTTTCCCGCCGAAGCGTCACCCCAGATGTCGCCTCCGCAAGCACAACGGCTGGTTATCACACGCTGGTGTACACCGTTGACGACGTTAACGAGATGCAGCAGATGGTTGATATCGGCTTCAGCGGCATCTTCACCAACTTTCCTGACCGCGCCCTTGCACTGATCGAGCAGCTAAAGGTATGACAACGGCTGTCAGATCGGCCAAGAAGGGTGAGGCGAGCGTGCTTGAGAACCTGATGCAGTACTACCTGCACGACCTTTCCGAGTTCGCGCCGATAGAGCCGGATGCCGAAGGCCACTATCGTTATCCCTATCTCGATCACTTCTGGGAAGACGGTCGACGGTACCCGTTCCTCATCCGCGAGGACAACGTGCTCGCAGGCTTTGCGCTGATCCAGCGCGACGTGGATCCCGCAACGGGCGAGGGCGGCATGAATCTCCTTGAGTTCTTCGTCCTCAGACGGTTTCGCCACGGCGGGGTCGGCCGCAATGCAGCCTTTTCACTGTTCGATCTCTTTCCGGGGAACTGGGAATTGCGCGTAATGGCCGCAAACAAGATTGCGCTGCCCTTCTGGCGGGACAGCCTCGCCGTCTATACCGGCAACAGGTTTCAGGAATCGGGTGCCAACGAAGTCAGCTCTTCTTTCCGGCAATTTCGCTTTGGGAGTCGGGTTGACTCCGACTTCCCCGACGCGATCGATGCCGACACCGTCGACTACTAAGAGACTGAAGCGCGATCACGCCAGTTTGTCTATCTCGGAACCCAGATCGTAGCGCTGGTCAGTGACGATCTTCTCCAGAACCTCAATGCGTTCCCTCACGTCAACGAGCGATTGCTCAAGCGCCGCCTGGTCGTTCTCAAGGTCATCGAGGCGCGCGGCGGACGCTTTGCCGCTGCTTGCTCCCTTCGACGCTCTGATGATCCTGACCACACCGTCAATCAAAATGTAGATGACCAGTACGGTCCCGATTACGGGCCATGCACTCATGGGCACACTCCTTTTTACTTGATGGCCGCACTCGCGGCGGATGTCAGGTTCCTGTGGCTGATTGACGGCAAGGTCCGGACCTTCGGCATCTCGTCACCTCACGTCTCTTGACTCAGGCACTCGCGACCGGATCCGTCCCAATTTGCCGGATCCGTAGATCTGTTTCGTCACGGTCGGGCTGCCGGCATAATTGACCACGCCGCTACCGGTGATGAGCACATCAAGATCGTCGCTCACGGCGACGTTCGCTCGCCCGGAGCCCGTCAACTTGACCCGACCGAAATCACCGATCAGCCCGGTTGAGTCATACGCACCGCTACCCGCAACCGTTAAGTCCTGCTCCTCGACATCACCGGCGACAAAAACGCTGCCGCAGCCTGTGATGACGGTTTCCAAACGATCGGCCGTGAGATTGGAAAGCCGTACGTTGCCCGAGCCGTCGATTGTTACGCGCAGATAATCGTTGTCGAGGTCAGGCGCCGTGACCTCGCCCGAACCACACACCGTTATGCCGTGAAAGTCGCGCAACTGCAGCGTGAACCTGAAGGTCTCGCGCTGGGCCTGCAGGAGTGGCACCGCACGATTGCGATAGCCGAGATGCAAGCAACCGTCGACGACCTCAGACTGAATGTGATCGATCAGGTACCCGGGCGCATGAACGGTCAGCAATTCGTGGTCGCCCTGCGCGACGTGCAGATCGCCAGGCCCTATGAAACGCACTTCGTCCACGCCCTTGATGTTCCGCTCTTCTGTAGCCATCAGGCATCCTCGCCCGAGATCTTGCGGAGTTCTCGCTGCAGCTCAAAGCGCGAGGACGTGACGTGTGACTCCATCGACCTCAGCCGCTCCTCAATGTCGGCAAACTTATCATTCGCAATACGCAGCGACTGGCCGTTGCTGACGCTGGGTGTACGGGGACGGCGGTCTTTCTGCCCGGACTTGCTCCACCCGCCACGACTTGCTTGGCGCTGACGCCTGACTGCCTCGGCGTGGCCATCGTCAGCGACGACCTCGCGGAACTTGTCAGTCACCTCCCGGTACTTGGGCTTTTCATCCAGCAGAAAGTACGCAATGAAATAGGCGGGCAGAACCACCTGGCCAATGACGCCAAGCCCGATCAGGGCGACCAGCCGAACTTGCCATCGCTCCATTCCCAGATAGTCCGCCATCCCAGCGCAAACGCCGCAAATTTTGGCCCCGCGCGAGTCGCGATAAAGTTGCCCGTGGAAGCGTCGCCGGCCGCGGCGGCCCCCTCGACGGCCGAAGAACTCAGCCTCAAGGTCGTATGCCCAGCTCCAGTTGCGGTCTCTCCTGCGTCTGCGCCCACGGGACGATCGTCCGGTCTCCGGACCCGCCTGATCGTCATCCACATCCAGTTCGTCAGCATGCTTGACTGCCGCATACACAGAGGCTTCTTCCACGGCGCGCTTGGCGCGATCAGCGTCCCGTCGAGCGCGCTCGGCCGCCCGCTTGACCCGCCGGTTGCTACTTGTCCCCGCTTCGAACAACGACTCGGCGCGAGAGTCGATCCACTCTTCGGCCTTGTCGCTGATGCGACCGGTTACTTCCTCAACCAGATCCTCGATCGATTCGTCGATGGGTCGCTCAACGCGTCGTTCGCGTGCCTCCGATGCACGATCTGCGAGGCGAGCGGCCCGCTCTTCGGCGCGACGTGCTTGCTGAACCTTGCGCTCTGCGCGTTGCGCAGCGCGTTCCGCAAGGCGCTTTGCGCGGCGTGCCTCCCGTTCCGGATCCCTTTCTCCTGGACTCACGTTATAACCTCGCTTTCTGGCCACACAGGCCAGCTTTGGTTTGGCCAACCCTTTGCGCTCTCAATGAGGTCAAAGGGTTCGATAAGGGGTGGCGCGCATGCGTTGCTGCGCTTGCCGCCCGCCAGTCAGGCCTCATCCGCCGTTTTCTCGCGCCACTCAGGACTATCGACATCAAGAATCGACTCCAGCGTTTCAATGCGGGCGGCCATCTTGTTCGCGACCTCAATCATCTCCGCGAGTTGCTCGCGCTCGCCACCGGTCAGACCGTCCGCGATGCGGTTCTTCGATCGATAGTGGAAGACGATCCAGGTCGGTGCGACGATAATCAGGAACAGGACCAATGGGACAAAAAACATCACCTGTAAACTCGACATGCTGTTTATCTCCTGGGGCGTCGGACCTACTCGCCGCTGGGTTTTTCTGGGGATTCATCAGCACCGTCTACCGGTTCGTGGCCAAGCCGCGCCTTGAGCTTTTGCAGTTCTTCGTCAAGCTGGTCGTCGGCTTCGAGGTCCGCAATTTCGTCTGACAGCGTCCGACGCCCAAGGTCATAGGATTCAACCTCGCCTTCAAGATCGTCCATCTTGCGCTCGTAGCGCTCGAACCGGTTCATCGCGTCGTCAATGTCCACCGCGTGCAACTGACGCTTGACACCCATCCGGGATCGCGCGGTCTTGCCGCGGAGGATGAGTGCTTTCTGTCGCGCTTTGGCATCCACCAGTTTCTGCTGCAATTGGCCAATGTCCTCCAACAGCCGCTGCAGGTTGACCTCGATCACCTCAAGATCAGACTCGATGGCGGTTCGTGCCTCGTCCGAATTGCCACGTTCTTTCAACGCGAGACGGGCAAGATCCTCACGGCCTTTGCTGATCGCCACCTCGGCCTTGCGCTCCCAGCCTTCAGCTTCATGACCGAGCTTCTCGACGCGTCGGCCGAGATCTTTCTTGTCCGCAATCAGTTTCGCTGATTGAGTCCTGACCTCGACCAGCGTTTCCTCCATCTCCTGGATGATCAGGCGAACCATTTTCTCCGGGTCTTCGGCCTTGTCCAGAATCGAATTGATGTTGGCATTGATGATGTCGGTGAAGCGGGAAAAGATACCCATTGCAGTTACCTCGTTTCGGTGTAGATCCGTTAGGCAATTCGCCTGTTGTCTTAGCCAGTAACACGATCCGTGCCAAGGTTGCGAAGTGCGCGTAACTAACTGAATTAACTACACTTCCCTACACGAGTGGAACACGAGGCAGATGGGCTGTGCGAAATTCGACAAAATATTGGTGAAATACGCTAACTCCTTCGGTAGCGTACCCGCCCATGCACAAGTGTCTCCCCCTCCGGTTTAGCCATAGCAGCGCGGCCCTCCCCGGCGCTGGCCGCACGCGATGAGCAACGGTCATTCTCCTGATCGACTGCTTGGCGAGAGTCCGTCCTTCATGGAAGTCCTGGAACTCGTGTCCCAGATCGCACCACTCGTAAAGCCCGTTCTGATCGTCGGCGAGCGTGGCACTGGCAAAGAGTTGATTGCTGCTCGACTGCACTACCTGTCGTCCCGGTGGGACCAGGAATACGTGAAAATGAACTGCGCCGCGATCAGCGAGAGCCTGCTTGAGACCGAACTCTTCGGTCACGATGCCGGCGCCTTTACGGGTGCCAACAAACTGCACAAGGGTCGCTTCGAACGCGCGCACCAGGGATCGCTCTTCCTCGACGAACTCGCGAACACGTCACCGCTGGTGCAGGAGAAGTTGCTGCGCATCATCGAATATGGGGAATTCGAGCGGGTGGGTGGGAGCCGCACGATGACGACCGACGTCCGGCTGATCTGCGCAACCAATGAAGACCTTCCGGCGCTCGCCCGGCACGGCCGGTTTCGCGACGACCTGCTCGACCGACTGGCATTTGATGTCATCACCTTGCCGCCACTACGCGAACGTGCCGAGGATGTCATGATGCTGGCTGAGCACTTCGCGATGACCATGTCCGGCGAGATCGGACGCGAGTATTTCCCGGGCTTCTCGGACGCCGCCCGGGAGGTGCTGTTGACCTACTCCTGGCCGGGCAATATCCGCGAACTCAAGAATGTGGTCGAGCGCGCCGTGTATCGCAGCACCGACCCTGAGCAGGCGGTAGAAGTCATTACCCTTGACCCCTTTGCATCCCCATTTCGACCCGGCGTCCACGCTGCAGTCGGTGAAGCGACGTCAACCGCCCCAGCGGCATCTACTGATCTTGCCGCGCAGGACGGCGTCGAAGCCGGATTCGGCGTGGAGACTTCACCCGGGGCAACGATTGGCGCAGTGGTCTCTCCCGGCAATGTTGAATTTCCGATCGACTTTCGCCAGGCCGTGACGGATTACGAGATGGCGCTGATCCAACAGGCCCTCGCGAGCAGTCAGTTCAATCAGAAAAAGACGGCCGACGCGCTGGGAGTTACCTACCATCAACTGCGCGGATACCTTAAGAAATACGATCTGCTACCGTCCTGACACGAGCCAGTCGGCCTTCGCGCAAGCTCGCCAAATCCGGGCCGTGTCCGCGACGTGATTACCCTCTACCGAAGGTCGGCGCCAATCGGGCAATGGTCTGACCCGCGAATCTGCGGCCAGATGAATGCACTGCGAACCTTCTTTGCCGCCGTGGCGCTCGCCAGAATGTAGTCGATGCGCCAGCCAACGTTGTCTTCCCGTGCATTACCCCACTGGCGCCACCAGGTGTAATGGCCCCCGGCCGCAGGATGTTGTCTGCGAAACGTGTCAACCCATCCCGCATCCAGCCACCGGCTCATTTCATCGCGCTCCTCAGGCAGGAAACCGCTCGCCTTGCGGTTCGTCTTCGGCCGCGCCAGATCGATGTCCGCGTGCGCGGTGTTGTAATCGCCCATCACATAGACCGGACCGCGTTTTCTCAAGTGTTCGATGCGCTCGAATACCGCGCGATAGAAGTCCATCTTGTACGGAACCCGGCTGTTGTCGCGCTCCTTACCACTGCCCTTCGGAAAGTACACAGATGCAATCGCCATGCGACCAAAGTGGGCGGCAATGAATCGCCCTTCAATGTCGAGCGCAGGATCGCCAAGGCTGGTTTCTACCCGGCTCGGCGCCTCCTTTGAGAAGATTCCCACGCCGCTGTAGCCCGCCCTCTCTGCCGGTGCAAAGTTCGCGTGCCACCCGGCAGGTGCACGGACCTCGATGGGTAGTTGCGGCGCAAAAGCTCGCACCTCCTGCACCCCGATGACATCTGCTTGCGCGTTGTGAAGGAAGTCTGCGAAACCCTTCTTGGCACAGGCCCGCAGTCCATTGACATTCCAGCTGATGATGCGCACCGGGGTTTACCGCGTCCCCTCTTCGAAGAACACACCGACTTTGGCGAGCGCATCAGCCGCCTCTGGTGCCATCGGCAACGCCTGGAAGACGTGTGGTGCTTCGTCCCATACCTCAAGACTCGCACTGACACCGGCAGCCTTCGCATTGTCAGCAAGTCGCGTCGAGTCAGAGAGCAGCACCTCAGCGTCGCCAACCTGAATGAGCAGCGGTGGCAACCCCGTTAAATCAGCGTACTGCGGCGACACGAGCGGGTCGTCACCGGACGCAACTTCGCCGTGATAGTGGACTGCCATTTCGAGCAGCGTCGCCGGGCCACCCGTGATCATCGGATCAGCATCCGCGCGGGTGGCGACGCTCTCACCGGTAGCCATGAGGTCAGTCCACGGGGAAAACAAAATGGCCCCGGCGGGCATCGGCATCCCCTTGTCTCGCGCGGCGAGCAAGGTCGCAAGCGCCAGGCCGCCTCCGGCTGAATCACCGCCGATCATGATGTCGCCCGCTGTGACACCGGAGGCGAGCGTCGCCTCATAGACGGCGACGGCGTCATCGAGGCCCGCTGGAAACGGGTGTTCGGGTGCCAGTCGGTATTCCACGCCAAGCACCTTCGCCCGACAATGGCGCGCCAGTCGGCCCATTAATTCCTGGTGGGTATCAAGGGAGCCCATGACATAGCCACCGCCATGCAAATAGACCAGTACCTTGTCTTCACGGGCGTCGGGTACTCGCGTCCAGCGACAGGGCACATCAGCCACCCGCACGTCGCTGACCTCCACATCTGCCGGTATCGTGAAGCCTGCGGTCCCGGCCGCCATCTGTTCGCGCCGCTTATCCATCGTTATATCCGGGTCCGCCGCGCCGCTACCCTCTCGCATCGTCTTAACAAGCTGTCGCAAGGCTTCACTTGCCATCTTCGTTTCCTCCGGTTGATTCATGGATCCAGTCCCCTGCGCCGCCGCCAGGGGGTTGCCTTTCTGCAGCCCGCTAGACCAAAACCTCGGCCAACGCGACGATCTGGGCGTCGCTGTATCCAAGTAGTTCACTCATGACTTTGTTGTTGTCCGCACCGAGACACGCGGCCGCAGTCAGTCGCGGCGGTGTCGCAGAAAACAGGGTCACAGGGCCGTCAAACGACATCTCACCCATCTCGGCATGTTGCAATCGATGGAAGAAGCCGCGGAATGCCAACTGCGGATCGCGGTACAGATCGGATGGCCAATTAACCTCGTGTGATGGCACGCCCCGGCCTTGCAGTTGTGCCTCAATCGCTGCGCCCTCCTGCTCACCGCACCATCGCGCGATTGCCTCGTGGGTTCCGGCATCGGATTCAGCACCGATTTCAGTACCGATGGTGTCCAGCAGCGCCTGTCGCTGCGCTTCTGTCTCGGCAGCGATCGCGACGAAACGATCGGCGACCCTGGTTGCATAGACGCCCTGCACAAGAGCGCGATCCGAGTCCGTCCCCATCGGTGCCACCGGATGTCCTGTCGCCTGATGTGCCAGCAAATAGGGTTCCTGAAAGCGAATTGACGCTTCGATCTGCGACAGGTCGATGTATTGACCGCGCCCCGTCAGCTTACGATGCAAGACCGCTGCGGCAAGCGCCGCGACCCCGTACCGAGGCGTCACGAAATCGGTGTAGGCACCCCAGGGCCCACAAGGCTCCCGATCTGGCCATCCTGTTGTCGCAAAGAGGCCCGCGAGCGCAGCACCCTGCCCGCCAAACCCGGTGTATCCACGTTCAGGACCGGTCTGTCCGCGCATGCAGGTGCTCAGCATGACGAGGTCATCACGATTCTCCGAGAGTGTCTCGTAATCAAGGCCGAGGCGGGCCATCGTTCCTGGCGTAAAGCTCTCGACCACCACGTCGGCCCAGTCAGCGAGTCGGCGGCCGACCTGCCTGCCTGCCGGCGTGGACATATCCAATGTCATGGCAAGCTTGCTGGTATTGAAGTTCGCCTGGAAGTGCGAACGATTAGCGCCGCGCTCGTCATCGAGAAATGGCGGCAGGGTTCGCAACACATCGGGCCGCGTCGAGGACTCCACATGCACGACCGTTGCACCATGATCCGCGAGGGCTTTACTGATCATCGGGCCGACACCGACCCATGCGAAGTCGGCAACTTTCAGCCCGGCGAAGGGCTGGTCCGCTTTTGCTGTTGCCCCGTTTGTCAGCTCAGAGTTTGTCGGGATGGCAGTGCGGCGTTGGCGCGGACGCTCGCGGTTCAACAGCCCGTCGTCGGCGCCCAAAGCGGGCGCCGGACAGAGTGGCGCAAGCGGGGTTTCCGACAACCGGGCAAAGGGCCCAGCGAAGCACAGGCCGTCGATTTTCTGCCAGAACCCGCGATCGATCAGTTGCGGGTCGGCGAGCAAGTCCGCTGCACCGTAGATTGGCGCAACGAGGAACTTACGTGCCGTCGCGACTTTCTGGATCTCTGCCTGCGTCAGGCTTGCGAACTTGGCAACAACGGCATCCATCGCCTGGCTAACGAGTTCTGGAACAAGCTCTCCAGACGCGACCCGGCCGATCCAGCCGTGCCACGTAATCCCCTCAAGCGTTGACGGCAGGTCATCTTCCTCCGCTAACCAGAGCGACATGTTGTGCAGCGTTCGCTCACCGATTCCCGGTAGTTGCAGGCCACAAAGTACGGTGCCATCGACGCACGGAACAATTTTGGGCACCCGCACCCGCACCCGACCCGGCCGCGGGGCGGGCGGATTAGAACGAAACTCACCCGACGCGGGTGGATTGCGCCCGGTTGCCGGAGGAAAACCGGTGGCATTCATGAGTGTCCAGACGACCGCCGTTTGGATCGACACATCGAGGTGCTGGCCAGCACCGGTGCTCTGGCGATGGCACAACGCAATCACAGTGTCCGCGGCAGCCTGGGCACCGGCATGCGCTTCAGCCTGGTTGAACGGCAGCGGCACATGCGGGCGGTCAACATCGCCCTGCATACCGAGTAACCCGCCCGCGGCCTGGCTGATCAGGTCGCTTGATGTATACGCCGATTTCGGCCCATCCCGGCCGAATGGCGTAATCGAGACATGAACGAGCGTTTCGTAGCGAGCACTGATGACGTCAGGCGCAAGCCCAAGGTGGTCCGCTTCCGGCGCGTCAAAAGATTCCAACAGGACATCCGCGCTCGACAGCAGACGGGCAAACGCCGGGGATGCAACCTCCAGTTCGACGCTCCGCTTCCCGGTCCCCAGAGACCGCCAGAACAAAGACGCTCCGTCGGCATCAAACGGCGGCAGTCGCCGCGCTTCGGCGCCGTCCGGCGGCTCGACTTTGATCACTTCGGCGCCAAGATCGGCAAGCACCCTGCCCGCCATCTCACCACTCGCAGACGTCACGTCGACAACGCGAACGCCTGCGAGTGGCGGGTACCTGTCCGTTGTGTTGTCCGACTGGCTGTCGCTCGCCATAACGCCCATCCCTCAGATTACTCGAACGGGAAATCAGTCCGGCAAGCACTTGCTTGTCCCAAAATTGCCATCCTGACAATTCTTGGGAGTCGGTTTGCAAGCAAACCTCGCATTCTCTTGAAGAAAAGAGGCTTGAAGAAAAGAGGCCTGCGGAAAATGGCGGTGCATCCCTGCACCGCACGCCAGTGCCCGCCCCAGAACGTCGTTCTGGGACAGGAACAAGCTAGCGCGCATTGTGTCACTGGTGTTGTCATTCGTTGGTAAACACCGGCTTGCGCTTCTCGACAAAGGCCGTGACGGCCTCTTCATGATCGCGCGTCGTGTGCGCGAGCGCCTGCATGGACGCCGACATCTCCAGCAAGGAACCGAGGGGTGCCTGCATACCTTCCTGCAACAGTTTCTTCGTCATCCGCAGCGCCGTCGACGGGTTTACGGCGACCCGCTCCGCAAGACCCATTGCAGCAGCCATCAGATTCTCTGGCGCGACGAC
>CAVOBC010000055.1:0-18147 GCA_963693635.1 Gammaproteobacteria bacterium | reverse complement strand
CTCCTCAGCGACTAATGACGGCAGTCGTACGCCACTCTCCGCGTCGTACGCCGTCCATCGGTCGGCATCCACAACGAGGTAGGCCACCCGTTGTCCCCGCATCCGAATTTGCACCTGATCGACCGCGACCTGCCGCAACTCCGGATTCGTCGCCACGATTGAACTGGGTGGCAACAGGTGGGTGTGACCCAGCCGCAACGCACCCGCATCCTGCAACAGGTGTTCGCCGCGGATCTGCCCGATCGGTATCAGAGTGAAATAGAGACCCGAGACCGTCCACGCCAGGAGCTGCAACGCGGTTACGACGCCCAACCAACGATGTGCCTTGCGGAGCAGCAGTTGCTTTCTGCCGGGGTTCATTCAGGGTTTGGATGCAACAATCTCACCCTGCTCCTGCTCGCCTCCCCAAAGCGAAGGGAGATGGGCAAGGGAGCCGGCTGAAGTGAAGAGAGCGGGAGCAGTCGAGCGGAGCGTGGCCCCGCTCGACAAAGACCGTCAGATGCTTTCGTCGAGGAAGCTCTTCAGGTGATCAGAGCGGGTTGGATGTCGCAGTTTTCGAAGTGCTTTAGCTTCGATCTGGCGAATTCGTTCGCGGGTTACATCGAACTGCTTACCGACCTCTTCGAGAGTGTGATCAGTGTTCATGTCGATCCCAAAGCGCATGCGCAACACCTTTGCTTCGCGTGCCGTCAGCCCCGAAAGGACACTGCGCGTTGCTTCTTTCAGATTTTCATCAGTCGCCGTATTGATCGGCGAACCAACGCTGGCACCTTCCGAGAGGTTAGAATCAGAGTCGAGGAAATCGCCCAAATGGCTGTCCTCGTCATCGCCGATCGGTGTCTCCATAGAGATGGGCTCTTTCGCGATCTTCTGAACGCGACGTACCTTCTCTTCAGGCATCTGCATGCGCTCGCCAAGTTCCTCTGGCGTCGGCTCACGGCCCATCTCTTGCAGCATTTGCCGCGAGATCCGCGACAGTTTGTTGATCGTTTCGATCATGTGTACGGGGATGCGAATCGTACGCGCCTGGTCGGCAATCGAGCGTGTGATCGCCTGGCGAATCCACCAGGTGGCGTACGTTGAAAACTTGTAGCCGCGACGGTACTCGAACTTGTCGACCGCCTTCATCAGGCCGATGTTTCCTTCCTGGATGAGGTCCAGGAACTGCAGCCCACGGTTGGTGTACTTCTTGGCGATAGAAATCACGAGTCTGAGGTTGGCCTCGACCATGTCTTTCTTCGCACGGCGCGCCTTCGCTTCGCTAATCGACATACGCCGATTGATGTCCTTGAGCTCGACGACCCCGACTCCAGCCTCTTCGGATGCCGCCTTGATACGCTTCTGCGCGCGCATCACGTCATCCTGGCACTTGGCGAGATGGTTGTATCCGGCTTTGATCTGCTTTGCACACCACTTGAGATCGACTTCCTTGCCGGTAAAGCGCTCAAGAAACTCGCGACGCGGCATTTTGCCTTGTCGGGTGCACGCGGCAACGATGATGCGTTCCTGTCGCCGGACGATCGCATGGCTCGCGCGCGCCATCGCCACGATGCGGTCAACCTGTTTGGGGACCATCTTGAAGAACATGAATGCCTCGCCGAGCGCGTCGAGCTCCTTTCGGGCTTCAGCACTCTCTCGACCATGCTTCTTGATGATGCGATCGGTTCTCTTGAGCTGCTTTGCCAACTTCGTAAAGCGCGTGGCTGCCAACTTCGGGTCCGGTCCCTTTTCTGCTTCTTCCTCTTCCGCCGTCTTTTCCTTCACCTGCCCGGGTACCACCTGGGCCGCAGGCTTGACGTTCTCTGTCGGATCGAGAAAACCAATCAGGAGATTGGTGAGATGACTCTCTTCTTCCTTGGTCGCCTCATAGGCCTCAAGGATCGTCGGCACGACGCCTGGAAACTGACCCACAGCATTGAGGATGTCCCGGATGCCTTCTTCAATGCGCTTGGCGATGATGATCTCGCCTTCGCGTGTGAGCAGTTCTACCGTGCCCATCTCGCGCATGTACATGCGCACCGGGTCGGTCGTACGCCCTGCCTCGCTCTCGACTGCAACCAGAACGGCCGCCGCTTCTTCGGCAGCCAGTTCGTCTGTCGAATCACCCTCGGCCATCAGGTCGTCATTCTCGGGGGCCACTTCGTGCACGGCGATCCCGAGGTCATTGATCATGCCAATAATGTCTTCGATCTGGTCCGGATCCGAGATGTCATCCGGTAGGTGGTCGTTAACCTCACCGTAGGTAAGGTAACCCTGCTCTCGACCCTTTCTGATGAGTTCTTTTAGCCGGGATTGTTGCTGAGATAGACCGCTAGACATAGGCATCCTCTTCTCGATCAGGAGGTTCTGTTAGGACTTTGCAGCCGAGTGGGGGTCGGGCTGGGCCGACTATTATAGCCATGGGTTGTGAAGTTTCTACTCAATCGACACATTTGGTGCCCGACTCTTCGCGCGATCGATTCCCGCTACCGATCCATCAAGAACACCATTGATCGCGTCACCAATCTCGGTTATCAGAGACCACTTTCCTTATAAATCATGCATTTAGCCGGAACGATCCACGAACGCGTCGGGCACCCGTCAACGCGGCTTCCGGGACTCGGTGATTTCGCGTAACCGCTTTTTTTCGTCGTCAGTCATCAGCGCAAAATCTTTGGTCAGGATGTCGCTCCTAACCTTTTGAATTGTTTGAATTTCGACCTGCTCAAGCGCACGGGCAACAACGCCTTCGAACTCCGCCTGCAATTCATCAACGCCAAGTAAACGTTCGCTGCGAGCCAGGTCGCGCAACGTGAGCGCCGCGTCCTTTCCCTCAAAATGACCAATAATCACATCGGGTGATGGCCGCTCGGATTGGTGCAGCAACTTGAGAACCGCGACGCTGAGCGGAAACTTCAATCCAGATTCCAGTCGGTCAACGACCTCCACGCTTACGAGATCTCCCAGCTCCGGCTGCCACAGCAGCAGTTGGATCATTTCATGGTCCAACTGCAGACGCCCGCGTTTCGAAACAAAATCAACACCGTCGGCCGGGTCCGGATCGAAGCCCTCGTTATCCCAGGGCGGAGCATCGTCCATTGAGGAATCGGGATCACCAACCCAGGTCGGCGGACGCAGCTCTCGCGACGGGGCCGGTGGCGGGATCGTCGCTGCCACCAGCCGCTCCGGCGAGAGCCCGGTCAGCGCCGCGAGGCGATCCACCATCAGTTGTCGATAAACACCACCGGGAATGCGATTGATGTACGGCATGGTCTCTTTGCTTAGGCGAGCTTTGCCCTCCAGCGAGTCCATGTCCACCGCCTCACTCATATGTGCGAAGAAGAAGTCGGCGAGATGCGCTGCCTGATCGACCTGGACCTCAAATGCGTCAGGGCCGACGGCCCTGACAAAACTGTCCGGGTCCTCACCGTCCGGTAGGAACAGGAATCGCGCCGACCGCCCATCCTCAAGCTGCCCCAGCGCGAGATCGACCGCTTTCCAGGCCGCGTTTCTGCCGGCCTGATCGCCGTCGAAACAGAAGACAATCTCAGGCACCAGCCGGAACAGTCGAATCAGATGATCCTCAGAAGTCGCCGTACCCAGGGTCGCAACTGAGTACCCAATGCCGTGCTGCGCAAGCGCGACGACGTCCATGTAGCCCTCAACCACCAGGAAGCGGGTCAACTTGCGCACGGCCTTGCGGGCCTCAAACAGCCCGTACAACTCACGCCCCTTGTGGAAAACGGGCGTCTCGGGTGAATTGAGGTACTTGGGACGACCGTCGCCCAGAATGCGACCGCCAAACGCGATCACCCGGCCCCGCAGGTCCCTGATCGGAAACATGACGCGATCCCGAAAGCGATCCCGTACTCTGTCTTCGTCTTCATTGAGCACCAGCATGCCGGCGTCGATGAGCAGTTGACGCTCCTGATTGCTGTGCGCAAGCGCAAGCACCAGGTTGTCCCATCCCGGCGGAGCAAAACCGACGCCGTAATCACGACAGATAGCGCCCGTCAGACCGCGGTCTTTCAGGTAATCAACACATCGTTGACGGCCAGCGCCCTCACGAAGTTGCACCTGATACCATTCCGTCGCTTGCTCGAGCACATCGTAGATGGACTTACGCATCTGATGACGGGCTTCCGAGACCGGATCTGCCTTCTCGCGCGGAACCGTCATACCAATCCGGTCGGCAAGCTGCTCGATGGCACCGACGAAATCGACGCCCTCCATTTCCCGTATGAAGCTGATTGCATCGCCATTGGCCTGGCAGCCAAAGCAATGATAGAACTGCTTGTCTGCGTTCACCGAGAAGGACGGCGTCTTCTCATTGTGAAACGGGCACAAGCCGGTGTAGTTCAGGCCCGCTTTCTTCAGCGTCACGCGCCCACCGATAAGCTCCGAGAGGTCCGTGCGAGCCAGCAGTTCTTCAACAAATTCGGGTGGGATCAAACCCGGCATGCGGCACTTCTGGAAGGGAACAGGTAACCGATCATAAACCTTGAGCGCGGCGCGATGTCAGTGGCCAACCCGCATCCGCCGCACCAACGGATGGATCGACGACTGGTTGGTCACCGCCTCAGCGAATCACGCAAGTCGCGCCCGCACCAGCGCACTGACCACCCCCATATCCGCCTTGCCCGCGACACGCGGACGCAGCGCAGTCATCACCTTGCCCATGTCCTTCATTGACGACGCGCCGGTCTCATCGATTACGGCCGAGACGACTTCGCCGATCTGCCCCTCGTCGAGTTGAGCCGGCAGGAACTCCTCGATGACGCTGATCTCATAGGCTTCCTGATCAGCCAGATCCATCCGTTCTGCGGCCTTGTACTGTTCGAAGGAGTCCTTGCGCTGTTTGACCATCTTCGCAAGGATGCTAATGATCTGGTCATCATCGAGTTCGATGCGTTCGTCAACTTCAACACGCTTGAAGTCCGCCATGACCAGTCGCAGAATTCCAAGACGCGGCTTGTCCCGCGCGCGCATGGTGTCCTTCACGTTCTCTGAAATGATGTCTTTGATCGCAGATGACATGACTACACTCGCGGCGTTTTGATTTTTCTGTTGGATGCTTCCCGCCCGCCAGGCAGACGGTTCGAAGAGCGCAACGCAAGACTACAGAATAGGTAGCGGCAATGGGTAGCGGCAATGGGCAGCGCAATGGATAGCGGCGATGGGTAGCAGGAAGGCAAATTCGAACCAATCTGACAATCGCGGGTCGGAATTGCTAAACGCGAACGGTGATGCCGTGAGTGGAGGCGCTGGCAGGGTCACTGTCAAACATCACGTGGCGCGATTTCCGGGGGAAGGCGTCGAAGTCGCGAGCACCACAACGGCGAGGTTCGACTCAACCCGGCTGGATTCGGGGAACTGGATTAAGCGACGGAGCTGGATTCATGGCGAAAGCTGGATTCGTGGCGAAAGCTGGATTGAAGACGGGACAGTGCCAGGGCAAGACAAGTGGGCAAGCCACGCTCTCGGGCGACGGGGTTCGCCGGTAAAACGGCGATCGAGTCGGCGACGGTGGGCGAAAAGATGGTCGGCGAAGAAGATGGTCGACGAGAACGGCCGACAAGAGAAGTCAGCGAATAGCTCGGCGGCTCAGCAGAAAAAAACTCGGTCTCGCCAGTACCGGGCGGTTGCTAGTACAACCGCTCCATTCGACGAGACTCGCGCTGAAGCTTCTTGATGTGGCGCTTTACGGCTGCGGCCGCTTTGCGTTTGCGGACTGACGTTGGCTTCTCGTAGTATTCGCGGCGACGGACCTCGGCGAGGATTCCAGCCTTCTCACAGGAGCGCTTGAAGCGACGCAGGGCGACGTCGAAGGGCTCGTTTTCCTTGACTTTGACGAATGGCAACGGGATTTCCAAAGATGATTGAGCCGCGGATTCTATCTACTATACGGTGTCAATGCAAAATGACGGACCTCCACCCAGACGGCAAACCACCGTCGCGACGAGGGTAGACTATGCGCGTCCTTGGCATCGAAAGTTCCTGTGATGAAACAGGCGTCGCAATCTACGACAGCGAACAGGGACTGCTCGCGGACCTGCTCTACAGCCAGGTCGCCCTTCACGCTGATTACGGCGGCGTGGTCCCAGAACTCGCTTCTCGTGATCACATTCGCAAAACCCTGCCCCTGATCCGCGACGCGCTCACGACGGCCAATTCAACAAAAGCTGACATCGACGGCATTGCTTATACAGCCGGGCCGGGCCTCGTCGGTGCGCTAATGGTTGGCGCTTCGATTGCCAAGGCCCTGGCACTTGCGTGGGACAAGCCGGCGTTGGGCATACACCACATGGAAGGCCACCTGTTGGCACCACTACTGAGCGAACCAGCACCCGTCTTTCCCTTCGTTGCCCTGCTTGTATCCGGTGGCCACACCCAATTGGTCATGGCGAAAGACCTCGGCGATTACGCGCTTCTTGGCGAATCTGTGGACGACGCGGCGGGCGAAGCATTCGACAAGGCAGCGAAGATGCTCGGCCTCGGTTACCCGGGCGGCCCGGCAATCGCAAAGCTGGCGACATCAGGCGAACCCAAGCGATTTGTGTTCCCGCGACCCATGACCGACCGGCCTGGTCTCGACTTTAGCTTCAGCGGGCTCAAGACCTTCACCATGAACACCCTGCGGGCAATCGACAAGCCAACAAGTCAGGACCATGCAGACATCGCCCACGCATTCGAGACCGCGGCAGTATCCACACTAACCATCAAGTGTCGCCGCGCACTCGAACAAACCGGACTGACCCAACTTGTCATCGCGGGTGGGGTGAGCGCTAATCAGGCGCTGAGGGAGAGTCTGGAAACGATGGTTCAGAAACGAAGGGCTCGTCTGTTCTGTCCACCGCTCACACTCTGCACAGATAATGGTGCAATGATTGCGCTCGCGGGCGCGCACCGATTTGCACGAGGCCACACAGAATCAGTCAACATAACCGTGCGGCCGCGGTGGCCGCTTACGGATCTCGCAAACCACTAACTCGCGTGCCGCGACGAGCGAGCCGTGACATCGATGCATGTATTCCACGTTCGCTGCGCGAGCCGTGAATAGCAGACTTCACGTTCGCTACGCGAGCCATGAATAGCAGACTTCACATTCGCTACGCGAGCCGTGAATAGCAGACTTCACGTTCGCTACGCGAGCCATGAATAGCAGACTTCACGTTCGCTACGCGAGCCGTGAATAGCAGACTTCACGTTCGCTACGCGAGCCGTGAATAGCAGACTTCACGTTCGCTACGCGAGCCGTGAATAAGGAGGCACCTATCCCTGACATCGTGACAATCAGCGGTCTGGAAGTTCACACCATCATCGGCGTCTATGAGCACGAGCGACAGGTTCGACAAACCGTAACGCTCGACCTGCGGCTGGCGACCAACGCCGATCACGCTGCGCACACCGACTGCATCGACGATGCACTCGACTATCACGCGATAGCGGAGCGGGTCAGCAGCTTCATTGCTGACTCCAGATTTCAGTTGATCGAGACCCTTGCCGTTCACATCGCCAACCTGCTGAAGGCCGAGTTTGACGTAAACGGCCTGTGGCTGCGCCTTGGTAAGCCCGGCGCACTACGTGGCCCGGCCCTTGTCAGCATCGAGATCGAACGCGGCGACTCCACCAGGCGCTGATGCCGCCGGACCGGGTGAGAGTGGTTGTGCCACACCCCCGACGGCATTGCGGTCAGAGGATTCACATCGAGCAAAGATCGCTACTCGTCGGCGCCAGATTCTCCATCGTCATCAGGCAGGAAGGTGAAACGCGCTGACCATTCACCGGCACTATCACCCTCTTTATCGTCCCCGTCGTCGCCCGGGTCGAGATCCATGTCCAGGCGGTAGAGCACGGGCGGGTGGGCTGAATGAGGCAATCCTGCCAGCCTGACCATGAAGTAGACATTACCGTACGCAACCTGCTGGTCTTCTAGCAGCATGATGCCGTTCACGTCTGACAAGCGCCATCTCGTAATGTCGACGAACGCCTCCTCGTCGATCTCGGCCACCTCTTCCTCGTCGCCCCTGTTGGATGACGCAGTGGATCGACTTTGAGATTGCAGCGCAGTGTTACCCGCGGTAGCTACCGATTCCTCGGCACTTGCGAGCGCCGCATTCCCGATCAGGCTCGTCGTGGATATCTCGTCAAGAATCCCCGGGATCTGCAAACTGGTCAGACTGGCCTGCAATCCATCCAACGTCGAATTGAGGTCCCCGAACGTCGTATCAGGAATCGTCGACAGGATGCTCGTCGTGCCGATGTCATCCGAGAAGAACTGCCCCTGGTCCAGACCATAGAATACGCCGACATCGGCTCGCTGGACGAAGTTCTGATCCGCCGATATCGCGCCGACATCCGCCGTTGGCGTGAGGAAAACGATCGCCCCGACGCTGCGGATATCTCTGTTCGTCTCGCTACCGCTACCAAACGGAATCGCCGGATTCACACGACTGAACCTCGCTCCGTCTGCCTCAGACTCGGAGGTGAGGACTAGCGTAATATCAGCATCGCTTTCAAGACGGGCAATCGCTATCTCGCTCTTGGCAGACATCACAATGTCCCCGGTCGACTTGATCACCGTACCCGCTTCCTGAGCGATCGAACCCGAATCAGACACGATCGTCGTTGCCTGATCACCGGTAACGTCGCCATTGAGCGCGATGTTGTTCGCCGCCGAGATCCCGATATCGCCGCCCACGACGCTGATCGCGGTACCCGCTTCGATCACGCCGCCTGGCAGGACTACGTCCGCGCTCAGAATGATATCCGAACCCGCAATGACCAGATCGAGCACCGAAATCGTATTGTCTGACTTAACCTCTCCTGCAGATGTGATGCTCACCAGACCCTGACTGCCACCATCGGTCATGCCGAGGAGAGTGATGTTAGAGGTCGCGGCCACCGTGACTGCGTGCTTTGACTCCTCACCGGTAATCGGGTCGAAGTCTGATCTAACGCCATCGACTTTTATCGAATCAATGTCTACGGTCCCGCCCGCTGTCACAGACAGGTCGTTGCCCGAGACGAGCACGCTGCTCGCCCCTTGCGCGGCATCCTGGATCGATACGCTGCCACCCGCGGTCACCGCGATACTGCCGCCGCCTGTGCTCGCGACATTCGCAAGAATTGAAACCACCCCATCGGACGCGATATTGATCGCACCCCGCGTGCTGACACTGATCGGGCCAGGCGCGTCCATCACGACTCCCGTCGCTCCCGAAACGCTCAAGCCCTCACCTATAATCTTGTCCTGGGTATTCACGGTCGCGCCGTGGAGGTCGGACTAATGCCGCCCTGCAACCCACCCGTGATCGCTCCCGAAACAGCAACGTCCTCACCGCCGCTGACAAAGACCGCGCGGATCTCATCGATCCCGGTCGTTGGATCCTGCACGGTGCGCGTGCCCGTGACGTCTATCGTATCGAGCAATACGCCCCCATTGACGCTCGTCACTTCGACATCATTGGCCGTCACGATGAGGCTGTCGGGTGTCAGCGTCTCGTCCCTGATCGTGACGTCGCCCTCGGATGCCACAATGATAGATTCCGTGCTTGTCACCGCTTTCGTAATGCTGACACCGACCGCATCGCTGCCGCTCGACGCCAGTGACGTCGAGACCACAACATCGCCACCCGCAGACGCCACTGTTCCGTTCAGTACGACGCTTTGTGCCGCGGCCACTGTGACATTCGCACCCGCCTCAATAGCCTGTGTCGTCGCGATGGTGTTTCCGACCAACGACGCATTAGCAGCCGCGCTAATGGTGTCATTAACGATAAGGCTACCGGCGCTGTTCAGGGTCACATCGCCAACGCTCGTCGTGACTGCGCCATTGACAGAAATGCTTAGCGAACCCGTCAAAGTCAGATCCTGGGCAGCCTGGATCGTATCGGCAGAGGTTACAGCCGTCCCCGCCACATCGACACTTCCGGCTGCACTGACCGCCTGCTGCAGCGTTACACTGCCAGCAGATGAAGCAAGTGTAATATCGCCTCCGGCATCATCAAGAGCGCCGGTCACCAGGATGTCTCCCGCGCTGGTGACCGTGGCCGTGTTGCCATCCATGAACACATTGCCGAGTTCAACATCTCCCGCACTGGATACTGTGAACACCTCCGGGCGGAGCAGCGAGGCGAACTCGCTGATGTTACTTACCGTGACGGTGCCGATACCTGCAACAATAGTCAGCGACGTGGGCACCAGCGTTCCAAAGCCTTTCTGAATCAAACCCCGATCACCGACGACCGCCATTACATTGATATTGTCCCCCTCGATCGCCTGATTAGCCGAGTCAATGGTGACATCGCCGATCAGGTCAAGTCTGCCGCCCCGACACGATTGCGCTCGCCCGTCTGGCGAAACCGGATACGCTTCGGCAACCGGAACCTGTGCATTAGGCGCCTCTCGGAGAGGCTGGCACGAAACACGGTATCGCTGCACCCAGCAAGCTAGCAAGAATGTGCCGCGCGCTCCGGTCGTTGTAGCACTCTGAAACCCCTGACTCCATTCGTCAAGAGCGCGGAAACTGAGTCCGACGGGCACTGCCGGGGTATCGAAACCAGACCCGCGCAAGCGCTTGCTGCGAGTCAGAATCCGGGTCGGTTCGACCGCGCGAGGGCCAGTTGTTGTCCCGGGTCTGGCGCTTTTGGAGAAAATGAGAGTTAGACCGCTATCAACCGCAGTGAAAGCGGATGACGCTGCTCACATCATCCAGCGCCACTTCTTCGCCGATGCCAATGAAGCCCGAACCCCACAAGGGCAGCTCCTGCCGGCGCAGCGAGATGTTCTCGCCCTCATCTGTACGTATGAACGTGCCGTTGGAACTCTGATCAAGAACGTGAAACTTGCCACGTCGGAACTCGATCACCGCGTGCTTGCGCGAAGCAAGCTTGGTCTGACACAGAAGATCACTCTGCACCCCCCGACCGATCACGAAGGTACGATGATCGTCAGACTGGATCTTGGTTTCCTGATTCTTGTAAAAAAGGGATAGGAACTGGACCTGCTTCTCTTCCGGTGCCGCAGTGAACTCGATGCGCGTGACGTCGTCGCTGCTCTCCCACACCAACTGATAGACGTTGATCTCTTCAGCTTTGCCCTTGACCGTGGTCCGGTCAAAGATGCGACAGGCATCCTGCAGATCCGGCGGCAACAGTTTGACCGTGTCTTCAGTCAGGATAATCTGCATCCCCTTGGCGATTCCAGCCATCCTGGCTGCGACATTGACAGCGTCGCCGAACACATCGCCATCTTCCGCCATGATTGCCGGGCCAAAGTGGATTCCGACTTTGACCGTGATGGCGATGTCCTCGCCCTCGATGCCTTCTGCTATTTCTTCCTGTATCTCGATTGCAGTGCGGGCACAGTCGCCTGCCGACTGGAAACGACACATGATTTCGTCGCCGATTGTCTTGATCTTGTAGCCCTGATACATCTCCGTGAGCTTTTCCATCAGGTCGAGGACTTTGCTGATGATCCGGTTGGCGTCGTCATCGCCCAACGTGTCGTACAGCTTCGTGCTGTCGGTGACGTCGGCAACATGACTGCGACTACTGAACTTGCCATCAACGAATACCCAGAATGCCGGAAAAGTTACAACCAAAACTGTCAGACCGCGATCTCGCGGTCCAATTCGGAGCGACAAGAATATAGCGCCAAAAAGTGATCTTCCACCTACATTTGGGGCGGCTGGATACCTTTGTATAATCATGGCAGATGGTAGACTATATTTTGCTTTGCGGCTTACCGGAACGATATCGCGCCTCATGCAACCTGCTGTTGCCTGGCACATTACGCGGCCGGGGGACTCGACCGCGGATTGATCGATTGGCGGACTCATTTGCCGTTCGAAACACAAACCGATCGAGCGATAGCGATAGCGATAGCGATAGCAATAGCGATAACGATAGCAATAGAGGGTGCACGAAGGATTGGTGCAGAGCGCAGCGAGATGTCAGACGGGCTGCAACACCAGGCGACGTTGAGTCTGGGCGAAACGGATTGATGATCGGGATGAACAGATAGAAAGCGAAGGTCCAACTTTTCGTTGGAGCAAGTGTTGTTGGCATACGCCAACCACCGAAAAAGCAGACCCGGCCAGGGGAGCCGCTACTTGCATCAGTATGGTGCCGGAACAAATGTCGGTAATGTTCGCGACAACAACGAAGACAGTTACGTTTGTGACCCGGATCACGGACTGTGGGCGGTTGCTGACGGGATGGGCGGTCTCGGCTTCGGAGAAGTTGCGAGCGCCATAAGCGCCTATGCCGTAACAACCTTCATCAGAGAGGGCCAGGGCGTCAACCAGGCCATCGAGAACGCCCACAAGGCAATCAAGAGCTACGCACAGAACGAGGCGGAAGGTACCAACATGGGTACCACCATCGTTCTGCTTCTTTCCTCGAACGCCATTTACAACATCTTCTGGGTCGGAGACTCCCGGGCATACATGTATCGGGACGGTGGTATCCGCCAGGTCACAACCGACCACTCGCTCCTGCAGTCGCTGATCGACCAGGGGGAACTCACCCAAGAACAGGCGGCCGTCGATCCCCGAAAAAATACTGTCAAACGTACGCTTGGTGTTCAGGAACTCGATACCGTGCGCGCGGACAGCATTAGCGACAAGTGGCACGACGGTGAGAAGCTGATGCTGTGCAGTGACGGCCTGACGGAAGCCGTCACAGATGAACAGATCGCGACAATCATGGTCGGGGACGGGAGCGACGAAGAACTGGCCGAACGCCTCGTTGCCGCGTCGCTTTCCAATGGCAGTAGGGACAACATTACGGTCGTCATCATTTCGGCCCCACCGGACTCAATCAGCCCGGACTCCGATACCGAAATACCCGCTGAACTTGCCTGCGACGACACCGAAATGCGGTTGCCGGACCCCCTGGAATCCATGTCCGTCGTCGAACGGGTAGCCGCCCGCGAGCAGGAAGAGACCGAACGTCTCGCGACAGAATCAGAGCCAGACACCACCGACACAACAAAGCCGAGCCCCGGGTCCCCGGCCAAGGGGACACGGCGCAAACGCGGCATACCACTTGGCTATATCTTGCCCGTGGCGATCATTCTCATTCTTATCCTCGTTGGCCTGTTTGGCCAGGAAACACAGGAACGCGCGGTCTCACCCCCAGTCATTCACGACAATAGCGGTCAGCGGTCAGCGCCTCCGCGAATTCGCGAGTTCCCGGATGTAGATTTCCGCCAGGGAGGCATCACTTACAAGCTGGGTATGAAGGCAAACCTGCTGGCAGCAGAGTCAGTGCAACAGACGCTGTCCCGCCACGGTCTGTACGCACACGTTGAATTGGATCCGGGCAACGCTGCGGTCCCGTACGGCATTTACCTGGGCCCGATGTCCACGCCTGAAGCCCGGCGTGCTGCGGCGACGCTTGCGGGTCTGGGTGTCGGCTTTCAGGAACGAACGGCGTCCTACTGAACATTGACCGGGCCGCCTGGTCGACCGATTCTTCGTCGGCCGAAATTGGGCGCGCGAGGCGGTAAAGCAAGAAACTCCAGATCAGGTCTGTCAAGGCATCGGAAAAAGATCCATCTGATGGCTATGACTGGTTCACCTCTGTTCACTATAATGACCCAGCCCAATTTCCGGACTCCCCCACCCCATGGCAAACCTTGATCCCGAAAAGCTCAAGGCGCTGGTCCCGCTAAACACGCTCGCGGACGGCCATTTGGTCTCGGTCATGGAAAAAACGAAAATCGTCAAGTTCGGCGAAGGCAAGATGATATTCAAGCGCGACGACACGGACTCGGACGTGTACTGGCTGCTTGAGGGTGCCGTAGATCTGCTCGACCAAAAATTCAATGTCACAAAGTTTGCAGCCGGCGATGCAAACGCGCGGCAACCGCTCGACAATACTCAGCCCCATAAATTCACCGCGGTCACGACGACAATTACCACGATCCTCGCAGTCGACAGGGACAGTCTTCTGTCCAGTGCCGAAGAAGACGAACTCAGCCCTGAATTGGCAGTCGACGACGATGAGGAAGTCGACTGGATGTCCGAATTGCTCAGCTCGCCTCTCTTCGAATTCATCCCTCCGGCCAACATTCCGACCCTCTTCAGCAAGTTCGAAGAGGTGCGTTTCAACAAGATGCAGCCGGTGATCACACAGGGAGCGAAGGGCGATTACTTCTACGTTATCCAGAAGGGGCGCGCCAAGGTCGAGAGAACCACCGGCGGCAAGACGGCGGTCCTCGCGGAACTACGTGCCGGCGACAATTTTGGCCAGGATGCCCTCGTCAGCGATGTACCCCGCAACGCGACGGTTACGATGATGACGAACGGCACGTTGATGAGACTTTCAGAGCCGGACTTCGAGAGTCTTCTCATGCGGCCGGTGATCGAAACAGTCACGCTGGATGAGGTGCGCGAAATGGTCGCAGCGGGCGACCCAAAAACCTACATCTTGGATGTGCGCAATCCCAAGGAGATTGTTGGCAGCAAGATCGACGGCAGCCTGAATGTACCGCTGCTGCTCATCCGCAACAATCTGTCAAAGCTACGGGAGAATGCCGTGTACGTGGCCGCCTGCGACACCGGCAAGCGTAGCGCGCTCGCGGCCTACATCCTGAACGAGAAGGGATTCACGGCCTACGTAATGGCGCAGGCTGACGCTGACCAGGACGCTGCGGTGACCACCGATGAGTGAGGACTGCCTTTTTTGCAAGATTGCAGACGGCACCATCCCGGCCAACGTCACCTTTGAGGACGACCGACTCATTGCCATTAACGATATCAGTCCACAAGCACCGGTACACCAGCTGATCATGCCCCGCAAACATATCGCCACCGTCAATGACATCGAACCCGATGATCAGACACTGCTTGGCCACATGATCACGACTGCGAAGGACCTCGCGGCAGAACAGAATCTGAGCGAACGCGGCTATCGACTGATACTCAACTGCAATCAAGAAGGCGGGCAGACAGTCTTTCACATCCACCTGCATCTGCTGGGTGGCCGCCAACTCATTCATCTGGGGTGAAGTCACATCGGTTTCGGACTTGCACCCGCAGGGGCATGGCGAATCGCACTGCCCCTGCCGTTTCCCGGCCCGCCCTGTCCCGGCCCCGCCACCAGCCGCCCCGAAGTGGCTACAGCGCTCACGGAACGGGCGTTGGGCAAATTCCGGCCCCGCATACTGCAAAGGAAAGAATTTGATGCGCGCTGATCGCAATTCGGAAGGTCTTGACCGGCTGATCATCGGCTTCGATCGGTTACTGAAGGGAGCATTCGGCACCCACCGGTCCCGCAGGGCGGATCACATTCGCGATTTCGGCGAGGCCCCCGACCTGACAACCGCCGAACGGCGCGTGTCAGCAGGCCTCATCCGCGTCGATCATGCGGGAGAAGTGTGTGCCCAGGCCCTGTACGAGGGGCAGGCCATAACCGCCAGAAATCCCGCGGTCGCGGCCCATATGAGGCAGTCTGCCGTTGAAGAGCGTGAACATCTCGATTGGTGTGAACAGCGCCTCGATGAATTGAATTCAACGCCGACGCGCCTTGCTCCCGTTTGGTATGCCGGTTCATTTGTCGTCGGACTTGCCGCGGGGCTGAGCGGAGACCGTAACAGCCTTGGCTTCGTCGCTGCGACAGAGCGCGAGGTAGACGAACACCTCGAACGACATCTGACGCGTCTCCCGGAACGAGACACCCGATCACGCGAGATCCTGCTCGCCATGCAGGCCGATGAACGGCGTCACGGCACAAACGCGATTGGATCCGGTGGCCGCGAGTTTCCCGGCTTTGTCCGCAAATTGATGCGCGCCGCGTCAACGCTGATGACGGCTACCGCGCCCCACATCTGACCCGGAAAGGATTCGGGCGGGGACGCCATGCCCTCCAATCGCCCGTCACGCTTCAACTCTCCGCCCTGCAACATTTCACCCGCAACGCGGCACCCTTCACCTTGCACCCTTCACGCGGCACCCGTCAGAAGAGGCGATCCACCAGATCCCGCGAGGTGGCAACCGCAGCTTTGCTGGCAAACACCATCGACACGCTGTGAGCAGCGGACTCAACCTTTCTTAGATCGTAGCCCGCTATCGAGAAGCTACTCGGCGGCGATGCCGGCCTTGCGATCCGACCCGCGTCATCTCTAACGATTCCTCTGACGCGGTAATCGATGACCGCGACGTCCGCCGCAAGTTTTCTAACGAGGTCTCCGGCGACCGGCAGCGGATCAACCGGACCGCAGGTTGACAGGTCAAAGTCCGCGCGAAAACTCACTTCGTTGCCATCGTCGTTCTTCTCGGGATAGGTATGCACAGCCAGATGGCTCTGGTCGAGATGTGCCAACACCGATTCTGGCTGTCCGATCATCACCGCAGCGCTCGCGCCCATCGGTGAAAACTGCTCGGTGGAAATATTGATGACGCGTGCACCCAATTCGTCCGCAACGCCGACCAGCATCTCGCGCAGGTGCAAGGTTGAGTACTCGTTGTCGAGGGCACGCAGCCAACGTTCCCCAGCGTTCTTTCGATCATCAATAAAGAACCGAAATAGGTTGACCCCGATGGACCGGGTCAGTGCGCTCACGAACCCGCGCCATGCGCGAGGGGCGGGTGAAAGATCATCTGCACACGATTGCCACCTGGATCTTCGCAATAGAAGCTGCGCGCGCCGTCGCGATGCGTGCGTGGTTGGGTGGCCAGAGGAACGCCGTGCGCCTCGAGAAAGGCGTACCAGGCATCGACATCCTCGATTTCGTTCAGAATGAAGCCAACGTGATCCAGTCGACCAGCCGGTAACGGTGCGCTCGACCGATGCAACGCCAGATTATCATTGCCAGATGTCAGATAGACATTATCAGTGTCCGGCCGCCACTCGACGGCCATCCCCAACAAGTCGGTATAGAAGGCCTCGGTCGCCTCAAAGCGATGAACGAACAGCGCGACATGTCTGAGGCCCCCGGTCGCCGCTGGTCGCTTCATGTCACGGTCTCAAGGATCTCAAAGTCATGGGTCATCAGCACGCCACCGTCGCGCAACATCAGCGATGCGGAGCAGTACTTTTCTGCGGAAAGATCCACCGCACGTTGAACCTGGTTGGCCTTGAGACCCCGACCCGTGACCACGAAGTGAATGTGAATCGACGTAAACACGGACGGCACAGAGTCGGCCCGTTGTGCCGACAGTTCGGCGACGCAATCGGTGACCGCCTGGCGCGACTTTTTCAGAATCGTGACAATGTCGTAGCTGGTACAGCCACCAACCCCGAGCAGCAGGAGTTCCATTGGGCGCATGCCAATGTTGCGGCCACCGGACTCCTCTGGACCGTCCAGCACAATGGCATGTCCGGTACCCGACTCCGCCAGAAAACTCACGTTGTCCAGCCATCGAACCCTGCCCTGCATGTGAGAATCCCCGGAAACGAAAGGGGCTCATGGTAATGACAAAGCGAGGTACAACCAAGCCAATCGTCCCGAAACCGGTTTTTTTAGCGAATGGCTGGACGTAACCTGCGTTTTATCCAACTGGGACCACTTCATGGTCAGCATAACGTTGCGCGATTCCCGCCTGCAGAACGTCGAAGAGTTCCTTGCCGCTGCGCATCGCCGAAAGTACCCACGCGGTACGACGATCATCTATGCCGGCGAACAAAGTGATTCCATTTATTACATTACCCGTGGCTCTATGACTGTGCTCATCGAGGACGACTTGGGTCGTGAGATCATTGTCGCCTACCTCAATGAAGGCGACTTTTTCGGCGAGATGGGGCTCTTTGGCGAGGGCACCCGCACCGCATGGTTGAAGGCGAAGACCGAATGTGAGGTCGCGGAGCTTTCTTACCCCAAGTTTGAGGAGCTAAGCGAAGGTAATGCCGGTGTTCTGTACGAACTGGCTAGCCAGCTTGTCGAGCGCCTGGACAAGACAAACGCAGAAGGCCGGAGACCTAGCCTTTCTGGACGTGACCGGCCGCGTCGCCCGAACGTTGCTCGACCTATGCCACGAACCCGAGGCCATGACCCATCCTGATCGCCACCAAATCAAGATAACTCGTCAGGAGATCGGGCGGATCGTCGGTTGTTCCCGGGAAATGGTTGGACGCGTCCTCAAGACACTTGAAGATCAGGGGCTGGCATCCGTCAAGAACAAAACCATGGTGCTTATCGGTACCCGTTAATCCGCTGGCA
>CAVOBC010000054.1:0-18231 GCA_963693635.1 Gammaproteobacteria bacterium | reverse complement strand
GAATGGCGCACCCGAAATGCCATTGATCCGACGATTGGACAGGCTGTACAAATTCTGTCTTAATACTTGGCACATCTGTATTCTCGGACGGTTTCATTTACCCGACGTACGGTCTTTGTGATCGTTGCGCCCCGGCTCAAGTCGATCGGACCAGTCTAAGGACAAGCCCGAGTCGTGCCAGTAAAGGGAGACTGCTCAGCCAACTGGCTTGGGATCACAGATAGGGCTAGTTACACGACGACAACGCTGAAAGTTGGTTGCTGGGAATAAGGGGTACGCGGTATGGCTGACCGTCAGGCAGGAACCATCAAATGGTTCAACGACTCGAAGGGCTTCGGGTTTATCGAGCGAGAGCAAGGGGCGGATGTTTTCGTCCACTTTCGTTCAATTCGGGGCGAAGGATATCGAACGCTCAAGCAGGGGGCTCAGGTCGAGTTTGACATTAGTGAAACCGACAAGGGCTTTCAGGCAGAAGACGTCGCGGAAGTCTAAAGACCCGCTCGACGCTTCATCCACCCTGCCGCAGTTAGCGGATTCAATTCCGGCCTCAGACGACTGCCTTTGTCCAGTGGCTTCGATTTAACTGCGCAACGTCTCGCCAAGGCGGCTCACGTGCCTACAGTCAACACCACCTTGCCGGTGGTCTTGTCGCTTGCCATCAGGTCGTGAGCGGTAGCCATCTCCTCGACCGGCATCACCGTGTCAATGATCGGTTCGATGTCGCCAGCCACGATCCTCGGCCACACCTTCTCCTCGAGTTGTCGCATCACTTCCGCTTTTTCTGCATTCGGCCGCGCCCGCAGCGTTGAACCGATGACGCGCAGTCGCTTCATCATCAACAGTGCGAGGTCAATGGGTGATTGAGCGCCACCCATGAGCCCAATGAGAACGAGCCGCCCGCCCAACCCAAGCAAAGCGAGATTGTCACCGAGGTAAGACCCGCCGACAGGATCCAGAATCACGCCAAAGCCGGCATCACCAGCAAATTCGCGCGCTGAATCCACAAACGAACCCTGATGGCGGTCGTGACCACCCCCGGCCCCCAGCCCACTGCAGGACGCAATCTTGTCAGCACTGCCCGCTGTCACAAAAGACGGATTGCCAAAAGCCCGACACAACTGCACCCCAGCAGTGCCGACGCCGCTCGCGCCGGCGTGCAACAGAACGCGCTCGCCCGGCTGCAAACCCGCTTCCATAAAGAGATTGAGCCAGGCCGTTGCGAACACTTCAGGCAGTGCCGCCGCACGGGTCGCATCCAGGCCCTCAGGTATCGGCAGCACGCTGCCTTCAGGCGCAACCGCCTGCTCGGCGTAGCCACCACCCCCCAGCAAGGCGCAAACCGCATCCCCCGGCTGAAATCGCGTCGCGCCCTCACCCACCTGGTCGACAACGCCCGCACACTCGAGCCCCATGATGTTGCTCGCGCCAGGCGGGGGCGGATAGCCGCCGCGACGCTGCATGAGGTCCGCCCTATTGATCGCCGTCGCCTGGACCCGGATGCGTACCTCGCCGGGCCCCGCGGTTGGCGTCTCGGCATCTGCCCAATCGAGTGCCCTCGTGTTGTCATCAACGATGATCGCTTTCACAGCATTCTCCCTGTCATTAATTCTCGTCTCGGCCCCGCGCCGGCACAGCGGCATCGGGTTCTAATGGAATCCTCAATAGTGCGGTGGCGGCGGATCAGGTTGCTGCGGCCCATCCGGTATGGATTCCAGCGCTTCAGCAACCTGTTGTCTGAATGCCTCTATCTGGTCCCGGAGCGCGAGAATCTGCTGCTGTTGAGAAGCAAGCGCTTCATCAAGCTTGCTCAATGTGTCTTCCTGGAAGACGATTCTGGTTTCGATCTCGTCCAGTCTCGCTTCGATTGGCGACGTCATTGTCAGTACCGCAGCCGCATGGGAACGCCTGCATCATGCAATTGCTGCTTGAGCCCACTGACGGTGTAGTCACCAAAATGCACCATCGACGCCACCAGCGCAGCATCGGCTCGCCCCTCGTTCAGAACATCGACCAGGTGGGACGGTTCACCCGCCCCGCCCGAGGCGATGACCGGAATCGATACGGCTTCAGCGATCATCCGCGTGAGATGAAGCTCGTAACCCTCCCGCGTGCCATCGGCGTCGATGGAATTGATCACGAGTTCACCTGCACCAAGGATCTCACCCTGCAGCGCCCACTGAAGTCCGTCGATGCCCATTCGCTTGCGCCCACCATTGATGACAACCTCGTAACCGCTGGGAAAGTCACGTGACTCAGCGACCCTCGACAGGTCCATCGATAACACGGTGCTCTGAGTGCCGATTGCCTTGGCGCACTCGCTGATGAGTTCGGGCCGTACGACCGCCGCTGAATTGACATTAATCTTCTCTGCACCCGCCAGACGCAGATCAGTCGCGTCACTGACAGACCGCACGCCACCACCGACCGAGAGAGGAATAAAAACCTGCTCGGCGACCGCCTCGACCACCCCCAGCATGATGTTGCGCTTGTCGCTGGACGCGGTGATGTCATAGAAGACGAGTTCATCCAGGCCATCTTCATAATATTCGCGGGCCTTAACGACAGGGTCGCCGATGTCCTGCGTATCCACAAACTTGACGCTCTTGGCGAGTTTGCCGTCCCGGACATCCAGACAGGCGATCAGGCGTTTACACAACATCACTGCAGTCCTCTGATTTCACGTGCAATCCTGTTGTCCCCTTACGCTCGCGTTTGTTCGCGGCGAGCCTCTCTTTTTGACGACTTTTGACGACGCGGGCTTCTGGCGACGGGCTTCTGGCGACCTAGACCGTACCATCCCATTGCCCAAACTGCGCCAGCACCTTGAGGCCCATTTCACCGCTTTTCTCCAGGTGAAACTGAGACGCAAAGAGGTTATCCCGACCTAGGGCCGAACAAAAAGAGATGCCATATTCTGTGCGGCAAAAGACGTTTTCTTGCGACTCGGGTCGAGCGTAATACGAGTGCACAAAATAGAACTCGTCGCCCGATTCGACAGTGGCAAGCATGGGATGTGGCTGCACCACCTCTACCTGATTCCAGCCGATATGCGGCACCTTGAGTTTCCTGTCCGGAAAGTCGAAGCGCTCGCAGGAGCCCGCGATCAGACCAAGGCAGTCCCGCTGATCTTCTTCTGTGTATTCAAGGACTATCTGTGAACCGAGACAAATGCCCAGAAGTGGTTTGCCGCTTTTGAAGAACTCGACCAGCGCCTTGTCGAGCCCCCGGCCAGCAAGGGTGTCAACAGCACTGGTCGCCGCTCCAACGCCGGGAAAGATAACCTTGTCCGCAGCGAGCACGGCGGCCGGGTCCGCGGTAATCACCGCATCCATGCCGACGCGCGCACACGCGCGCTGAACACTGCGCAGATTTCCCGCGTCGTAGTCGACTATCGCAATCAATGAAATCCCCTGGCCTTCAGCGAGGGCGCATTATAGTCAGGGACGCTCGACGTAACACCCGGTCGCACCGATTACTCGCTGTTTCGTGGCTCTGTCGTTGACGACTGAGGGCTCTTTCTTGGCTGAGGGCTCTTGGCACGCCTCGATCATCTGTATCATAATATTGACACAGATAACTGGCCGCGCTTTTACAACGACTTTTTTGCCGAGAGCCCCCACGATGCAACTACGGATTGAGCCCAGTGACGCGACGCCCCGATTTCAGCAGATCATTAATCAACTTCGTTTCGCCATCAGCTCTGGTGAACTGGCCGCGGGTGACGCTCTGCCATCGATCCGAAGTGTGGCCAAAGATCTCGATGTTGCTGCTAATACCGTCGTCAAGGCCTACCGACAGCTTGAATTCAGGGGCTTGATCGAATCGCGCGACCGGAGCGGGTATCAGGTGCAGTCGGCAGGGCCGGACTCCCGGTATGGCGCAAGGGGCGTTTCTGCAGCCAAAACTGAAGTGCACGGCGTGGTTGACCACCTGGATGCGGGCCTCTTTCCGCGTGCATTCTGCAAGGTGACCGAGGACTACCTGACCGGCGATCCCGACAAGTGCAACGTGATTCACGCGGATGGCGCCGGGACGAAATCAATCGTCGCTTACCTCCAGTACCGGGAGACCGGTGACGCCTCAGTATTTCGCGGCATCGCCCAGGACAGCATCGTCATGAATCTCGACGACCTGCTGTGCGTCGGCGTTGGCGGTCGCATCCTCATCTCGAACACCATCAACCGCAACGCGCTTAACTGTCCGGGCGAAGTGATCGCTGAACTGATCGATGGTGGAGAGGCATTCCTCGCCAACCTCCGTGATCATGGCGTTGCCATCTATTCGGGCGGCGGGGAGACCGCGGACGTGGGTGATCTCACCGGATCAATCGTCGTCGACAGTTGCGCAGTATCTGTCATGCGAAAAGCAGACGTACTCGAAAGTAACATCACGCCTGAACTCGCCATCGTCGGCCTCTCGTCCACGGGACAGGCGAGCTTTGAAGATTCGCCGAACAGCGGCATCGGCAGCAACGGGCTGACCAGCGCTCGTCACGACATGCTGAGTCCACATTACAAACAGTACGCCGAAAGTTTCGACCCGAACGTGGACCCGGCACTGACCTATTGCGGACCCTATCGACTGGGCGATCCCCTGCCCGACTCAGAGATGACCGTCGGCGACGCCATCCTCAGCCCCACGCGCAGCTACGCGCCGGTCATTTATCGCTTGTTGCAGGCTCTCGGCCGCGAGGTCAGAGCCATCATCCACTGTTCCGGTGGCGCACAGACCAAGTGCACGAAGTTTGCCGCCGGCATTCACTTTGTGAAGGACAATCTATTCCCGGTGCCGCCCCTCTTTGACGCTATTCGCCGGGTATCGAACACGTCTGGCAAGGAGATGCATCAGGTCTTCAATATGGGCCACCGGATGGAGGTGTATGTACCCCCCGAGCGCGTTAACGAAGTGATCGACGTCGCCGCATCGTTCAACATCCACGCACGTCAGGTCGGGTACACCGAAGCCGCAACGGCAACCTCACTGACCCTTTACGAAAGCGGGAACGCGCACACCTACGCAACCTGACACAAGCTCCCCGTCCCCGCATCATGGACCTCGATTTGAGGCCTTGAGAACCCTGAGCGACTTCGTCAGCGGTTGCAGGACCTTTGGTGGATTGCGACGAGTGCTGTATATAACATCGATTCAATAGCCACTCGCGTCGGCCACGAGCGGCCCCGGGTGATCCCGGCTATCGTTCGCCGGCGGGACGCAATTCCGTCATCACCGGGCAGACTTTGGAGCATTGACGCGTTCTCTTCACGGTCCCTCCCGTTCAGGAGACAGGACCGAAGGAAGCAAGCGAGGGACAAGCGAGAATGACCGGAGGCGGGACAAAGAGAAGGGCCAACAATCCAACTGACCGCTTGAACCGGTCATTTCTTAGAGGCCACACACAATCCCGGTGAGAACCATCTGTCACGACCGAGCCTGATCGGCCGGCACGGTTTCATGTACGGGTCGGTCGGTTTATGCTCAGCGCTCTTCGCCGGAGACAAGCGAGAGCATCGAATGGACTTTGAAGCGTGCCTGAAAGAACTGGCTGACAAGGAAGGATCTGACCTCTACTACAGCACCGGAGCGCCACCGAGTGCCAAGTTTTTCGGCACACTCAACAAGCTGAGTGACGATCCCATGAAGCCCGGCGAAGTGGAAATCATCGCCAACAGCGTCATGAATGAGGAACAGCGCAAGCAGTTCGCAGTGAGTCCCGAGATGAACCTTGCGATCTCGCGCCCAGGTCTTGGCAGATATCGCGTCAATATCTTCAAGCAGCGCAATCAGGTATCCATGGTCATAAGGCGGCTCGGCAATACGCTGCCGAACTACAAGGACCTTGGGCTGCCGCCGGTACTTCCGCGTCTCATCATGTCCAAGCTCGGACTCATCCTCTTCGTGGGCGGCACCGGCTCCGGCAAGTCAACCTCTCTCGCAGCGCTGATCGACTTTCGTAATCAAAAGTCACAGGGCCACATCATCACCATCGAAGACCCGGTTGAATTTACGCATCCCCACAAGGGTTGCATCGTCAATCAACGCGAGGTGGGGACCGACACTGACAGCTTTGAAGACGCGCTCACCAATACACTAAGGCAAGCACCCGACGTCATCCTCATCGGTGAGATCCGCCACCAAAAAACGATGGAGCATGCACTCGCGTTTGCCGAGACCGGTCACCTCTGTCTGTCGACGCTGCACGCGAACAATGCCAACCAGGCATTGGACCGGATCATCAACTTCTTTCCCGACGAACGCCACCATCAACTGCTTCAGGACCTGTCACTGAACATGCGCGGCATCATCTCCCAGCGCCTGATCCCGACGGTTGATGGCAAACGGGCCGCCGCCATTGAAATCCTGCTCGGCACGCCGCGCGCCGCAGACCTCATCGCGAAGGGTGACGTGTCATCCCTCAAGGAATTGATGGAGAAGTCCGTCGAACAAGGCATGCAGACGTTCGACATGTCGCTGTTCAAGCTCTACAACGAAGGCAAGATCACCCAGGAAGAAGCGTTGAAGAACGCCGATTCGAAGAACAACCTGCGCCTGAAGATGACGCTCGCGGAGAGCGCCGAAGGCAAGAAGAAAACCACGCCAACCGGACCGAAGCTGGAAATAGCGCCCCAGGAAGAGGACAAAGAAGAAGAGGAAGAGAAGCCATCGGCACTGGCCGGACTCTCCCTTACGCCCCTTGAAGTGCCAAGCGACGACGACGAAGAAACCTGAGACTTCGTTACGCTCCTTGTGTGCGCTTTTTTGATGCGCTTTCGATGCCAGAGGGCGGGCCGCCCGGCGCGGGTCTGCGAGATTAACCTGTGCGGTGCAGGGATGACCGCCATTTTCCACAGGCCTCTTTTCTCCAAGATCATGCGAGGTTTGTTTGCAAACCGGCTCCCAAGAACCAAGTTCAGGACGCTGGGATCGCGTCAAGCCAGTCTGGGGTTTGAAAGAACGCTTCAAGTGCGTTGTAGAAGGTAGCGACCATCGGCAATGAGTATGTGGACTTCCTCGCCACAAACCTCACGGGGCGATGCAGTCCACGGGACCCGAGGTCGACGAGGTGCCTCTCCGGTACCTTGAGCGCCCGCGCGACGCCGATCGGTACCATGCCGTGGCCAAACCCGGCAATTGCCATCTGCGCAGCACTAAAAAATGACTCCAGTGCCACAACCCGCTTGATGTGCAGACGCCGGACTTCATCCTCGAACGACCGCCAAGCACCGGAGTAGTCTTCGATCGTAATCACCCGAATCTCTTCGCCGTCAGGAAACGAATACGGCTCGAGGCCGGCAGGAATGATCACCATGGGCTCCATCGTGAGCACCTCGGACTGCAGATCCTTGTCCAGCGCGTCTGACCCTGTGCAAACGCCCGCCATGAACTCGCCAGACCGAATACGATCCAACACAACCGGCGTGCGATGGGTGTGAAACGTGAACCCGATCTCCGGCATCAATGCCTGAATCTGCTTGAAGACGCTGGGCCCCCACGACGACAGAATGGCATCGGACACGCCAATGACGAGTTCACCGCGACCGTGAACCAGTTCATCGACGAACATGTCGCGGAGCTCTGACAGGATGGGCGCAATCTTGTCGACCAGCCGCTGCCCGTGTTGGGTCAGCTCAACGCGCCGGCCCTTCTTCTGGATGAGCGGCCGCTCATAGTATTTCTCCAGAACGGAAATACGTTTGCTCACAGCAGACTGTGACACCCGCAATTCGGTCGCCGCTTCCATCATTGTGCCGTGCCGTGACAGCGCGAGCAGAGTTTCCAGATTCTCAATCACGATTCATTCCTGACTGAGATGCATTGTATTCTGACAATTCCCTTTTTTCACCGTTGGTCCCTCCTCCACAATCGCATTCCATGCTGTACATCATCCTCATCATCGCCACGCTCGTCACCAGCATCATTTCCGGCGTGCTAAGCATGGCCGGCGGGATGATCCTGATGGGTGTGTTCGGATTTGTGCTCTCCGTCCCTGCAGCGATGGTTTTGCACGGTGTCGCGCAGGCCGCGTCGAACGGCGCCCGTATCTGGCTGCATCGAGAACACGTTCGGTGGTCAGTCCTGCCGCCCTACACGCTCGGCACCATTGTCGTCCTTGCGGTGTTTGTAGCGATTCAATTCGTGCCGGACAAGGGCATCGTTTTCATTCTGATCGGCATCACGCCATTTCTCAGCGTCAATCTTCCGGCGCGTGTTGACCTCAATATGGAGCGACCCGCAGTCGCCTTCCTGTGCGGCCTTGTGGTGACAACTGCGCAGATGCTCGCTGGCGCGTCGGGACCCTTGCTCGACGTTTTCTACGTTCGCAGCAAACTCGGCCGGCGCGAGGTGCTGGGCACCAAAGCGATCACCCAAACGCTCGGGCACATCGTCAAACTCATTTATTACGCGACCCTGCTGACGCAGCTTAGCGTCAATCTCCCTGTCTACGTTTATCCAGCGGTCGTGATCGGCGCACTCATCGGCAATGGTGTTGGCAAAATCATCGTTGAACGGATGTCCGATGAACAATTCCGAAAAATTGGATCGCGCGTGATCATGGCGGTTGGTGTTGTTTACCTGGCAAAGGGCGCCTACGAACTCATGGTTTGATATGGCTGCCCGCTCTCTCTATCTCGTCTTCTCTCTGGCGCGCTCCACTCGCGCCGCCCCTGTCTCTGCACCCAGTGCTCTCCTGCACCATCTTTGGCAGTCGCGCAGTCGCGGGCCTCAGCCCAATAGCGGAATCCCCTTAGTGACAGATGCATCGCCACCTTCAAGACTCCCCCGATGCATCATCCCAGCATTCACAACATCACACCCACCCCGCATCCCTGCTGAACATGTTAGGTATGATGAACATTCCCTTACCGAACTGGCACCAGGTGGACGAAAAGCAACTCGACGCGGAAGCACACGCAGTCATGGAAACCGCTGTCGATGCCATCATCACAATCAATCGTCTGGGCGTCATCGAATCCTTCAACCCGTCCGCCGAACGACCGCTGGGGTGGCATCGCGTTGAGGTCATCGGACGCAACGTCTCGTCTCTCATGCCGTCCCCCACGTGCAGGCGCATGACAATTACCTGAGCGCATACCCGCAGAGCCGGAACCCAAAGATCATCGGCAAAGGCCGTGAGCTTTCGGCAAAGCACAAAGACGGCCACGAGATACCCATTCACCTTGCCGTCAGCGAATACCTCGTTGATGATGAGGTCCACTTCACTGGCGACATTCGCGACCTGTCAGATCTGACCAGCGCTCACCATAAGATTCACGAGCAAGGTGACCGGTTGGCGCACGCGAGCCGCCTTAGCCTGATGGGAGAGATGGTTGAGATTCATCGCCGCAATGTGATGCAGAAAATGAGCGCGCGGACGCTCGCGGATCTCGTCCGAATGCGCGTTGCGCTCGACTCCGCCTGACTCAGTCGCACCTGGCGCAGAACCCGCCACGACACCCCATATTTGCCAGTATTCGTCCCAGAACTCCGGCTTCGGAAACCACCTACAGACAAGGCTTCGACCCGGCGCCAGACTTCCTTTCGATACAAAAGGAGTCCAGCACATGTCCACATACAAGCAAATTCTCATCGCTATTGATTTCAGATCGGCGGAAAACGCCATGATCATTGAACGCGCGAAGTCCCTCGCTACGGGGGGCAGCGAATCACAAATTGCCATCATTCACGTGCTCGAACCCATCACAGGCCCGTACACGCTGGATGCATCAATGACGTGATCCGACCAATTCACCGCATTAGAAACAAGCTTGCACAAGGAAGCTGAGACCAGGCTACGCAAACTCGCTGAAGAACTCGGTATCCCCTCAGACCGCACCTACCTGATGACGGGCACCTCCGCCCGCGAAATCCATACGCTTGCTGAAGCCATCGAGGCGGACGTGGTCGTCCTCGGCACGCATGGCCAACACGGTCTGCAATTGGACCGCAAACAGCGTCTCGCACGGATCGAAATGTAACGTGCTAGCCGTCCGGGTTTGAGCTGATATCCTCCGCGATCGACCGACGCTATGCCGCCGGGCGAATCACAAAGAGCAGGTCACCTTCGTTAACCTGTTGTCCCGTCACCTGATTGATGCGCATGACTTCGTAACGCTGATCAGCCGCATAGATCTCGCCATTGGTGCCCGAGAATGTCGATAAGGTCACGGGCGCAAACATCTTCATGGCTTCCATCTGACAGATCGTGTCGTCGGTGCCAATTACGTCTCCCACATTCACATATTCGGGGTCCGCGGGCGACGGCGTCAGGTAGAAAACACCGGTTGACGGCGACAGTACTTTGATTTCGCTCGTCCCTTCGATGATGAGGGCTTCCAGATCCAGGGCCTGGGACGACGACCCGGATGCCTGTTCGATCTCCCGAATCAAGTCAGCGGCATCGATGCGATTCAGAAACTGCGGCAGGAAGTCCGTGTCATAGATTCCGTCCCGAAACACCTTGTCCTGCAGGATGCGCTGGATCAAGGCAACATTTGTGCTGATCCCTTCAATCGACACGGCCTCAAGGTAGTTCGACATTCGATCGATTGTATCCATTCGGTCCGCGCCCTTGCAGATGACCTGGATGATCAGACTGTCGTAGAACGGCGATACCACCTTACCTTCCCCCGCCATCGATATCATTTGAATGTCATCGCGAGTGGGCAGTTCACAACGCGTGATGGTGCCAGGGGTCGGTACAAACGATACCTTGCCGTCTGCATCGAGGACCGCTTTCTCCGCATTGATACGCACCTCGAGCGCATAGCCATCCTCGTCCCCGCCCAGCCCCGCGATCGATGCTCCCCCGGCAATCTCAAATTGCTGTTCGACGATGTCGACGCCGGTCACCGCTTCCGTCACCGGGTGCTCAACCTGCAGTCGGGTGTTCATCTCCATGAAGTAAATCGCTTCATTCGGCACGTCATAGATGAACTCAACAGTGCCTGCACCAACGTAGTCAACGGCGTCCGCGATTTTTCGCGCGTGTGCAAAGACCGCGTCTCGAAGCCCTGCAGGAAGCATCGTCGAGCCCGATTCCTCCATCAATTTCTGATTGTTGCGCTGCACTGAGCAGTCGCGCAGGCCCAACACGCAGGTCTCACCGTGAGTGTCACGGAGTACCTGGGCTTCGATGTGGCGCAGGGACGTGACGAACTTTTCGATATACAGGTCGCCATTGCCAAACGCATTCCGCGCTTCGGTCGACACCTGCCGAAAGAGGCCCATGATCTGCTCGGCGGAGTTGACCACCTGAATGCCCTTGCCGCCGCCACCGTGCACGGCCTTCAGCAGCACCGGGTATCCGACCATGTCGGCGATCTCTGCGGCGCGTTCGGCCGATGCGACGACGCCGTGACTGCCCGGCACAACCGGCACACCAATACCGATTGTTGTATTGATCGCGTTCGACTTGTTGCCCATCGTCTCCATGCTGGTGACGGGCGGACCGATAAAGTTGATGCCGTGCTGCCGAATCAGTCGCGCGAAATTCGGGTCCTCAGACAAGAAGCCGATGCCCGGGTGTAGTGAGTCAACCTGCTCGCTCTCCGCGATGGCGAGAACCGACAGGGCGTTCAGGTAGCTCTCGTCTGATGTGTTGCCCCCGATGCAGACGACTCGCCCGTTGGGCGACCCTTCGACCATCTCGGCGGGCACCGACTCCATGTCCGGGTCCGATTGAATCAACACCACCTCGCGGCCATGTTCCTGCGCCTTGCTGACCAGCTTCACCGCGGTACAGCCGCGCGCGTGGATCAGCGTTTTCTGCACCGGTCGCACGAGGCTCGCCTCCGCGACGCCTTCGTCTCGCTGTACCGGGGCCGCCGGATGCAGGCTGCCGGTCATGATCCGGGTCACGACCTGCTCAACAGTTTCATGTGGCAGTGGAATCTGCGGATCAACCCGCCGCAGTTCCCGGTCAAGATCATCGGCGAACGGATGCTTAACGAGGCCGCGCATCGACCCCGGTGTTGTCGACAGGTAGTTGGACAGCTGACAATTGAACGGCAGGTTGGACTCGACCACCGCCTGCCCGGCAAACGGCATCTTGGTGCCGGTGAAGTAATAGGTTTGAACGAGCGGATGGGTCACAAAGCTTGCCTGTGCACCGCCGGTGCAGTCGCCAAACCCGAACATGATGATCGGCAGGTCGTTGTCGCGAATGAACCGGGTGATGCGATCGTTGAGGACAGGCATGGAGAAGAGCGAACACGCACCTTCCTTCGTCTGCATGCCGCCGGAGGAGATAAAGCAGACGACTGGCAACCGCTCCGTTGCACACTCGACCAGAAGCTTGCAAAACTTCTCGCAACTGCCGTTGTCGATGCACCCGACCTGGAAATCGACGTTTGAGACCACGAGCCCCACCCGATAGTTACCCTCCTCTGTCTTGAAATCGCCCACGCCGGTAATGAGGCCACACGGGGTAATGTCATTCTGCAATGCCTTCTCGATGGCCTGACGCAATGCCGGGAAGGACACCGGATCGGCAGTCATGATCGACGCATTGCGCTCCTCAAAGTTATCGAGAAAATGGCCGATGAACGCACCATGATTAGTCCGTCCGCTACGCTTCTCACGGGTCAACACTTCCTGAAACAGCAGGTCCCGGTACGCGATCGTGAGCCGGTTCCAGAAGTCCTTGCGCCGACCGATGCGCATCGGATTGATCTTGCCTTCGAAGCGCTTGCCTTCTCGCGCTGCGAGGTAATACGCGGGCAGCAACTTATCGAAGAAGAAGCTGATAACCACAAACAACGTATCGGACTTATCGGGGTGTACTACACGAATCCATTCTTCAACAGACTTCAGAAACGTGGAGCCCTGGGAGTGTTTTGCAAGGCTCTCGATCCATTCCCCGAAACTCTCCTGCAGATCCTCCGCCTCCATGCCTTCGAGCGCAGGCAGCGCCTTTGCCTCAAAAATGGACTTCTTGAGTAGTTGGGTCACGAATTCCTCGGGCAGTGTGCGCGAGTCATTGGCTTCACGTGCCACCGACACCAACTCTGCCAGAAGATTCTCATAGACGGTGCTAAACAGAATCAGGCGTCGACACTCAGCAACGAATTCATCGCGTAACTCCGCGTGCAGGACGACATCGAGAATTGTGTGATCACGATCACCCACGTGACCCAGTCCGGCGGACCGGCGTTCGACGTGGGTGCCGAACGCATCCTCAAGGAGGCGTCGATTCAACTGGATCTCGCTGACGTCGCTGCCAGCCAGTACCAGTTCCCTCGAAAACGCCGACATGGACGGCCCATCTTCGTTGAACGCGTCAATCAGGCTGTCGCTCTCGATGATGAGATTAAGCTCGGATGCCAGCCCATGGGCGACGAACACATCAGACTTCTGCGCCGAGTACTCAGGATCCAGAAGTTTGCGCCCCTCGTGCGTGAGGCGGCGCTTGATCTCGTCGCAGAAAGGCGAGGTATTTTCCCGCATCGATTCAAGCAGCGCCTTCGGATTGCGCAGGTCAGAGGTGGTGAGCAGGAACGCGCTGTTCTCATGGTCCTCGAGGTAGTCGATCAACGCCGTGAGGTTGTCCCGGGCCCCCGCCTTCCAGCGGTTGTAGAGATGCAGCCCCGCGAGCAAGCACATGTCCTGCCGCGCGTCATCGTAATTCTTCTTCGGCTCGCCGAAGATCAGTGTCGCGATGCGACCACGATCCTCATCAACAGCAGCGCGCTTCTCCTGGAAGTTCTTCCACGCCTTTTTCAGTTCGTCCTCGTAGAGGATCTTGTCCGGATCCTGCAGCCAATTGAGAAACGCCGATCGACGCTCGCGTCGAACGCGCTCGCTCAGTTGGCCCGCCGGTGACTCGGTGGTTGAAAGGCGGCCGTACTGGCCAGCGGTCGTGGTCCTTATCCGTTTGCGCAAACCCAGGTAGCGCAGGTAGCGAAACGCGGTGCCAAAGACGTTGGGGTACTGGGTGGGAGAGGTGCGCAATTTGAGCGTTGAACTCGCGTGCACCGCCATCTGCCGCTCGGTCGGATGCAGGTAGCGATTGATGTTCCGGTGGTAGTGCTCAAGGATTTCGGGTTGGCTGGCCACGAACTCCCGGGTCGACTGCTCGATGAAGAGGATTCCCGAAACGATCGCGTTCCTCAAGTTATCGATCGTGTCGATCTCGCCCGGGTCGTAGTCGACGATGCCGTCAATGTTGCCTTGTTTGTACAGCTCGTAGGACGAGACGCCCACGAACTGGGTGCATTCCTGCCACGAAAGATTGAAACGTCGCGTCAGACTGGCGAGCCCGCGCGGCTGGATCGTGTTGAAAACACCCGTGCGCAGGGACAGCAGCAGATTAGCGGCCGCGAGCGGAATCGCACCGCCGGAATAGCCCTGGCCAACGACAATGCCAACCGTCGGTACATCGACGTTGCAGAGTTCAGCGATCAAGCGCGAAATCGAGTGCGCCTGATTGCCGGCGTTCGCTTCCTCGCCGCCGTCGGCGCCTGGTGTATCGATCATGCTAACGATCGGCAGCGACTCGATCGCAAACTCGATCGCAACCTTTGCCGCGAGCTCGTGATGGGTGGGGCCCCAGACGCCATTGTTGACGGCACGGTCCTGCGCCAGCAAGCCGACACGACGCAGTTCACCGCCAAAGTCCATTTCCAGTTCGGCCGCGTACATCGGTCCATCGATGATTTCTCGAAGGATGGGCACGTTGAGCGCTCGAACAATACTTCGGGCACCCGGACGCGCGGACGCCTCGACCGGTTGGACAACCGCCTCGATGTACGAGTCAACGTCCATCTGACGAATCTTCTCGAGCGTTTGCTCGATCCGCCGCTCTGTGAGCACCCCGTCGAGGAACGATGCTGATTCTTTCTGTGGAAAGAGCGAAAAGTCCTGCGCGAGCCCTTCAGCGATCAGATATAACTGATCAACGGACGCTGTTTCCTGACCCATCTTCTGGTTTTTCCGACCCCTGCGCCCGTCGCTTTCTCAGCAAAATCGGGCGAAAAATGACTTCAGGCGCATTATGCCTGCTCGACTGCGATGACTCCAATTCTCGACCGCCACTCGCGCGGGCCGGTGACGTGAACCGACTCTCCGCCACTATCCACGGCGACGGTGACTGGCATGTCCTGGACGTCAAATTCCCGAATGGCCTCCATTCCAAGATCTTCGAACGCAACGATACGTGAGCTGCGGATCGCTTTGGACACGAGATAAGCCGCACCACCCACTGCCATCAGGTAGACCGCGCCATGCTGTTTGATTGCAGCAACCGCCGCCGGCCCTCTTTCGGCTTTCCCGATCATGCCGAGTAACCCGGTCTTCTCGAGCATCATGTCCGTGAAGCCGTCCATACGGGTTGCAGTGGTAGGTCCTGCAGGGCCGACGATCTCGTCGCGAACCGGATCAACGGGGCCCACGTAATAGATGAAGCGACCCGCAAGATCAACGCCGTCCGGCAGCGATTCACCGTTGGCAAAGAGATCGCGAATCCGCTTGTGAGCCGCATCACGCCCGGTGAGCATCTTGCCCGAAACCAGCAGGGTCTCCCCGGGTTTCCACGAAGCGACGTCCTCCCGCGTGACGGTATTCAAATCGACCCGCCGCGAGGTAGGACCCGCTTCAAACTTAATATCTGGCCAGTCGTCCAGATTCGGCGTGGGCATGGTGGCAACGCCGGAACCATCGAGTACGAAATGGACGTGACGGGTGGCCGCGCAGTTCGGAATTAAAGCAACCGGCAGGTTGGCAGCGTGCGTCGGATAGTCCGCCACCTTGACGTCGAGCACCGTCGTCAGTCCGCCAAGCCCCTGCGCGCCAATACCGAGCGCGTTGACCTGCTCAAAGAGCGTGAGGCGAAGCTCATCCAGCGCGTTTGCCGGCCCGCTCGCGATCAATTCGTGAATATTGATCGGTTCCATGAGCGAGCGTTTGGCGAGCAACATCGCCTTTTCGGCCGTTCCCCCGATGCCGACACCGAGCATGCCCGGTGGACACCAACCCGCACCCATCGTTGGCACCGTCTTCAGGACCCAGTCGACGATGCTGTCGGCCGGGTTTAACATCGCGAACTTTGACTTGGCCTCAGAGCCACCGCCCTTTGCTGCGATATGCACGTCAACCGTGTCGCCTGGCACCAGCTCAACCTGGATAACGGCCGGCGTGTTGTCGCCCGTGTTGGTGCGCGATCCGGCGGGGTCGGCCAGCACGGAAGCGCGCAGCACGTTGTCGGGCAGCGCATATGCTCGCCTGACGCCTTCGTTGATCAGGTCTTCAACTGATTCGTCACCTGCAAACGTAACCCGTTGACCAACGCGCAGGAAAACGTTGACGATGCCGGTGTCCTGGCAAATTGGCCGCTTCCCCTCGGCGCACATCCTGGAGTTGACCAGAATCTGCGTCATCGCGTCCTTGGCGGCCGTCGACTCCTCCCGCTCCCACGCAGCGGTCAACGCACGGATGAAATCGGGTGGATGGTAGTAGGAGATGTATTGCAGGGCGTCCTGAACGCTCTGGACCAGATCGTCCGCCTTGATCGTCGTCATGGTTGAACCGTCTTCCGCTTTCGAGGCCCGACATTCTATCAGGCGGAAATTGACCATGCCCCGTGTCAGGGACCGGTGTCAGGACCCGCAAGAGTCTGCTAAGCCCTTGATTTATCACCAGCCCGCAGAAGTACGGCTGATTCCCGCGCCACCGGTCCGGCGCAATGCAAGGAATCCTGCGGGTATCCACCGGGCAAGTGGCTGCACTTCGTTGATCAGCATATAATCCCGGATCTTTCAGTCCGCTGAATATGAACGTCGAGTGCGGACTCAAAAGCAGATTCAAAAAGCGCCGAGCCCCCGCAGAACAACAAAATAACGACAAAAAGAACAACAAAAAGAGCGAGACTTCGGACCCGCTCACCGCCGATCCGTAGCACTTCAATTCAATCAGGAATCAACAGGAATACATCATGTCTGACTCAGTTGTTATCGCCGCAGGTGCCCGAACGCCCATGGGCGGTTTCCAGGGGGCACTCACGGATCTTAGCGCCGTTGATCTCGGTGCTGCAGCCATCGCCGAGGCAGTCTCGCGCGCGTCGCTAACGGGCGATGATGTGGACGAGGTGATCATGGGCTGCGTGCTACCTGCCGGCCTGAGGCAGGGGCCTGCTCGACAGGCAGCAATGGAAGCCGGCATCCCCGTCAGCGTTGGCGCAACGACGATCAACAAGCTGTGCGGGTCTGGCATGAAAGCCACGATGTTTGCCCACGACCTGATCAAAGCGGGCACCAATGACATCATGGTTGCTGGCGGCATGGAGAGCATGACGAATTCGCCATACCTGCTCGGCAAGGCCCGCGGCGGTATGCGGATGGGACACGGTGAAGTCAGTGACTCGATGTTCACAGACGGTCTGGAAGATGCCCGCACCGGAAGGCTGATGGGCTCATTCGCCCAGGAGGTTGCGGACAAGTACCAACTGACTCGCGAAGACATGGACGCATTTGCCATCCAGTCACTCACACGCGCCAAGAGCGCGATCGATGATCGCTCCCTTGAAGCCGAAACGGTCCCCGTCGTGGTCAAGAGCCGCAAGGGTGAAGTCACCGTCGTCGACGATGAGCAGCCGCACAACGCCAATATCGACAAGATCCCAGGCCTGCGGCCCGCTTTCAAGTCCGATGGCACCGTGACGGCCGCAAACTCAAGCTCGATATCCGACGGTGCGTCAGCACTGGTCCTGATGAACGAGTCCACCGCATCGGCGCGCGGCGTCACACCGATGGCACGCATCCTCGGACACAGCACCCATTCCCGCGATCCCGCAGAGTTTACGATTGCGCCGATCGACGCGGTGTCGGCGCTGTTGCAGAAAGTCGGCTGGAATACGGATGACGTGGATCTGTTTGAGGTCAATGAGGCATTCGCCATGGTGACGATGCTCGCAACGCGAGAACTGGGGCTGGATCCAGAGAAGGTCAACATCCACGGCGGCGCGTGTGCACAGGGTCATCCGATCGGTTCAACCGGGTCCCGAATAATCGTCTCCCTGATGTATGCGCTGCGCAAGATCGGCCGCCGACGCGGAATCGCTTCGCTGTGCATCGGTGGCGGCGAAGCAACCGCCGTTGCGATCGAAATGATCTGAGTTCAGGTGTGCGGTGCCGCGACGCCAGCATCGAAACATTACACAGGCACCCGACACCAACACAGGCACCAACACAGGCACCGACACCGACTCTGACACCGACATAAGGGGCACCGAGGTATTCGACA
>CAVOBC010000053.1:0-18429 GCA_963693635.1 Gammaproteobacteria bacterium | reverse complement strand
GTCCGATACCTGTCCACCGCGACGTCGCTGTTGGACGCGAAATACTCGGGATAAACAATGGCATCCTGAAAACGACAGCCGAGCGGAAAGGTATCCCCGGTCACCGCCCATTGCGGCTCGCCAAATAGACACAGAATCTTGCCAAGATCGTGCACGAGACCTGCAAGGACGAACCAGTCCGGGTGTCCATCCGCACGAATCGCTTCTGCGGTCTGCAGGCAGTGGGCAATTTGCGACAGGCTCGTGTCCGGATCGCTATCATCGATCAACTCGTTCAAATACTCACACGCTTCCCAAACACCCATCCGGCGTTTGTCGAGCCGGCCGTATTGCTCACGCCGGTCCTGCGCGAACGCCAGCGTCTGATTGGCATGATTGAGCGCATAGAACCCCCGGACCCGGTCAGAGGCACTTTCGTAGTCGCGATACGTCGCTGCTGTCGGCATGGGCGTTGATCCGTGATCGGTGGCCACATTGTCGATCTCACCGGGTCGCACAAGCAAGGGGACCGCGAGCAAACCCTCACGAGGGTTTGGCGTACCTGCCCCGGGGTTGACGACGTGGATGCGAACACCGCTTTCAGGCTTGCCGACTACCGGCCCCGCACCGCAATAAACCCACCGACCAGAACCGCGCTGCCGCCCGCCAGCGTCCATAGGTCAGGCAACTCCGCCCAGAACATCCACGCCGCAAGCGCAACCCACACCAGATTGGTGTATTCAAACGGCGCCAACGTCGCCGCACGCGCAAAGCGCGACGCCGACGCGGCCAGAAAATGGATGCTCGCCGCACCCACGCCGGCGATCACAAAAAGCGGCCAATCATTCGGCCGCGGCGTCACCCAGTCGCCGACGGTCAGCACCGCCGCCAACGCACCGCTCAAAGGCAACGTGTAGATGGCAAGGGTTGCTGGCGACTCGCGCCCCGCAAGTTGCCGGTTGCTGATCACCATCAATGCCCAGCACAGGCTGGAGAAGAGCACCGCCAGGACCGCCGGGTGCAATGAAAGGCTGTCGGGTCGCACGATACACATCGTGCCGCCGAATCCGACCAGCACGCCAACACTCCGACGCAGGCCAACTTTCTCACGTAGCAAGGGATAGGACAGAAGGACGACCAGCAGCGGTGCCACGTATGCCAGCAAAACAGCGGTCACCAGCGGCAGAAACGATAGCCCGTAAAAGAAGCCAAAGGTTGCGCCGCACCCGAGCGCACCGCGGTAAAGCTGCCAGGCAGGCAGCTGAGCCCTGAACCCTGCCCGAATGCCCCCATTGGTGTGCGCAATGCCGAGTGTTACCGGTATGGCGAAGAGCGTCCGCAACAACACGATCTCGCCCGTGCTGTAAGACCCGGCGAGGGCTTTCACCGACGTATCGATGGCCGCGGCGGCGAACATCGCCGCCATCATCAGCAGCGCGCCTTTGAGCGGGGCGTCCGTTAGCGCATGGGGTGCCTCGCCGACACCGCCGTCACGGTTTGTCGACATCGAGCCTCGCCGCCCAGTCGGCAGCACTCTCCCGGAGCGCCGGGGCGTCCTCCGGCAACACCATGCCATCGGCCAACGACTGATAAAGGGCGCGATCCCACCTGGCCAGAAAGGTCTTTGACGTTGGATAGAGTTCCTTCAACACGTCATCACCAAAGTCCTCTGCAACGCCGTACAGAAAACTGAAGCGGCCGCCTCCGGCCTTGCCGACACCACTATGCGACGCGCTCGGCACCGCGAAGTCTGGCAAGCGAATCCCTCCGGTCGCGTTGCCGTCAGCGTCCCGCTGAACGGTCGGCGCGCCGGCGACCAGCGCAACATCGATCAAAGGTGCGCTGGGTGGCGTGACACCATCGGCGAGCCAGCGGTGCAGGTGTCGCAAGGACGCGAAAAACACCGGCTGATATGAGTGCCAGTTGGGGTTGTCGAAGGTTGTTTCGGCCCCGCGGGCCACAGACACGTGCGACGTGCCCGCCACCTCATAGAGTCGGTAGGTCGCCGAGTCGTCCTGGCGTACCGGATGGTGGAAGGTCGCTTCGGTCTCGGAGTTGGCGACGATCACCGGCACACCGAGGTCATCGCGAATTCGCGTGCGGACCGGAAGACCGCGCTCGGATCGTGGCAGACCGTCGCGGGCAAAGTCGACCGTACCTCCAAAGTCAATGTACGGAAGGTAGCCGTCAAAGACGCGGACGTGATGATGCACGCCATTGATGTAGGTTCTGATGCGAGATGCCGATTGCGACGCGCCTGCTGCAATCACGCGGTCAACCGGCAGACCGCCCAGTGGATCGATCTGGCCCGTTCGGTTCGGCATCAACGCCTTCGCCACCTGCGTGAAGATGTCGTACGACCATGCATCGCCGGGATGTTGCAGCCGGCCATAGCGCCCCGCGTCCCATTTTTTCAGCCCATTAGCCTCCGGGCCAGGGAAGCCGTCCACACCCACCTTCTGCGCGGACACCCCAACCCAGGCGTAGCCACGCAGATGCTCGGCATCGATCTGGCCGAGTTCAAAACCCGCCGTCACATTCAGCCAATGCAGCACGACGGTGCCATTGAAGTCCTTCGCATGACCCGGTCTGACGACCAGGAATCGGGTCACAAACGGCTTTGACGCTACGGGACGCGTCCGCCATTTGCCATCGGCGTTGTACGCGTAGCCTTCGCTAAACCCATATGAGGTCGCTTCCCCGGTCAGGTAAAACTCTTCGACGACATAGCCGCGGGCCGCAACATCCACGACCGGCTTCGACCAGGGCTCGCCGCGCCCTGCGCTGCCAACCCGCCCAATGTCCGCAGCAGCAAAGGCCGAGTACGCGAGCATCACCGCCAGCAACATCGGTAGCGCTGGTTGACCGAATGCGCGTGCAAAAACACCCGAAGACCTGCCATCGAATTGCTTCAGTCCCATCGGGTTCACCTCGCGTTGCTTGTCTCTTATCATGATTTTTCCTGATCGTCGGGATGCAGATGCACGGGCACGGCCAGGTCGAACCTTCATACCCATGCCTCACATTTCACAATTCGATGCCTCAAATTGCTAACAACGCCCCAGGCTTCCGTTCGAGGTCATAACATCAACGTGAGGTGGAGCGCGCGAGACCCGTTGCAACGGGACAGAACGCATGGCTTGCCTCGGTTGCCGGGGCTGGCATCCGGAGACAACTTCCGAAATACTGCCCGCGCATTATCCGCCCGCGAATCAAACACGAATAACTAATAAGAAGATACCCGTGAGCACTCAGCCTGACCTGACCGATACCATCGCCAACGCTGGCGACGAATACACCCAACCCGCCGGCGGCGAACAAGACGCCCCACAGAACATCCTTGGCACACTAAAGTACCTGGGTCCGAGCGTCATCATCTCCGCGACCATCGTCGGTTCGGGTGAAATCATCCTCACCGCGAGTCTCGGCGCTGCCGTCGGCTATGCCATGTTGTGGTGGGTCCTCTTCTCCTGCTGGAGCAAGTCCATCCTGCAGGCCGAGTTGGCTCGTTATATCGTTCTTTCCGGCGACACCTACCTGCGCGCGATCAACCGTGTGCCCGGCCGGATTCCCGGTCCCCGCAACGACTTCGCGTGGCCGATCGGGCTCGGTCTGATCGGTTTCGTAACGGGCCTGACAGGGCTTGGAGGCCTGATCGGCGGCGCAGGCCAGGCCGTCACCCTGATGTTCCCGGAACTCAACACGATCGCAGTCGTTGCCGTGCTTGCGGTCCTCGCAGCCTTCTTTCTGTCAAGCGGCAGCTACAAGCACCTTGAACGCATCATGTTGTTGTTTGTGGTGACGTTTACGGTCATGACCATCGCCGGGGTCATTCTGATGCAAGACACGGAATACGCGACCCGCCCACAGCAGGTGCTGTCTGGCTTCACTTTCGAGTTCTCGACCACCTTTGCGATCCTCGCACTGGCCGCGTACGGGTTCACCGGCGTCAATGCCGGCGAGATCTCCGGCTATTCGTATTGGTGCATCGAGAAGGGCTACCCCGCTCGTATCGGTCGTTACGACGGCTCCGATGCCTGGTATCGGCGTGCGCACGGCTGGCTGAAAGTGTTGCGGACCGATGTCTGGATCACGCTCGCGCTACTCACCTGCGCGACCATCCCCTTTTATTTCCTGGGTGCGGGCGTGCTGCACGCCATGGGCGAATCACCCACCGGGGCAGACACGATCCCGGCCCTCAGCAACATGTACACGCAAACCCTCGGGCCCTGGTCACTGTGGCTGTTTGCGATCGGCGCCTTCTGCATTCTTTATTCGAGTACCGTTGCCGGTGTCGCCGCCGGCGCCCGCTACATCCCCGACTATCTGATCGAATTGGGGTTTCTCGCCCGGGAACGCGTTGACATGCGCCAGAAGATCATTCGCGGCTACGGTGTCGTTGTGCCCTTCATTGGCCTCGGCATGTACTGGGGCTTCGAACGGCCGGCGCTGATGGTGACGATTGCCGCGAGCTATGCCGCGATGATGTTGCCGATGCAGAGCGCGATCACGATCTATCTACAGAAAAAGCGCCTGCCAGCGGACATTCAGCCGGGGCCGCTCGCGAAGTATTTCCTGCGGGTTACATTTCTGGTTCAACTCATATTGGCCGCCTGTGTCATTTACTTCACCATTCTGACGCCACTCTTCGGCGACTGAGTCCGGAAACAAATCATGGACAACAACAAACCACCGGCGGCAACCCGAAAACCGCATACGTACGCTCATCACGGCATCACAGTGGAAGATCCGTGGCACTGGCTGCAGGATCCCGGCTACCCGAAAGTTGAGGATGAAGAAATCCTGTCATACCTGCGACAAGAGAATGCTTACTTCGAATCGGTTATGGCGTCCGCCGAGGAACTAACGAGCGATCTCTTTGAGGAGATCCGCGGTCGCATTCGAGAAGACGACGCGGCCGTCCCCTGGCAGGAAGGCAACTACATCTACCGCTGGCGTTTCGACATTGGCAGCGAATATCGAATCTGGACGCGCCGTCCCGCGGACGCAGCAGACGACACCGAAGAAGCGGTCATGCTGCATGAGCCATCAGAAGCGGAGGGCCTGGACTACTATTCCGTTGCTGACCTCGCGGTGAGCCCCGACGGCCGACTCATGGCATGGTCTGTCGACACGAGCGGCGCAGAACGATTCACGATCCGCGTCAAAAACCTGGCGACAGGCGATCTGCTGCCGGACGAAATCGCCGAGGCGCACGGCGAGATCGTGTGGGCCAGCGACTCGTCCGGCTTCTTCTACACGCTTGTGAACAACGAATGGCGTCCGGACAAGGCGGTGTGGCACGCGCTTGGCGAGACCGAAGACACGCTCATCTACGAGGAGGAGGAGGCCTCGTTCTTTGTCGGCCTGTCCGAGACCCAGTCATCGAAGTTCCTGATCATTGGTGCCGGCGACCACGTGACCAGCGAAGCGCGCATCGTGCCGCTCGCCAGTCCACTGACTGCCCCCGTTATCGTCGCGTACCGCAAGACCGGCCATGAGTACCACGTGGATCACGCGCGCGACCATTTCGTCATCAGCACCAATGACCGCCACAAGAACTTCCGCATCGTCACGGCGCCCGAGACCAACCCGTCGCAGGCATTGTGGCGAGAACTGCTGTCGCCGTCGGACACGACCTACTACCGCGGTTTCGTACCGTTTCACGATTTCCTTGCCGTGCAGGTGCGCACCGGCGGGCTCGATCAGATTCGTATCCAGACATGGGATGGCGACAGCCACACGATCGGATTTCCGGAATCAGTCTTCGCCGCAGGCATCAGCACCAACCCCGAATACAGTCAAAGTCACCTGCGCGTTTCCTACCAGTCCATGATCACGCCCTCGTCGACATATGACTACGATGTCACCGAGCAACGTCTGGACCTGCGCAAACAGCAGGAAATACCGTCGGGATACGACAAGTCCGGCTATGCAACCGAACGCCTGATGGCCCCGGCGCGCGATGGCGTTCAGGTACCCATAACGATCGTCTATCCCAACGATTATCCGCGCGACGGCACCGGCAAACTGCACCTGTATGGCTACGGTGCGTATGGCGCCGGCACATCCCCAGGTTTCAGCGCGTCGCGCCTGTCACTACTTGATCGAGGCATGGCCTACGCCATCGCCCACGTTCGCGGAGGCGACGAGATGGGCTACGCCTGGTACGAGGACGGCAAACTCGACAAGCGCACCAACACCTTCAACGACTTTGTCGACGTTGCTCGCCATCTCATCGACCAGGGACTCGCCGCAAAGGGCCAGATCTCCGCGTCCGGCGGCAGTGCCGGCGGCGAACTCATGGGCGCCGCCATCATCCAGGCGCCGGACCTCTGGCGAGCCGTGGTTCTGCATGTGCCGTTCGTTGATGTGCTGAACACCATGCTCGACGACAGCCTGCCGCTGACGCCCATCGAATGGCCGGAGTGGGGCAACCCGATCGAAGATGCCGAGGCGTTCAGGAACATTCAGTCCTACAGCCCCTACGACAACATCGAAGCCCGGGAGTACCCGATGCAGATGGTGACTGGCGGCCTCAACGACCCGCGCGTGACCTACTGGGAGCCGGCCAAGTGGACGGCCAAGATGCGGGCGATGAAGACTGACGACAACCCGATCGTCATGAAAATCAACATGGGCGCCGGGCACGGCGGCAAGACCGGACGCTTCGAGCAGATTCGTGAGACTGCCGAGGAGTTCGCGTTCGTCCTGAAGGCGTTCGATCTCGCAAACTAGCTCGCTGCTATCCCAAAATTGTCATCCTGACAAATTCCTTGGGAGTCGGTTCGCTAGCAAACCTCGCATGATCTTGCAGCAAAGAGGCCTGCGAAAAATGGCGGTGCTCCCGGGAACGCTATTTTTATATGTCGATATATTTTACATATTTAAAAACATGCATTTGTGAGTCTCGCTGTAGACTTTCGCGAACGAATACTTCGCCACAGCATGACAGAGCGTTCATTCCAGTTGACCGCCCAGAAAGCAGGCGCTGAGAACCGGTCGGGTAAAACCCCGGGCGCAGCGACTTCCATCTTCAAGCTCGTCGGTTCAACGCTCGCGCGCGACGGTTCAGAACTCGCATCGACCCTCATGGGCACCCAGGGCGTCGGCTGGTCGGGCGAAGAATTTGGCCGCGTGGAACTTGAGACAACCAAGAACTGGCTCTTGAACCGTGCCGTCACGATCTACGGTGGCACCAACGAAGTGCAGATGAACATCATCTCCAAAACGGGTTCTCGGCCTGCTTGACTGACATCTGTCGGCCGCAACCTTCGCGCGCGCATCTGGTCGACACGCATGTTGATCTTCGGCGCTGCCGGGTGTTGCGCGGAGGGTTTGCGTCGCCGTTCTCTTGCAGGCCCGATGGGCGACGGTGCCGGCAACCGAACCGTCAGACGCGACAACCGCTCACATTCGTGACTTAATCTGAGATCACGTATTCGGGCCTCGCCATGCGGCTTCCCAACCAACTCACAGCGCTGCGGCACAGGCCGTTTCTGGCTTTCTGGCTTGGCTCGTTCGCTTCGGTCGGCGCGACACAACTTCAGATCATGTCGCAGGGCTGGCTCGTCTTCGAGCTGTCAGGGTCGACGCTGATGCTCGGTTACCTCGGGGCCGCTGCGGGCGCGCCGGCAATCCTCGTAACGCTGTTTGGCGGCGCGATGGCAGATCGCATGGATCGACGCGTGCTCCTCATCGTCACTTCGTTTCTGACGAGCGGTCTGCTGCTCGCGCTCGGCCTCGCGACCCTCAATGGCGCTGCCAACGCATGGCACATCATCTTCGTCACCGGGCTGATCTCGTTGATCTCCGGACTCGACTGGCCCACGCGTCAGGCCTTATTACCATCACTGATCGACCGGGACTCGATGATGAGCGCTGTCGCCCTTAACGCCATCGTCTGGCAATCCTGTCGCATGGTCTTTCCGGCACTGGGCGGCATCATCATCGCGCTCTGGAACGCGTCAATCGTCTTGCTATTGTGCTCAGCGGGATTCGCAGTGATGGGGATCGTCATCGTCAGACTCCAATTCACGGCGGAGCCGACCGACACGTCGCGGTCGGCACTGTCCCAGGTGACCGAAGGCTTCCGATATATCATCGGCCAACGCCTGTTTCTCGTTCTGCTCGGACTCACGTACGCCATGATGCTGTTCGGGTCGTCGTACATGCAACTGATGCCAGCCGTGTCGACGCTGCTGGGTGCCGGCAGTTCCGGCTACGGCTACCTGCTGTCTGCGACCGGCGTCGGCTCGGTGACCGGTACGTTGATCATCGGTAACTTTCAGGAGTCGAGGCAACTCGGGCGCATCATGCTTATGACCGCGATTGCCGGCGCGGCCTGCCTGTTTCTTTTCAGCGGTGTGGCCGCCGCGGCGTCGCAGTTTTCGCCACTCGTCGCACTGACACTTGGCATGAGCACCGCATTCGCCATCGCCATGTTCGCATCGATGTACCTGATCAGTTCCATGACCGTCATCCAGTTGACCGTACCCGATGCAATGCGCGGCCGTGTGATGAGCTATCACGCACTCAGTTACAGCCTGATGCCCCTCGGTGGACTCGTGGCGGGCGCAATCGCAGCCGCGTCGTCGACGCCGATCGGAATCGGTGTCAGCTCGCTCATCTACGCGATCATCATCCTCGCCTTCGGTGTCACCCAATCGGTACTCCGGGACTTTGACGGTGCCAGCGTGAAAGAGAGCTTCATGAACGGCAACAGATCCTGATCAATTAGTTTTTTCTTGCAGCCCGTTCTTGTCTGCATTCCCGGCACCGACCCACTTACCCAACCGACCAAGCCATAATCTGGCTTAGTTTGCAGAACGCTAGCCCCGTCTCTTCGCGCCAGTCATTGAACGCAGCCTGCGCGGCGCTCAGCCCTTTCTTGCTGGTCGGTTCGCGGTCGACTACACCTTGCTCGATCAGCACACGCACCACATCTTTGCTGAACATGAAGGTGTCTTTGCCACTGAAACGCAGAAAGTACTGCCCGGTGTGACCACCCAACCGGCTGCCAGCCTTCTTCAAATATTGCTGCAAGCCCACCACATCGTCGTCCGGCCAGTCCGCAAGAAAGGCACCCAAGGAACCATGTTGCTCCGCCACGGACAGCACCAGCGATGCGTTGTCCCGCGTCGCGTTGATCTTCTGGTGATTCCGAATGACCGCCGTGTCTTGAGCGATCTCTGCTAACGCCTCGTCTGACAAGTGCGCGACGGCGCGCGGTACGAAGCACATGAACGCCGTCTCGAAGCCGGGCCATTTGTTGTCAACTACTTGCCAGACGAAGCCCGATCGAAAGACGCACCGGGTCATCTCCCGCAGGTATTCATCGTCGCTCACCTGCTTCAACTCATCGGCGGTCTTACAGACAGGCAGGGACGCCGCCAGCGCCTCCGCTCCTTTGAGACTCGCTGCGCGATCGTAGATGGGTCCAAATGAAGACATACCTGACACCTGCTCTTTGAGTCCAGGCAACATCGTAGTGGATGTGAATCAGATCCGGTTAGAGACAAAGTCCTCTTTTTCTGTACGCGATCAGCCAGTGGCTTTTATTGTGTGACTGGCTCCCCCGCGCGCCGCCCAACGCAACAGGCCACAGCTTGCAGGTACGGTACCTATAGGGACAGATCAACCCGTTGACTATTGAACCGCATCACTCTTCGGAAGAAGAGCAACCGAGAGCCAGAAATCCTCGATCGCGAGAATCGCCTCTCTGAATTGGCTCGCTTCCGGTGGTTTAACGACATAACCGGGTGCAATTACGCGAACTGCAGGCGGCGGGTGTCAGCATTGCCCTTGACGACTTCGGCACCGGTTTCTCATCGATTAACCATTTTCTGAAGCTGCCGATCGACATCCTGAAGCTGGACCGCATGCTGGTTGCCGACATTGACCACAACGACCTGCACCAGGCCCTGACCGCCGGAACCATCGAGATGGCCCATCGCATCGGCCTGACTGTGGTGGGCGAGGGCGTGGAACGTCTCGAGGAGCGGAGCGCACTGCAAGATCTGGGCGGTAATCAGATCCAGGGCTTTCTGACCGGTCGCCCACTCACAGAATCCTCGTTTGTCGATCACATCACCAGCCTGGCCGCATAGTGCGTCTGCTCAAGGCCAACGGGTCGACAGATCGCGAGACCGCGTTCAGTTCGACTGACTCTCGCTTCCAAAAAACAATCGCCAGCCAGATGACGAACAGTCTGACCGGCAAAGATAGAGAATCGGGCAGTTCAACCTACGCACGCCGGCCCAGAAAAGACGTTCGTGCGAGCCTGCCCACTTCTCGACGCGTGTCGCCGTCAACGGTCTGCAGGACAGTGGTTCGTCCGAAGAGCGATCCAGACCGAAGTCCATATCGCTTGCCATCCACATTCAGCACAAACGATCGTCTGAACACGCTCGGTTTGGACGCCTCGGCAAGCACCCGTCGTTCTGCCGCAAGGATGAACGGGCCACCACCTGCGCCTCCGTGTACTTGCCCTGCACCGCACGCGGTGCCCACCCAAACGGAGCACTGCCATGACGAGACAGAGATTCGCGCTGTGGCATCATCGACGAAAGCTCTTTTTCGTCGTATTCCTGGCGCGCCTTGTGATCAGGCCGCGTTTCCGGCATATAACCAAACTGTTAACCCGTACTCCAAGCCTGTATGCCTAACCCGTACTCCTAACCCGTGAAAGCAAACCTTCCTCTCCCAGAATTGACGAGCCCCCAATGACCGACCTCCACTTCCAGACCGCCATCAAACTTGCCGAACTGATCCGTCGGCAAGAGACCAGCTCACTTGAACTCACTGATCACTTCATCGCACGCATCGAAAAGCACGATGGCGACATCAATGCGGTGCCGGTGAGAATCTTTGAGCGCGCCCGTGACGACGCGCGTGCCGCAGATGCGGCCATCGCGCGCGGGGACTCGAACCTCGGCCCGTTGCACGGTGTGCCAATGACTATCAAGGAGTCCTACGTGATCGAAGGGACGCCTGCCACGTGGGGCCACGAGGACCAGCGCAACAATATCGGCAGGGCCGACGGCCTCGCGGTTTCGCGCTTTCGTGCCGCCGGCGCGCACTTTCTCGGCAAGACCAACGTGCCTGTGGACCTCGCAGACTTCCAGAGCTACAACCCGGTCTACGGCACCACCGGCAATCCGTTTGACACCGACCGCACTCCCGGTGGCTCTTCGGGCGGCAGCGCTGCGGCATTGGCCGCTGGCTTCAGCGCGCTTGAGGCGGGCTCGGACATCGGCGGTTCCATACGTAACCCGGCACATTTCTGTGGGGTCTTTGGCCACAAGCCGTCATCGGGCGTCGTCCCGCTTTCAGGTCACGAACTCATCGAAGGCGTGCCGGACGCTGACCTCTCGGTGTGTGGCCCGCTCGCCCGCAGTGCCGAGGACCTGCGGGTCGCGCTGTCTATCATGGCCGGGCCGACGCCGCGTGAAGCGACCGCATGGCGGCTCGAGTTGCCAGCGTCAGACCGGCACAACCTCAAGGACTTCCGCGTGGCGCTGTGGCCGACCGATGACGCCGCACCGGTCTCGCAGGAGACGCAAGACCGGGTCTATCAGATCGGCGAAATTCTGCGCACTGCCGGTGCCACGGTCTCAGATTCGGCGAGGCCAGCCTTCGCCGTGCCCCGGGCCCATTCCACCTACATGAGCCTGTTGCAAGCAGTCATGTCGAGCGCGCAACCTGCCGACCGTGTGCCAGGGATGCAGGCATTCGCCGACACTTTTGATCCATCGGATCAATCAGGCAATGCGGTCAGCGCACGCGCGAGCGTCATGCTGCACCGGGACTGGATTCGCCATGACTTTCGCCGCGAGAAACTGCGCAGGGCGTGGGATGAGTTTTTCACCGACTGGGACATTCTCATTTGTCCGCAGATGGCTCGCCACGCCTTCAGACACGATCACGGACCGTTCGCGGAGCGCACGATCATGGTCGACGACGTGGAGCAGTCGTACTTTCAGCAGATTTTCTGGTCCGGTTTGATCACTAATTCTTACTTGCCGAGCACCGTCTTCCCGACCGGCCCGGGCACCGCCGGCCTGCCGATCGGCTTGCAAGCTGTGTCCGGCATCTACCAGGACTACCGGAGTATTGAGTTCGCGCAACTCATCACGGAACAGATCGGCGGCTTCACGCCGCCCCCAGGATTGTAACTGGCCGGGATTGTAAGGGGCACAATGGATGTCGCCAGGTAACTCAACCACAAGCACGCAGCACACAGGTGCGCTCAAGCTAAACCATTAGCGAGCAACAACATGATCAAATTTGGCGTTTTAGGCGCAGCGGCCATCACACCGCGCGCACTCATTTTTCCAGCCGTCGACGAGCCACAGGCGCAGATCCGGGTCATCGCGGCCCGAAGCCGGGGGCGGGCGCAAGCAATGGCAGACTGGGCGCATATCCGCCATGTTGTCGATGACTACCAGGCGGTTATCGACCACCCGGACTGTGACGTCATCTACAACCCGCTGCCGATCACCGCCCACAAGGAGTGGACGATCAAAGCGCTTGAAGCCGGCAAGCATGTCTTATGTGAGAAGTCGCTCGCCGCAAACGGCGATGAGGCCGCTGAAATGGCCGCAGTCGCCCGGGATAAGGGCCTCGTTCTGATGGAAGCGTACCACTACCGCTATCACCCATGCTTCATACGCGCCAAGGAAATCTTCGATTCCGGGAGCCTCGGCGAGATCAAGACGATCGACGCGGGATTTTGCATGGCGGGTCCCATACCCGCGACCGACATCCGTATGCAGTACGAGACCGGGGGCGGTGCCACCATGGACCTTGGCTGTTACCCGATCTCCTGGGTGCGTCATCTGATGGGCTGCGAACCTGAGGAAGTGACCGCAGATGCCAACGAGGGACCGCCCGACGTTGACCTGCGTTTAGCAACCGAGATGCGATTCGACAACGGCGTCGTGACAAAAACGCGGGGCGACATGGGTCCCGATGCCACATTCGAGATGGCTTTCACCGTCGTTGGTGAGCGTGGCACCATGAAGGTCAATCAGCCACTGGTACCCCAGATAGGCCACTCAATCGAAGTCACGATTGATGGCAAAACCACCACCCAGACAACCGACCGGCGAGCGACCTACGGGTACCAGCTCGACGCGTTCATTGCCGCAGTGCAGGAGGGTGCACCGTTATTGACGGACGCCGACGATGGCGTCAAACAAATGCGCCTGATCGATCGTTGTTACGACGCCGCCGGTATGAAGCGACGAGGACTCTAACCAATCCCTGACCCACAATTGTCGTCCTGACAATTCCTGGGAGTCGGTTTGCAAACCTCGCCTAAAGAGCCGGCAATGACAGCGACCCCGCGCACGCGCCCGATCATGCACCGCTCTGCAACTCAACAAAGCGGCGATACCGACCATTCGGGTCAGCCATCAACGTCGCATGATCACCGATATCCCGAATCTCTCCGGATTCCAGAAAGACGATCTTGTCGGCCTGCCGTATCGTCGAGAGACGATGTGCGATGACAACAACCAGCTTGCCCTTCGCCGCCTCGCGCGCACCAGGCCGTCCGGCAACGCATTGACGAACGCGAGCGCACCCGCACTTTCGAGAGCCTGTCGCATGGCTGACTCGTCCGCATCGGGATTTGCCAGCAGCAGGTTCTCTCGCACCGATGTCGACAACAGCATGTGTTCCTGAAACACATAGGTCACCTGATCGCGAAGCGCATCGATGCCGAGGTCAGAAAGATCTTTCCCGTCGCAGAATACCCGACCATCGGTCGGCTCAATGAAGCGCGGAATGAGCCAGGCGAGGCTGGTCTTGCCCGACCCCGTGGGGCCGACGATGGCGGTCAATTCACCTGATTTCAATTCAAGATCAATGTGGCGCAGTGCACGAGTGCCATCAGGATAGGTGAAAGAGACATCTTCAATCTGCACACTCCGTTGCACGGCGGCAACGGGTTTGCCGTCCATGCGCGCTTCAGATTCGATGTCGATGAAAAAGAAGACCCGGCGAACCGCCGCGGCGTTGCCCTGCAAGGAGATCCAGAACGTACCGATGCCGAGCGCGGTACCCCCTATCTGCAGCGTGAGCGCAAAGAGGACCGACCAGTCGCCCGCGGTCATCGTGCCCTCTATGATCTGATCGGTTACAAATACATAGACCCAAAAGCCAAAGACGACGATCGTCCCAATCGTCAGGAACTCGAGACCCAGCGCAACCAGCTTGATATGTCGAAATCGTCGAAAAGACTCAGCGGAACGTTTATCAATTCGATCCCGCTCCGTTGCCATGCCGCCCAGACTTTGGACTGCCGCAATGTTCGCCAGGCTCTCTTCCATCGCGTTGGTCGTCGCTGCGCCCGCTGCCCTGCTGTCCTGCTGGGCGCCTCGTGCAAGACCCGAGAACGGCACAGTGATCAGAAACCCCACCGGTATCAACGCAGCCGCACCCCACACGAGTTCCGGCGCCACAGCGCCGTAGGTGTAGTTGATCATCCAAAGCGCCAGGAATGTGCCGGTCAATGCCAGGATCGGCTCCGCTGTCAGCTTGAAGCACACGTCCGGGATCATCGGCGCGTCGTACATCACTCGATAAACAGCATCACCGATCCGGTGGTTGTCCATGACTGTCATGGGCAACCGTCCCATCTCGGTAAAGAGCCGGGTGCGCAGTGAATTGGTCAGACGCTGCGAAAAGCGGATGTGTACGAGCGTGTCTGCCAGACCAATAAGCCCGGATTCAACACTTTCTCCAGCGTTCATACGGTTCTCGGACTGGGTCGCGCTATCCTCGCCCTGCGCAAAGCCGCCTTCCATCTCGTAGCGACCGAAGGCCAGGAGCAAAAGGATGAGAAACGCCGTGATCGCCATCATCATTCCCATCGGCGACAGGTCCCTGATGAGATCAACAAACACCTGAACATGCGGCGGAAAAGGCACCTGCACGTCATCAATGCTGACGCCAAGCAATACCTGATCGATGACCAGCTTCGGCATCCACGTGGCAAAGAGCCCGGGGATGAGTGCGAGCAGACCGAGCGCAATCTTCGCAACGAGGTACCCCCGCGCGTCGCCCAGAAATGTGAGGCACCGACCCAAAATACGCAGGACCTCGAGATTGCCGATGCGCGTCTCTGTGTCAATGCGGTCATCAAACTGATGTCTGTCTGACACCGCGTCTGATCGATTGCTCTCGCTCATGGCATCTGCTGCGCCGTTGTGGCCGGTTGTACGTCCAACAGATTTTCCGCGCGGATGAAGCGTTCGTAGGCCGAACCCGGCTGCGACAGCAGAGCGTCGTGATTGCCCATTTCGATGATCGTGCCGTCTTCGATCAGTACGATCTGATCTGCGCCGCGAATCGTCGAGAGCCGGTGTGTGATGATGAAGACGATGCGGTCTTTGCCCCATTCGGACAGGTTCGCGAGCACCCGCTGTTCGGTCTCCGCATCAAGGGAGGCAGTGGGTTCATCCAAAATGAGAATCGGTGTATCGCGCACAATCGCGCGGGCGATGGACAATCGCTGTCGCTCGCCCGTCGAGAGGCGGCTGCCGCGTTCGCCGAGTTCGGTATCGTATCCATCGGGCAACGCGCTGATGAAGGCATCCGCCGCAGCGACCCGCGCCGCCGCACGAATGGCATCGGGCGTGGCATCTTCGCTCGCGTACCCGATGTTCTGGCTAATGGTCTGCGCAAACAGCGTGTTCTGCTGCAGCGCGATCGCGACATGAGCGCGCAGATCAGCAATCGCGATCTGTTCAAGCGGCGTGTCGTTAATCCGGATGCGGCCAGCGTCGGGGTCATACAACCTGAGTAGCAGTGACATTAAGGTTGACTTGCCCGCACCGGTGCCACCGACAATCGCCGTGATCGTTCCCCGTCCCGCCGTCAGACTGACGCCCTTGAGAACCGGCCGCGCAGCATCGTAGCCAAAGTGAACATGCTCGTATCGCACCTCGCGCAATTGTGCGGGGAACGGGACCGCGTCCACAGCGTCGGTCACATCGGGTTCAAGCTCCAGCAGGAAGAACGCGCGATCAAGCCCAACAGCCATGTCCTGAATAACACCCCACTACCCGACCAGGTGCTCGCCGTTGCCAAGAAACTCGCCGGACCGACTGCTCGCGGCCTGAAAAGCGCCGAGGTTCCACAGCGTGAACCCAACCAGGGCTACTGTGCCGGCCAAAAAGGTCGGGTCGCTCGCAATGGTCCAACCCGCCATCAGGTATTGCGAGGTGAAGATAAGCAGACCGGCAAGGACTGTGATGAGAACGCGCAGCAGGAGGTACTCGCGCCGCAAATAGAACGCGGCATTGAGTGCGGCCGTGGAGGTCTCGTCAAAACGCCGGCGGACCATCGCCTCAGCGCGATTGGCCTTGATTATCCTGATGGCGGCGAAGTCTTCCTGGATTGTCGATGTCAGTGTGCTGTTTGTTGCGCGGGCAACACGCGACCTTCGCTGCAGCCGCGGCGTAAAAAACGCGACCAGAACCAAGGCGGGCACAATCCCGGCCAGGTAGATAAAACCGAGCAAGGGGCTGAAGAGCCAGATGACGAAGAAACTGAACAGTACCTGAGCGAGGGCAACGACCGGTTCCAGGAGTGCCCCTTCAATGACACTCGTGATCATCGCGCTGTCCTGATAGACCCGATAAATCGCGTCGCCAGTCTGCGCCTGACTGTGATATCGGAGAGACAAGTGCTCGGCCCGTTCAATCATCGTGACCCGCAGATGCTGGTTGACCCGTTGCAGCAGCCACGTGCGGTAATAGCCAACGACGGGTATCAGAATAAAGGCGACGATCGCAAAGAGAATGCCGAGCCGGTCTCTGACCGTCCGCCGTTGCGCTGGCGACAACATGGTCGCGGCATCGCAGGTCACGGCGTCGAAGACTGCGGCCTCCTCGCCAGTGGGCTTGCTCTCCACTTCATCGTCATCGTCGTCCAGCAGACTGGAACTCATCAACGCGGGGTCACCAACGTAGCGGTGATCCAGAAAGAGGAGGGAAGCCTGCGCGGACTCGAGCTTCTGGCCAATGAGGATCTTGTTATTGAACAGGTCGAACGCCACGAGCGCGGACAGCAGAAACACCACCTCGACCGCCATGAGTGCTGTGGTCCACAAGATGATGTGCATGCGCTGCGGGCGCAGATGGGGCCAGGTGCGCGCAAGGAGCGCGACAAGCTGGCGGGCGGGGATCGGTTCATCGTCCGTCGCGTTGCCGATGGTCGCTCCGCCCTTGTTACTGGCATCGCCGGATCCGATTGATGCAGACATGCGCACGGTCACAGACTTGCCCTCATCATCGAAGCGCCGTCACCTCTGCGGCATTTCCGACGCATCAACTCTCTGCACCAAAACGCCCCCATGTAAACCAACCTCAAGCGCCACCGGAACAAAAACCGCTCCCGGCAACCGCTCCCGGCGCTTCGCGCGAGCCTACCATCATTCGAACACCAACCCGGGCCGACCGCGCAATCTGGCATACTCAGGCACCGCAGAACTCGCCGCAAAACCGGACAAGAGTCAATGTCATGTCCGGACAACGCAACGACCATCACCGCCCAATGCCCGGCGGGCCACGGCACTCGGCGCGCCCCAACAAAGGGCGTTCGAAGGTCCCCTTTCCCGGAAGAGGAGCGGGGCTGATGCTGTTAACGATGTCGACACAGACCCGTTCAACGCAGCACAACCTGTGACGCGGCGCCTACCACGTGGCGCGAGCGTGATCGCGCTGACGTTGGTCATGCAAAGCATCAGCGTCGGCATTCTGATCTATTCCTTTGCACTCTTCGTCGTACCCTGGATAGATGAATTTGGCGCCTCGCGCCGTGACGTCATGCTCGCGGTGATGTGTTCACAGCTAGCGACCGGGGCCCTCAGCCCGTTCGCCGGACGTGCCATGGATCGATTCGCGCTTCGCCACCTGGTGACGATCGGCGCAGCGAGCCTGGTGGTGGGGCTCGCGCTGACCTCCTTTGCGCGCAGCATCACGGCGATCGTCATCATCTTCAGCACGCTCATGCCCATCGGCATCGTCCTGTGTGGCACGCTCGCTTCGCAGACGTTGATCACCCGGACCTTCGAGCGCAAACGCGGCATGGCAATGGGCCTGTCGGCAATGGGCACCTCTCTCGGCGGCTTCCTGTTTCCACCGGTTGTCGAATGGCTAATCGCTTCACTTGGATGGCGCGGGGCCATGCAAGTGATGGCGGTCTTTGCGGTCGTTGCGGTCGTGCCACTTACCTGGCTGATCTTGCCGGGGACTGCGCACCAACAGACGCGACCGTCTGTACCCTCTGTAACAGGCGCGGCGGCACCAGCCCCGACATGGACCGGGCGTGACGTATTGCGCTCACCCATGTTCTGGATACCGGTCCTGGCCTTCATTCCCCTGAACGCCGGATTTGGTGCGGTGCAGTTCAATCTCGGCGCGATTGCCCAGGATCTCG
>CAVOBC010000052.1:0-18476 GCA_963693635.1 Gammaproteobacteria bacterium | reverse complement strand
AACTCAGCGTGGTCGCCGCCTTCGTGACCCCCGGCCTCGTCATCTACGCCGTCATCAAACTGCGAGAACGTGCGGATTTCCAGGGTCGAGTGGACGCAAGACCGCTGGGGGCATTCAAGGATGTGTGGCAGCCCCCCCATGCACGCCTCGTGCTGATCGTCACGTTCATTGAGAACATCGGCAGTGCTGTGATCGGCATCTTGACGTTGTATGTCGCGCAATACGTAGTCGGCCGCCCATCGCTCGCGCCGGCGGTCATCCTCGCTTACATGATTCCGTCGTCCATGTCCGTGCCAATCTGGCTGCCACTGTCACGTCGCTTCGGCAAGATTCAGCTGTGGATGTTCTCCATGATTCTGACGGGGCTTTCGTTTGGCGGCATGCTTGCACTGCCGTTCCTGATCGGCGACACGCAGGTTGCCCTGTTCTTTGTACTCGCCGCGTTTGCCGGGCACGCCGCCGGCTGCGGCGGCACGATATCACCGTCGATTCAGAGCGATATCATCGACTACGATGAGTATCTGACAGGCGAGCGCAAGGAAGGCTCCTACTTCGCTGCGTTCAATTTCGTCTACAAGAGTGCCATCGGCGTGATGATTCTCATAACCGGCTACGTTCTCCAGTTCGCCGGCTTCGTGCCGAATGAGGAACAAACGATGTTCGTCAAACTCGCAATAATGAGCCTGTACGGTCTGTTTCCCCTCGTTTGCTATCTGATCGGCGCTGCCGTGTTCACGCGTTTCAAGCTGGACGAGGCTGAACACCAGCGCATTCGCGCGGATCTCGACAGCCGCTAGTCGTCACCCAGGCTAGTCATGCTCCAGGAGGTACGAACGACTCGCCCTGAGTTCATGGCCCGCCGTCGCGCCGTGGACCCGATGTTCGGCATCAAAGTCCTCACCGGACTGGCCAAAGGGGCCCCACACCTCGGCCGGGCCATGCAACGACGTGATCGCGGCGTAGCCGGCCTGGACCACTGCGCTATCCGAGTCATCGTCGACAGTGTCCCCAGTTAGCTCGAAGCCGAAATGCAGTGTGTCTTGCTTGATGTCGGTGATGGCAGTGCGCACGGCACCGAAAGCCCCGAGCCCCGCCCAGCGGATTCCGAGAACGTCATCGGATCGAGCCGCCGGAACATTGAGATTGAGAACGCTTCGCGCCGGACCCGCAAGCACATGCGGCAACAACTGCACAGTCAGCGCCGCGGCGGTCTCCCAATGCCACGTGGCTCCCGAACCCAGGCTCACGGCGAGGCCCCGCAGGCCAAAGTTCTGTGCGGCGAGCGCCGCCCCGATGGTGCCGCTGTGCAACGCCGCGCGCCCCGTGTTCAGCCCAGCGTTGATGCCAGACACGACGATGTCAGGGGCATCGCCAAACGCCTGAAGATTACCCACGACGACGCACAACGCGGGTGGCCCATTGATGCCGTAAACCTCGCCGGCAACACCGTCGATCGAGTGCCTGGCATAGGCGACCGGATGGTCCGGCGATATCCGACCCAATGACGCGCCCGTGCCGGAAGCGTCATGATCCGGCGCAACGACCATCACGGTGTATCCCGCCGCCTCCACCTGCCTCGCGAGTTCGTGGATGCCGGGGCTGTCTACGCCGTCATCGTTGGTAATGAGAACGCGTGCACTTTTCGGTTCATTCATCGGTTGGTCAGCAGCCATTCTGGACGAGAGCGCATCGTATCGATTTTTCGTCTTTGGCACACCGATTCGACACAAAGAACCGACTCCGAGGATCAGGCCGAGACTCGCCGAGCGGACTCACAGAGCTCCCAATGTTTTCGTTTGGTGTAATCTGCTGAGGTCAATCAACACCTATGCGCCGTCGTCAGTCGCGCGGGCCGACTCCGAGCCGCTCCGTCCTTAAACCAACCGAGCACGTCTCACGCACAGCAAGCTAATGTAAACCCCAAGTAGAGATGTCCGGATCTCTACTTGGGGTTTACAGAGTAACTAATGAGGAGTTGAAGTATCTAGCGAATAGCCGTTCTGAGTGGGACAGAAGGATCCGGGAACTCCGAACGGAAGACGGCTGGCCCATTGTCACCCGCTCATCGCATGATCCATCGCTTCCTGTTGGCGTTTACGTTCTGCAGGTTGATCGACAAGCACCAGCTCATGATCGAAAGATAAAGGATATCGTGAGGGTGCAGGTTCTGGAACCGGACTCTTATCGTTGTACGAACTGCGATTGGTCGAAGTCCAACATTAGGGAAGGGGATCCTCGGAGTCTTTTGGAACTCCATCACCTCATACACCATGTTCGTGGTGGAACGAATGCACCGGACAACCTTGTCACTCTTTGCAATGTATGCCATGACTAGGAGCACCGAAAACCTCCAATGAACAGAGCACATTCTCACAGCACTTTCCCCACCTCTGCTATTCAGGGATCAAAGTTGTCACCGCCAAATCACTGATCCATCAGCCAATCGGCAGCCGTCTCAAAGCATGGGCATAGCAGCCGTCGACAGGCCCAATACCAGCGCCAAGCCACAGATGTCGGTCACGGCCTTCAAAATCGGTCCTGATGCAACCGCTGGATCGACACCAAAACGCGCAACAACAGCAACGTGCCGCCAATTGAAACCGCAATGACAGTGTTGCGTCCAAGCGCACCAACTACAACGAGGCTCAAGACTGGATGGCCTTCCACAGGTAGGCGTGCACAGCGACAACGCGCCGACCAGAACAAGCCCGTTGATGAGACCAACCATCACCTTCTACCACCAGACGCGCCGCATCTATGAACTCGCCAAAGGGGTGCACTCCGGCATTTTCAGGACGCGGCCAACCACGTTCCGGACGCTAGAAGATAAGCGGCACACCAGCAATCCAGTCGTGGAACCAAAAGACCACGCCGTAGATCACGATACCCGCGATTGCGCCGGGCCAACCCACATCGCCCAGCGACAGGCGGGTGCGGCCACCCAGCAGCGCAGCAAACGGTACGTTGCTCGTTCGTGCGTGAAATGACACCCATGCTTCATCTGCGCGTGCCCTGTTCCTGGCATCCATCGACACCGTCCCCACCGCCGATATGACCAGCAGACCACCAAAGAAGGCAAGCGATGCAACATCACCGTTGGCAGCGATGTGCGCCACAGCCCAAAGCATAATCGCCCACTGAACGGGATGGCGCGTAATCTTCACGATGCCCGGTAGATCGTCATTGATCGCGGAGACATACATCATGCTCGTCGGGTTACGCGCCGTTGCCCCCATCGCAAGGAGCACCAGCGCTGGCAACATCAGGACCTTGGCGGTCAGTTGTCCGACCGGACCCGGCAGCCACACAAAGTCCGCGTGCCCGACGTTGACGTACGCATAGATCAGATAGCCGAGGGTCGCAAACGCGACGAGTGAGTACAGCCCCCTAAACGGGTTCGTCCCGATCGCGCCGACAATCGCCGGCCGAATCGGACTCGCAGAGAGCACGATGTGAGTTGCCGCAAACGCAATGGCCGCCACTATTAGCTGAGTCATAACCTTCTCCCGATCAACGATGAAAAGATGCAGGCGCGCTCGACCGCGCTGGTACTCGTCCCAAAATTGTCATTCCCCCGATTTCCTGAGAGTCGGTTTGCGAACAAACCTTACACTTTCTTGCCGGAAATCGTGGTGCATCTGTCACCGTACCCGAGTGACCGGCCCCGTCAGGAGTCGACGACCCTGGTGCGCGCGCCCGCCGAGATTCCGAGGACACTGACCAGTTGCAGATAGCAGGCCGCACAAAGACCCGACGCACCGAATAACATGGACATGACAACGATTTGATATCGCGTGGCAATCAGCGGAGACACGCCCGACAGGATCTGCCCGGTCATCATGCCCGGCAACGCCACCAGCCCGACCGCCAGCATCGAATTGATCACCGGTATCATGCCCGTCTGAAAAGCGATCCTTCTGGCTTCCGGCACGGCGACACCATTTTTTAGTTCGGCTTCGTAGCGTTCCGCCGCGAGACAAACCGTGGTCATCGAGTTCGCAAAAATCATTCCGGCAAGTGGCACCGTTTCGCGCGGCGAGTACCACGGATCAACATGTAATACCTCCTGGGTGACCAGGAACAACATCATTCCACCCCCCAGCGTCAGCGAGACCAGCACGATTGGATACAGTCGCCAGCGATCGCCAACGATCGGATTCAGCGATATCCAGCTCGCGACCAACAGCATCGATGTCAGCACCAGCACGATGAACCAGGCCTCGTCCGCCTCGAAGATGAAGACAAGAAAATAGCCAATCAGGGTGAGCTGCAACAACATCCGCGCGTTGGAGTAAAGCGCAAACCAGGGACGCAGATTCCAGGCGAACATGATGGCGACCACTGCCGCTATCGGTATCACCATGATGCCAAGGTCGGTCCACGAGATTACAGAGACAGTCGCGTTCATCGGTCGCACCCCAAGGTTGAATCATCCTATCGCGTTCTCTGCCTTATCGGTCACAGATTAACCAGCGCGCTCCGGACTCCATCATCTGCAGTCACGGAGCATCGAGGGACACATCAACCGCCATCTGCGGGCCATCCGGATCAAAAATAATAAACCCAACGCGCAAAGGCCCGGGTTCCGCCACCTGCCGTTAACCCCGAACCCGCGAGCGGCACACCCCCGTATTCGTCACCCGCCCGACCAAGCGGTTTGACGAATCCAAACTGCCAGCGGGACGCATCGCCCTGTTCGAAGGAGACCGATGTCTGCACGAGCGACGACCCGTCGGACAGATTGGACAACAAAACGAACGACTGGCTGACCAGCGGATGCCAGGGCACGCTGAGACCCACCGCCGTGTAGTCGCGCATGACGGTGAAGGTTTCACCACGACCCAGGCGAACCGTTAATGCCTCCGGCAGGTCGAGTGCGTTTCTCGGCATCCGTGTCACGCCGAAGCCATTCCGATAATACTCGGCAAAGAGGTAGACAAACGTGTCATACAACACAACGCTATACGCAATATTCGCGACAACACTCCAGCGGGTCCCACCCTGCATTAATCTTGTTGCGACAACATCGGCACGAAATAGCGCGCCTCCGAGGGGCACACTCGTCGACACCGCAAACACGTCGTCCTCGTAGTGCTTCGCTGCCAACAACTCCATTTCACCGCCACCGACAAAGGTGTGCCACTTGACCGCGAGACTCATCGCATCACTCGTGACATGGCCTTCCTTGCGGCGGCCAACGGCCAGGACCTGCAAGTCACTGCCATCTTTGAGCAGGCGTTCGATCAACAGGAGGTCATCGCCCGCTTTGAAGTCCTGGTCTACAACGGTCGGGGCAAACGGGCTGAGGATGTCCATCGGCGAGAACGCGAGGCCACTTCCCCAACTGACCGCATCGCGCCCTGCGGTGACAGCCCAGTCGCCCGCCGTGAACTGCAACGCCAGACGGTCCAGCCGGTGCAAGCTACGGTGGCGGTTGCCATCCTCGATGTCCGCCGTGAGGTCCATAAGCCTCACGTCATCATCGGCAGGCGCCGCGTCCAGCGAAGACTGCGGGGCGTTGGCAAAAGCAAACGAGTCACCGCTGATCAGGGTGGTCGAATGGTCCGCAATCAACTCAAAACGCCGCCACTTATGCTTGAGCATCAAGCGCATGTCGAGCGTCTGATCGAGCGCGGGTGTTGCAGTCTGCTGTCGCTGAAAATCGTGAGCCGGCAAGAACGCGGCCCCGCCAAGCCACTTGACGCGCGCGTCCATATCCAGAGCCGCCACGGGGCCCACCCACAGGATGAGAAGCCCAACGAGTGCGGGCCCAGGAATTGCCGTACCGCCGGCAGGCGGCCTCTTGTTATCTGAACTTCCTATCAAGAGCTTCCTATCAAGAGCTGCGCAGTTTCTGCGGAAAACGGCTCCCCTGTGCATCAGAATGCCCCGCCCGACTGGTCGGCGCAGCCGATGGCTGCAACGCGTCAGACAACGATCGCGCCGTCCCGCAGGTGGACCTGGCGTTTCGCGTACGCCATCACCATCGGATCGTGCGTCGCCGTGACAATCGTCATGCCCTCATCCTCGTTCAGGTGCCTGAGTAATTCGAGCAGTCCGGTTGTTGTTTGGGAGTCGAGGTTCGCACTCGGTTCATCGGCGAGCAACAAGACCGGGTCTGCCGCGATCGCCCGCGCGATCGCAACCCGTTGCTGTTGGCCTCCCGACATGTCGCCCGGCAACCGGTCCCGCAGGTCCGCTAGACCAACCGCCGCCAGTGTCTCCCGCGCACGCTCAGCGCGGACCGACTTCGAGACGCCCTGCAGTTGCAGAATGAACGCAACGTTCTCCTCCGCCGTTAGCACCGACAAGAGATTGTAGGCCTGAAACACGAAGCCGATCTTCGCGAGGCGCAGATCCGACAGCTCACTTTCGCTGAGCCCGGTCAGCGACACCTGATCGACCGTCACCTCGCCACTGTCCACGCGGTCAAGACCACCGATGACATTCAAGAGGGTGGACTTGCCGGACCCGGAGGGGCCGGCAAGACTGACGAAGTCTCCACGGTTGACCCGCAGGTCAACGCCGGCGAGGGCCTGTACCGGGATCGTGTCTTCGTTGTATACGCGGGTTGCACCGCTCACCCGAACTACTTCATCACTCATCGTCGCATCGCCTCCACCGGACTGATACTGACCGCCTTGCGGGCGGGATATAAGCTCGCGAGAACACCAAACAGAATCGACAGAAATGTGACCAGAACAATATCGCCGATCTGAAGGCGCAGACGAACAATGTTGGGAATGCCGAACTTGTCGGCGCCCTCCACCCAGGATGTCATATCAATGTCAGTAGGCAGCGCCTGGAAAACCAGCCAGCCGGCAGCCAGGCCCAAGGCGACGCCAATCATCATGATGAAAGTCGACTCAAACACAACCTGAGCGACCACTGTGCCAGGACGCATGCCCACCGCCCGCAGCATCCCCAACTCCCGCACGCGCTCCATCACCGACGTGACGAGCGTATTGACCAGGCCGAAGATGAGCGCCGTCATCACGATGAAGTAGTAGATGAAGATGGCACTGTCGGCAAATAGCACAAACGAGGCCGTCAGTGGCTCCAGTTGCTGCCACGTCTTGACCTCCAGATCGGCGAAGAATGCCGCGAGCCCTTCACCGATGGTCCGATGGGCACCGTCGTCATCAACACGAACGGACACCTCGGTGACAACATGCGCACCCACCATCTTTTGCAGCGCATTGCGGCCGGTGAAGACGAACTGCTTCTCGATCGTCGTGCCATCGGTATCGTAAGTGCCCACGATGCGAAAACCAGCTTCTCGGTTCAGGCCATCGGCCCCCTGAGTCATGATGACGAGGCGACGGCCGACCCGGGTCTCAAGCTGCGCTGCCATCTCCTTGCCGATGAGGAGTCGACGATCGTCAGCAGAGCTGAGCAAGCTGCCGTCGATCTCTGCCGTGCCAAGAAATGAGATGGACTCCTGGGCCGGGTCGATGCCGACAAACTGCACGCCGCGCGTCTCGCGCTCGCTCAGGATGACCGCGGGTATCCGGACACGGGCCGCCCAACCCTCGATTGCTGACGGGTTCGCAGGCGCCCAGTCTACCGCCAGTTTGAAACCTCGCTCGATGGAAGGATCGTCCCGGTAGCCCGGCGCATGGACCTTGAAGTGGCCATTCAGGTTGCTCACGACAAGCTCTTGCATGTCGGCCTGCATGCCGCGAATCAAGGTGTTGATAATGAGCACCGTGAACACCGCAACCGCGATGGCGACCAGCAACATCAGGTTGCGGCGGCGATGCCGCACGATGTTGCGCAAACTAAGCTGGGCGATCAGTGCGATGGGCAAGGCCATTACTCGGAGGGCCGAAGGGCTGCGACCGGCTTCATGCCGAGCAGGCGCAAGCCCGGGATGAGTGCCGCGATCTGCGTTCCTATGAGCATGATCGGCAACGCATACAGGCCATTGGGCTCGAACACCGGGTACATGCGACTCGGCATCGAGAACAACTTCATCAGATCATCGGCCTGGGGCGGCAGCGGGATGCCCTGATCGATCAGGATGGCCAGCAAGACGCCCGTTATCGCAAGTCCGACTGCGGCGCCCAGGAGCCAGACCAGGAACGCCTCGATCTGCAATTGCATGATAATGTCTCTGCGGCGCATACCAACCGCCATCAACATGCCGAACTCCTGGGTGCGCTCGAAGATCACCATCATGAAGGAGTTGACAATGCTGAATATCACAATGATTGCGACGAGGACGAACATGACGTAGACGCCCACGAGCTTCAACTCCATGGTCTGAGCGATCTCAGGTTGCAGGTCACGCCAGCCAAGACTACGAAGATCTGCCCGCGAAAGCGAAGGCGCCAGTTCCTCGCTGCGCGTGACCGAGTCCGTGATGATGATGATTGAATGGGCTTCGTCTGCCGAAAGATTCCACGCCGCCTGAAAGTCGCCAAGGGGCACCTGCACGATGGCGCGATCAAGATCGGGCTGACCGGTTGTGTAGGTACCGACCACGCGACTAACAAGGGCCGCCACGCCCCCTTCAACCGCCGTTCCCAAGATTACCAGTTCGTCACCCACTGCAAGACCGAGATTGCGGGCAAGCGCAGAACCGATCAGCGCTTCGCCGGGCCCCGCAAGATAGCGGCCTTCGAGTTGCATGGCGGGCAGCGCAGACCATTTTGACTCCTTCTGATACTCCACGCCCATGATCTGCGCGCCATAGCTGCGCTCTCCCGACGAGGTCAGTGCAAAGGACATCGCCCGCGCAGAAGCCGTCTCAACGCCCGGCCGTGCCTCCACGTCTTCTATGATCGAGCGAATGCCTGTGACCCGGTTCTCGATCGACGGGTCGTCCTGATAGTGCGGGTGCTGCAACTGAATGTGCCCGAGCATGATGCGGGCCGCGTTATCGACCGCGCCGGTAAAGGCACCGATCTGAATCGACAGGATCAGGGTCAGCAGAAAAACGGCGAACGCGATGCCGCCCGCCGCAAGCCAGGTTCGCCGCGAGGTTCTGCGTACGTTTCGCCAGGCCATCGCGGTCAACTGCGGGGTGCCCCGCGAACTCGCGAAGCGGCTGCCCTCGTCTGCGTTGACCAGCGCAGATTCAGACATCTTATTCGCCAGCCTTTAGATGAAACAGCGTAAACATGCGGTCCGGCACGTCAAGGTCGAAGTCGGATTCGCCCCACAAGATCTCCGTGAACTTGTCCTCGCCGTCCAGGTTCTCCATGCGCTGGTGGGTCGGGATCGCACGACCATCACGGTCCTCAATCGCGAGGGTTTTAAGGCGACGCAAGGCGATCATGTCCTGGTCGAAAAACGTGTGACTGACGATGACGTGATCATCACGCAGCACGATCTCCTCCTTGCCCCAAACCACCGCCGCATCGTCATTTGGGATCGCATTGATCGTGTAGTGGCGGTGTCCGTCCACCTCGCCAGTCGACGCGACCGACAATTCGTAATCATCCAGCCAATTGTCAGACCGGGACAGATCCGTGTAGGAAAAATCAGAGCCACCCCAACTTCGCGACATCATGCTGTACGGCAGGCGAATCGTTCGATTCAACTTGGGCGTAAATGTCCACATCTTGTTACCCAGCTTGAGCGTCGCGTTGCCGGCATCTTTGGCCGGAGCCACGAAACGGATCAAGGCATCTTCACGACCGCGGGTCCAGCTCTTGAGACGGGAGGTGCGCTCCCAGGCAGGGCGATGCACCACCATCGTCATTTCAACGTAGGAGTTCTCGCCCCGATTCTGGTCAATCGCGGCTTGCAGAAGTTCCCGTGCAGACGGCGCTGCGTCTGCCGGGACCGGCGGCGCGGCCTGTGCTGGAATGACGCCGAACGCGACAACCAGGATCACCGCCAGGACGGTCAGGGTGCTTGCCGGTCCCCGGCAAAGCCGCGCGTAGCGGCCGTCACACTGACATTCTTTAGCGCTCGCCGGAGACGAGCGAGTCATCTTTGTCGTCACCATCTCGCTCACCAGAATCACAGCCACGAACGGACACCACGATAGCCTACGGCATGATAAAACACACACCGCTCAATCGAGCTTAACCAACATTTTTCCGATGTTCTCACCCGTCAGAAGACCGATGAGTGCGGCCGGCGCGTGCTCGATACCTTCGCTGATGGTCTCGCGATAGCGCATCTGCCCACTTTCGAGCCATCCGCGCATGTCACTGACAAACTCCTCACGCCGGGCCTCAAAGTCCGTCACGACGAATCCCTGCATCGTCACCCGACTGTAGATCATGGTTGAGAGAGTCGTGATGCCGGTCGATCGCGCGCCAGCAGTATTGTACGCGGAGATCATGCCGCACACGGGAATCCTGCCGAACACGTTCATCCGTGGCAGCGCCGATTCCAGGTGGTCTCCACCGACGTTTTCGAAGTAAACATCGATGCCCTTCGGGGCGGCTGCTTTCAGCGACTTCCTAAGTACGCCTTCGCGGTAATTGATCGCAACATCGACGCCAAGATCATCGCGCAGCCACGCACACTTCTCCTCGGACCCCGCACTGCCAATGACATAGCAGCCCTTTATGCGTGCGATCTGCACCGCGACGCTGCCGACGGCGCCCGCTGCGGCCGATACAAACACATTTTCGCCGTCAGCCAGGCGGCCGGTGACGAGCAAGCCGCCCCACGCGGTGAACCCGGTGCCGCCGAGCGCATGCATGTAGACCGTAGTCGGCAGACCCTTAGGCTCTAGTTTCGTCACGCTCGTACCGTCCGCGAGCGCGTATTCGCGAAAGCCGAGCCGATGCTGAACCAGATCGCCCTCGCTGACATCCGGGTGCCTTGACGCAACGACAACCCCGACCGCACCACCGCTCATGACTTTGCCGAGCGGTTGCTGCCCGTTTGACAGCGGCGGGCGCATCGCCGGGTCCACCGACATGTATTGATTGCGAATCACCACCTCGCCGTCAGAAGGGTCCGCAACCGTCGTCTCGACCAGAGAGAAGTGTTCAGGCTGCGGCATCGCGGCCGGGCGCTCGATCAGATGAATCTCTCGGCTCTCAAACGGCATGGGGCGTCCTTCTTTTCGGATGTGCGGGGTGTGCGGGTGTGTGTCCTTGAAGACCGTACACTCGCCGAAGTTGCTCATGCTTACAAGCACCACCGCCCTTCACGGACGCCGCGGTGCAACTCGCGCACGCAACAAAAAAAAGTTGCGAGCATTGCAATAAACCCATGTGACGTTTCGTCTGCCGGTTAACGCAGGAATACTCAGCACGATGCTGGACCATGAATCGACCTTCCAAAGCAACATCGCGCGCGAACGCAGCCGCTTCGTCCACTACGTTCGCTCTCTCGTCGCCCGTCGCGCCGACCTCGATGCAGAGGACATTGTCCACGACGTCTTCATCTCTTTGCTGCAACGCACCGACCTCCTGCAACGCACCGACCTGCCCGCGCCGGGGTGGGTGGTTGCCTATGTTTTGCGGTCCCTTAGAAATCGCGTCATCGATATCACCCGGCGCCGACAAGTCACGTCCTCGCTCGACGATGACAACGGCGGCGGCGAGCGACTGGTCGACCTGATGTCTGAGTTGGCGCCGGACGCTCTGCAATCACTCGAGTCGGAGGAAGGCCCGAGGACGCTGTACTCCGCGCTCGCCGTCCTTCGCAACCCCGAACGCGAAGTCATCGTTGGCCACGAACTGAAAGGAATTCCCTTTCGCGAACTGGCACATCGGCTAGAAGAGCCCAGACGAGGTTTGCGTGCAAAGCGACTCCCAGGAATTGTCAGGGTGACAAATTTGGGTCGGGAACTAGCTCAACCATTCCGAGGCAGCCGCTTCATCGGGCCACAGAAACTCAAAGTCCGCCATGAGCGCATAACGTTTGTCGAGGTCCTCTCGGTCACCGACATGAAGGTAGCGGTCAGCCGCGAATTTTGCTTTCACGTCCGCCAGCATGTGTTTGGACACTGCAAACGAGATAGGCACGCCGGCCGCCTCAAAGATCTTGCGCTGGGTGCTCAGAGGCCGGTCGGAACAACTACCGATAACACAACCACGACCAAGCGAGCGGCGAACGCCTTCCATCGTAACGGGCCCGGGCGGGTCGCCGACGTCGAGGGTGCCGTCAATATCAAGGCTGATAAGAATCACTTTTCACTCCTGGCGGCATCAATTCAGACAGCCGAACGCTTCACACGTGGGCACCCAAGACATCGCGGTGTGCGCACGCCAACGACTTAGTCAGGACTTGCGCCCCAGACCGTGTAGTCACCACCCATCGGCATCGGACCACCTGACACTGCGACCTCGGGCTTGACGCCGGTTATTTGCCTGTCGCCGGCGCGGCCCTGAATCTGCTGTATGCAGTCCGTGTGCATCCAGAACCGACTGCGCCCGCATCCCACGTTGCCACCACTCGGCTGCACTGGACTCGGACCCTCAATGCTGATGTCGGTTTGATAGAAATCGAGCGCCTCACCGAAGCCAACGCCCCGGTAGCCCAGGCCCTCAAGGTGGAACTGATGAAAGAGTGAGAAGCCGTCATACATATTCTCAAATGACAGGTCAGCCGCCGTGATCCCCGCGCCCTCATAGATCTTGTGCGCCGTGCGCGCCGTGTCTGCCTCCACCTCGTCGAGCGTTGGCGTCAGACTGCGTGCCCGCGTGCGGCTGGATGCATGGTTCAGAATGTAGACCGGCTTCTGCTTCATGTCCCGCGCTCGCTCGGCAGTGGTGTACAGGTACGCGGCAGACACCATGATGGGAATATCGTTGTCGAACAGGCTGGCAGGCTTGGCGATCCATCGGGCAGCCAGGTAGTCCTCCTCGGTCAGTTCCTCGGGCCGATGCTGTGCCCAATACCCCTCTGGAAACATGAGCCCGTTGCGGCGCGAGTTCTCCATGAATGGCGCCATCATGTCATGGGTCTTGCCATACTTGCGGCAATACTCGGCGAACTGCAACGCGGTCCCGTAGCACGCGGGCGTACCCCACAGGCCGCGAATCGCAGCGGTCCCTCCGATCGTGTTGGCGGCGGCAGCGCCGCCCTGATAGTAACGTCCCTCCAGGTTGTGCCAGCTCTTGAGGACCAGACACGTCCCCGTCAGGCCATCGCCGACTGCCTGCGCCGCTACGCAAATCGCTCGGGACATGCAGCCGATGCCATTCATAGTGAACGTGACATTCTTGAGTTCAGGCATGTTCTTGAGAATCCACTCGGCACTCAATTGCGTAATGCCATCAAGGGGTTCATCGGTGCGATTGAACGAGTCAATGACCTCCATCGGCAAGGGATTGCCACGCGGCCAGAACGCGCCAGTCGTTGTATGGGTGTCTATCACCAGACCGTCGACGTCACCTGGCGCAACACCCGCATCGTCCATCGCCTGGCGCAGCGCATCAATGCTGATTTGTCCGACACAGGTCTCCGCCCGGCCGTCCCACCGACGTGACGTGGGCGCGTGACCAACGCCGACCGCCGCTACCTTGCCGCGATGTTCCCAAACACCGAGCCCCACTTCTGATCTGAACATGCTCTCGGGCGCGTCTGGCGTCGTCATGTGGTGCTCCTACTGTCTGGTTTCGGCTGGTTCGTCGTCTGGCGACAGATGGGTATCACGTTACCACCCGCCACTCGGGTACCTTCTGGCCGTTCTCGCTTGCCTCGAAGATGACCTCGACCTGCGCGCCGACCGGGACCTCGTCCGACGGGGTACCTGGCAGGTGCGAGAACATCTGAATGCCCGCGTCTTCCTCCAGCTTGATAACCGCGACGTTGAAGGGCTGGTCCGGGTGTAGCGAACGGATCGGTCCATCGTGCACAACGCCATAGTTATAGATGGTGCCGCGCCCGCACATGGGCTTCCACTCAAGGTGGTCAGCACTTGCGCATTCACTGCAGCGAGCGAGCGGCGGGTGCTGCAGTCGATCACACGCCTTGCAGTTCTGAATGACCAGGCGATCTTCGTTGGCTGCCCGCCAGAACTCCCGCGTCAGCTCGTCCGGCTCCACCCCTTGCTTGGCCATGTGCAATCCTCGTTGTATCTGCGTGTGTCGTCGTCTGTCGTTACGCGCGACGCGACATTGAACGTGAGTCAGCGCCTGCGGGTCAACACCCTCTTGAAAAAGCAGTGTGCGGTCAAGTGCACGCGTCAGACGGCGAAATACGCGTGCATATCCCACTCGGGCCAGCGCATTTGGGTGAGTCTGAGCGTGCGCTCGGTCCAGAACGGGTCACCGGGACGCGGGATCCCGAGGCAGGCCAACTGTTCGGGCGAGGCGTGATTCAAGACGAGGGGCCAGGGTCGGTTCGGCGCTTGCTGCCACACATGAAAGCCGATCTGATCGTTGCCTCGTGCCTTGTATCCAACGGTCATCGTGAACCGCTTACCGCCCGGAGCTGTCAGATTGGTACCACGATGAAACGTGTCGATGCCGTGCGCGACCAAGCTGCCGGAAGGCGCCGCCGCCGAGCGCTCCCGCGCTTTCATTGCCAACTGCTGCTCGGGTGTCACCGTCACAGCCCCGTCACCGAGCAGATCAAAAGCGTCTGGTTTGGCGACGTAGTGAAGCGCCCCAAGGTCATCCGTCACATCGGTCAGGTGGATGATGAAGTCCACCGTCCGCATCTGCGGCGTGTCCGACGGCACTGTGAGCGTGTGATTCCCAAAATCACAGTGAAAACCCTGATCGTAGTCCGCCTCGCCCGTGTATTTGACCCACGTGTGCGACTGATAAAGGTGGACGTCAGGGACGGACAAAAGGGATTTGGCAAAGCCAATGAGTGCGGGATGAAGCGAGATCAGGTTGACCGCTGGCGAACCATTGTAAGGGAGTGTGTCGATATTCTTGAACTGCAACGGGTGACCCGATCCAATCGAGCCCGCCTCCTTCACGTCCAGCGCAGTGCCGAGCCCTTCACCCTTACCGCGGTCGGCGTACATCGCTTCAAAGTCGGACAAGACGGGTTCAATCTCGCGTTCCGTGAAGAAGTCCTCGATTATCACAAAGCCGTCGTCTCGCCACGCCGCAACATCATCTTGCGTGAATCTTCTTTCCATACCGCTGGCGTTCCTCTGACTGCTTTACTAAGTGGTCTGGCTGAAACGGGTGCTAAACGATAAGGGTATAGAAGGAAAAGGCGAATAGAAATTGCGTTGCGGCGAGTATATCGTGACCCCGATGACTGGATGCATCTCCTGCCGCTCTGAAATGCGCGCGACTTGCGTACGCTGGCGCCGTTCAGACAAACCCAATAATCAACTGTCACGCCTGAAGGAGAGATCCATGACGCGGCCAACCGCAATAACCAGTTTACCCCGGGACGGAACGTGCGCCCGACTGCTCCACCGTTTAACAGCCGTCGCTATTGTCGCCGCCTTTTCCTTCTCGGCATCAATGAGCTTTGCGCTCAAAGTTGGCGAGCCCGCACCCGGCTTCTCAGCGACAACGAGCGCCGGCATGACGACCTCTCTGGCTGACCACGCCGGCAAGACTGTCGTGCTCGAGTGGACCAATCACGACTGCCCGTACGTTCGCAAACATTACGACTCAGGCACGATGCAGCGCCTGCAGAAAGACGCAACCGATGACGGCATCGTCTGGCTGTCCGTGATCTCGTCGCGCCCCGGCTCCCAGGGCCACGTCACGGCGAAGGCTGCCAATACGCTCACAACCTCCCGGGATGCGCACCCAACTGCAGTCTTGCTCGACGAGCGTGGCGAGATCGGCAAACAGTACGGTGCACGAACGACACCTCACATGTACATCGTGGACGTGGATGGAAAGCTGGTTTATCAGGGCGGGATCGACGACAAACGCTCACCGAGTCTGTCAACGCTCGCCGAGGCGACCCCTTATGTAAGAGAGGCCCTCGCGCAACTCGGGCAGGGTGAGCCGATCGCCAGCGCAACAACGCGCCCCTACGGCTGTTCGGTGAAGTACTGAGACCCGCCATGACGTTTTCGTGAACCGTGAATAGCACGTGCGTTTTTACGAGCCGTCAATCTTACGCGCGCTTCGCGCGCTGACTCTCAACCATAGCAGTGGCAGGAGAGCGTTTTTTCAGCGACCTGGCTGGGGCGGTAAAGGTCGATGCGGTATGCGCCGCGGGTCAAATCGCGACGGTGACCGGGTCGTCCGCTTTACACGCGAGCACTTCGGCGGCATTGCCAAAGCTGATCGCAACCCTGAGCTTATCGTCCCAGTTGATGAAGGCAACCCAGTCGCCCTTGTCAACGTCGCTGTAAGTGGTCGCCATCTTCACCTGCACTGTCGTGCCGTTGCATGTGAAATCAAAGGTCGACCCGGCACTGATTCCGGCGGCCTCGACCGACGCCTTCGGGACGGTCGAGTCAAGATTGCCGTACTCGCCTCCAACCTCGGCGATAGTGCCCCGGAGGACTGCGCGATCATCGGCCACCCCGTCTGCCCCCCCACCCGGCGTGGACACGGCGGTTTGGGTGGCACAGCCGACGGCAAGGACCGCAATTAGCGCGGCAACGAGCGCCGCACCCGACCGATGCCCTATACCGGCACTACCGGCACTCACTTCTATAATTCGTTCTGCGATCACTCTACAGTCACCTCTCAAGTCACTTGTGCAAATCATTAGTTTAGTTCAGTTAGGCAGTGCCGGGATGCACCACCATTTTCGCAAGCCTCTTGCGCAAGATCATGCGAGGTCTGCTTGGCGCCGACTCCCAGGAATTGTCAGCATAACAATGTTGGGACAGGGCCCAGTTTAGTTCGCCCCGATCATCGCCGCCAGACGATCCTTCAATGGTGAACGGCTTCTTCAGGAAACTGCCATGGCCACTTCCGGCAAGGACCTGCATCACCTGCTGTTCGTTGAACCCACTCATCAGCATGACCGGCAATGAGGGATAGCGACCCCGGATTCGGCGCCTCGTCAAATCGACGCTCGGACCAGTCATCATCACGTCCAGCAACACGACGGATAGCTCCGGCGCCACGGACTCCAACCGTTGCAGCGCATCGTCGCCGTCGTTCGCGGTATAGACCCGCTCGACGCCCACGCCGGACGCGCCCCCGTGCGATAATCGGGCGCATGGCCGATGTAATTCACGTGCTTGAGTTGAGCGGCAGCATCGCCGCTGCGTACGCTGCCAAACTGTTAGGCGACCACGGCGCCGATGTCATTCTGGTGGAACCGGAGACCGGCCATCCCCTACGCGCCCGCGGGCCCTTTCCTGTCGCTGACTCCCCTGACCCCGACGAATCTCACCTCGAGAGCGGCGGTTTGCACCGAGCGTACAACGCCAATAAGCGCAGTATCTGCCTCGATTTCCTCGCTGCTGGCGATACCGACGACAAGGCCCGCCTGCGAGCCCTTCTTGCCTGGGCGGAGATCCTGGTCCACAGCCTCACGCCGAACGAGGCACGCACAATCGGTCTCGACGCGGCGACCCTCGCGTCATCCCGGCCCGGCCTCGTCACCCTACACATTACCCCGTTCGGCGCCGACGGCCCCTGCGCCGACTGGCACGCCACCGAACTCATCGTCGCGAACGCCGGCGGCTGGGCGAGCCTTTGTCCGGGCACCACCACAGATCCACAATTGCCGCCACTTAAGGTTTTCGGCGACCAGTGCGGTCTCATGACTGGCATCTGTGGCGCAATGACCGCGCTCGCGGTACACCGGGATGCTATCCGCACGGGCATTGGCGAGGTCATCGATCTGTCCGAACAGGCGTACGTCGCGTCTGTACTCGAAGTCGCGATACCCGCCTGGGGCTACCAACGCGCAGTCCCACAACGATTCCACAGCCGACGACTGATCCCCTGGAGCATCTTCAAGGCGATCGATGGCGACATCTTTCTGATTTGCGTCGAACAGGACCAGTGGCAGCGACTGGTTCTGTTCATGGGCAATCCGGACTGGGCCACCATCGACCTCTTCTCAACGCCTGAAGGTCGCTCGGAAAACCCGGACCTCATCCACAGCATGGTTCAGGCATTCGTCGGCGAATGGCGTGTCATGGACCTCTTTCACTCGGCGCAGAAGCACCGGATCTGTTTCGCGCCCGTGATGCGTTTCTCGCAACTTCACACCGACGAGCATCTGGCAGCACGCGGCTTTCTGGCTCGCGACGACACCGGTACCGTGATGATGCAATCGGCAGTTCTCGCCGACGAGGAACGGGCGCCCATCCGGCGGCCGGCGCCCGGGATCGGTGCGCACAATCACCTGCTTGCCAGTTTGACTTCACGACCGCACCGGCGCGCTTCCGGCACGCCGCACGCGCCCCTCGCCGGCATTCGGGTCGCTGACTTTTCGTGGGCCTGGGCGGGTCCCTTTTGCTCGCTGAACCTCGCACACCTCGGTGCCGACGTCATACGCATCGAATCGAACGCACGTCTCGATATCTATCGGCGATACATGATCCACCCGCCCGAGATGCCGTCCTCGCCCAACACCTCTGGCGTCTTCAACCAGTGGGGTCAAGGCAAGCGCAGTGTCACTCTAGATCTCACGAAGCGTGAGGCGATTGACCTCGC
>CAVOBC010000051.1:0-18603 GCA_963693635.1 Gammaproteobacteria bacterium | reverse complement strand
ACTGGCGCTGAGTTTGTCGGCGATGACGTAGAGCGTCTGCCGCTGACGGAGGATGTTGGCGTTGATCTCGCGAATGACGGGCAGCAGATAGCTGAAGAATTGTTGTTTGCGCTGACTGACGTCAGTCAGCGCGGCGAAGTCCGGGACGCGGGTGTCGGCCGAGGGACCAAGAATCGGATTTGCGCTCGACCATTGGGGCAGTGTCAGAAGTGCGCCAAGACACAATGCGAAGAGCGCATTATGTGGTATCTGTCGGATCGGATATGAGGACATGGGCGGGTAAATTCGCTTCGTCGCCGGATTTGCCGAGCCATGTTAGCACAGACCTCCACTATTCATTCACTCTTTATCCATCATCTCCGCAACGGCCGGGGTTGGTACAGCAAGATGCGTCCACCCCGCGGAAGACTGCTTTAGAACCAATCGGCGGCTCGCTTCTGTCCCAGAACAGAGTTCTGGAACAGGAACTTCTGCTTCTTGTCCCAAAATTGTCATCCAAGGTAATTCTTGGGAGTCGGTTTGCAAGCAAACCTCGCATTTTCTTATAGAAAATGGCGGTGCATCCCTGCACCGCACGCGAGTTCCTGTCCCAGAACTGAGCCCTGGGACAGGAACTCGCTAGACTGGACGCAGGCGCACCCAACCGCTCTCCACCTTGTCGGTGCCGTCTTCGTAACCGTCGTCGCCGGGAAACACGATTTCGCTATCTTCGCGGACGCGGGCCCGGTGGTCGGAGAGGTTGGCCGCCGCCGAGGCAATGACGGCATCGGTGCCGTCGAATGCGGCAAGGCTGCGGATCATGCGGAGTGTGGGGCTCATCAGCACCATGTCCTCGGCATCAAAACGCTCGAGGATTGTCGGTGGCGAAAGCCAGCTTGAATGAACCAGCTCGGAGTCGTCGTGGCTTGGTGTCTGGCCGCGCGGAATACGCGCGATAAAGAACCGTGCGTCAAAACGCCGCGGCGGTCCAAGCGGGGTGATCCAGCGCGCAATGTAGTGCATGGCCGCGCCGTCGAGCATCAGGTCTTCCTGTCCGAGGATGTCGTGCAGCTCGATACTGCCGTCGTTGAGCGCGTCGCGGTGGGCCTGGAAGCGATCGATGGTCGACGGGTCAGTCAGCGTCAATGGCTCGCCGGACTTGCGGTCGACGGCGAGCAGAATGCCAGCCTCTTCGAAAGCCTCGCGGATCGCGGTCACGTAATACGTGAGGCCCCCGTGCGGCAGCCCCATCAACTCGCTGGCTTCGTGGTCAGAGCGTTTGGCCGTGATAGATTCGTAGCGAGCGGGGTCGTCGCCGGGGTCGACCGAGCCACCCGGAAAGACCCACATGCCGCCCGCGAACACCGTATTGGCGTGGCGTTCCATCATGAGGATTTCGAGCCCTGGGCGGTCATCCACCAGCATGACAGTCGCAGCCTGCCGGATTGAGACGTTGGCAGGGTCGTAATCGGCCATGTGTTTTCACTTGTCGGGTCGGTGCGGCACCTTAACATTTCATGGCCCGCGGCGGCTTGTCGTCCGCTCTGCCACGCCGGTCAGGACGGGTTGTGATGTCCCGCTGTTGGCACCAGAATGCGAAGTTGATCGTGCACATACTTCAGTTAATCGGAGCAACCATGTCGTTTCTCAAGACGCATCCAATGCCGGGCGGTACGGCGTTCCTGAGGTTGTTTTGTGCGACCCGATCAATGTGCTCTTCAGCGACCGGTTTGTCGCGAGTCCGGCGGTTGGCATTTGCCGTTGTCGTCGGTCTGGCGGCGGGCTTGTCGTTCCCGGCCTCGGCCCTCGCCGGGTCAAAGGCCATTACGCTCGCCGACGGCAGTCGCATATGGGGTGACGTTGTTTCCCTGTCAGACGGCGTATACACCATCCGCACTGAATCCCTCGGCACGATCCAGCTTCCGGCTGCAAAAGTCAGCGCGATCGGGTCGGCGGCAAGCGCATCTGCGGCCGATGGCGCTTCATTGTCCAGCGTCACCTCGGCTGTTTCGGCCGGTGCGGGAGAAGCGATTGATGCGCTGACGTCGGGGATCATGAGCAACACCGAGATGTTGGGAAGCATCATGAAGTTGCAGTCAGACCCGCAGATGCGAGCCGTCTTGGCAGATCCTGAGGTGATGAGGGCAGTTCAAGCACTTGATTTCGATGCCCTGTCGAAAAACCCGAAAATTCAGGCGCTCATGCGCAAGCCCGAGATCAGGGCGATCAGCGGTCAGGTGCAGTGAGACTCAAGTCGCCGGGTGCAAACCGGTGCGGCCGTTACGCCGATTGCGAGGCTGACTTGCGGCGAGCACTGGTTGGCTGTCTCTTGGCGAGCATGTCGACGAGGTAGCGTCCTGTTTCTGATGTGGCCACACCCGCGACCTCTTCGGGTGTCCCTGTCGCGATAATCTCGCCGCCGGCCGGGCCACCGTTGGGGCCAATGTCGATCACCCAGTCGGCCGTCTTGACGACATCCAGGTTGTGCTCGATTACGGTCACGGTATTGCCGGCATCGACCAGTCGCTCTAACACGATGAGCAGCTTGCGCACGTCATCAAAGTGCAGGCCGGTCGTCGGCTCATCCAGAATGTAAAACGTCTTGCCGGTCGCGACTTTCGACAGCTCCCGCGCCAGCTTGATGCGCTGCGCTTCACCGCCGGAAAGGGTCGACGAGGGCTGTCCGAGATGCAGGTAGTCAAGGCCGACGTCCATCAAGAGCTGCAGTTTGACGAGAATCTTGTGGTGCTCCGAGAAGTGCACGATCGCTTCAGCCACGGTCATGCCCAATATATCTGCGATGGACTTACCCTTGTAGCGGACCTCAAGGGTCGCATCGTTGAAGCGGCGTCCCTGGCACTCCTCGCACTTGACGTACACGTCAGACAAGAAGTGCATTTCGATCTTGCGCACGCCATCGCCCTGGCATGCTTCGCAGCGTCCGCCCTTGACGTTGAACGAGAATCGACCGGGCTTGTAACCGCGCATGCGCGACCCCGGGAGCTGGGAGAAAAACTGTCGGATGTCGTCGAACACCTTGATGTACGTGACGGGATTGCTGCGCGGTGTTCTTCCAATCGGACGCTGGTCAATGGCAACCACCTTGTCCAGTTGGTCAAGCCCCGTGATCCGCTGGTGCGCGCCCACCTGCCGGGTTGAGTTGTGGAAGTAACGCGCCATGGCAGGGTGCAGAATGTCGTTCACGAGTGTTGACTTGCCAGCGCCGGAGACGCCTGTCACGGCGGTCAGAACACCGATCGGAAAGGCAACGTCGATGGACTTCAGATTATTCGCGGTCGCCCCGATGACCTCGATATGGCCCATGGCGTCCCGGCGAACCGGTGACCATTCGACGTCCGCGCGTCCAGACAGGTAATCGGCGGTCAGGGACTTGCGGTTCTTAAGCAGCGCCGATACGGTCCCCGCGTGCACGATGTGCCCCCCACGAATACCGGCACCGGGTCCGAAGTCTATGACGTGGTCAGCGGTGCGAATGGTCTCCTCGTCATGCTCCACGACGATGACGGTATTGCCGATGTCGCGCATCCGGCAAAGTGTGTCGAGCAGCTTCTGATTATCGCGCTGGTGCAAGCCGATGCTGGGTTCGTCGAGGATGTAGATGACGCCAGACAGTTCGCTGCCGACCTGACTGGCGAGGCGAATCCGCTGGGACTCACCACCCGACAGGGTGGGTCCCAACCGGTCCAGCGACAGGTACGAAAGTCCGACGGACACCAGGAAATTGAGGCGGCTGCAGATCTCTTTCAATATCTCGGTCGCGATTTCGCCCGCGGCACCCGGCAGGTCGAGATGGGAGAAAAAGTCGTGGGAAGCCTCGATCGTGCAGGCGGAAATGTCGACGATGCTGCGGTTCGCCACCCTCACGGCAGCGCTCTCGGCACGCAGGCGGACGCCGTGGCAACCCGGGCAGGGTGAATTGGCAAGGTACTGGGAATACCAGCGCTTCATGCCCTCCGAACGTGTGTTGCGAAAGCGTCGCATCAGGCGGTTGGTCAACCCCTCGTAACGGGACATGTGTGTTCCGTGGTTGCCCCAGTTGATCGAGTAGCGCTTCTCGCCAGTCCCCTGCAGTACGACCGTTTGTTGTTTTGCGGTTAGTTTTCGCCATGGTCTGGTAACCGGGACCTTCAGGTGTTTCATCATCTGGCGGTGGAAAATCGCGGTCATGGAGGTGCGCTCAGGGTCGAGCGGCCCGACCGGCTTCAAAGCGCCGTCGTTAATCGACAGGTCAGGGTCAGGAATCATGAGGCCGGGGTCGAAGGCGACCTGCGTGCCAAGGCCGTTGCAATCGTGACACATGCCCTGGGGACTGTTGAAAGAGAATGTCTGGGGCGTCAGCGTCGGGAAAGAGACGCCGCAGTGACCGCACGCCATGTGTTCAGAGAAGATTTGATCGCCGTTTGCGGTCGCCGCGATCAGAGCGCCGTCGCCGAGTTTGAGGGCGGCTTCGACCGACTCGGTCAGGCGTTCCTCGATGTCTGGTCGTACGGTCAGTCGGTCAATCACCGCTTCGACCGTGTGCTTCTTGCGCTTGTCGAGAAACTCTATCTCGTCCGTGCGCACGATCTCGCCGTCCACGCGCAAGCGTACGTAACCCTGCGCCCGTGCGTCTTCAATCAGGTCGCGGTGTTCGCCCTTGCGATTAACGAGCAGCGACACCAGCAGATGCAGGCGCGAGCCCTCGGGCTGGCTGAGCAGCACCCGCGTGATCTGCTGGGGTGACTGACTCTCGACGGGTTGGTCGCACAGGTGACAGAACTGCTCGCCGACACGGGCGAAGAGCACGCGCAGGTAATCGGAGATTTCGGTAATCGTGCCGACTGTTGAGCGGGGATTGCGGCTGGTTGTCTTCTGCTCAATAGAGATCGTCGGCGACAGCCCGCGAATCATGTCGTACTTCGGCTTCTCCATCTGCCCGAGGAATTGACGGGCGTAGGCCGAGAGGGACTCAACGTACCGGCGCTGGCCCTCGGCATAGAGCGTGTCAAACGCGAGGGATGATTTGCCGGAGCCGGAAACACCGGTCAGCACAACGAGCTTGCGCTTCGGGATTCGTACTTCGATGGATTGCAGGTTGTGCTCGGAAGCGCCGCGGATGTGAATGTGATCAAGCTCTTCAGCGGCTGTCTTCATCGGTTCAGTTTGCTCATCATTACAGGTGGTGGGTGACATCGACCGGGGTTCGTTGCCGGGTCCGCAGCGGTCGGGCCCGCTTGTATAACTTGCTGCCTCGAACGGATCAAGCGCAGCGCGTCGCATCAAGCCGTTTTGGCGTGCGCAACCGTCACAGCCGGGAAAACTGCTTCAGTTTTTGCAGGACGTCGAGCGTGAGGGTTGCGCGAATTTCGTACTCCACGACCTCCCAGGTGCTGGGAAAGCTGCCGCCCCAGGACCAGCTTGGTGCCCAACTGCCGTCGGTGCATTGTTGAGCGGACAGCCACTCGAAGTTGGCAGCGACCACCTCGCCGAAGAAACCCATGAACATCGAGTCCGGGCCGGAGATGACGTGCAGCGGCATGAGCGCGTACTCGTCCCAGTCTGGCGCGGCAATGCGCACCAGGTCACAGGCGTGCGCGAGCAACAGCGGCAGCATCGCGTCACGAGCGGCACCGGGAAGCGATGGCGATTCAAACAAGCGCACGTAGCACTGCAGGTCATGCATCTCGAGCGGGGCGGACAGCCGGTTGAGTGCCGGGTCCATGATGGTCTGGATAAATCCGAGGAGGGGGGCCGCCGTCGTGCTGGAACAGGTAACCGAGAATCTCGGCGCCTGGGTTGGCGATGAGGTCCGGCACGCCGCTGTCGTCCATGCCGACGCACGACCAGTTGCCTCGATAGGTCCACCAGGATGCATGTGGGGCGTCGTTGCAGCCGGCATGGATGAGCGGCCAGTTCTGGTGTTCATAGCTTTCGAGCAAATAGCGCATCGCGTCGCCGACGAGCGCCGCGTCCGGCGCTGTAGCGCGACGATGGTGGCGAGCACGGATGAGGCGCTGGTGCGCAGATCCGATTCCAGCCCGTGACCAAAGCCGCCGTCCGGGTTCTGGAAGCCCTTGAGTGCGTCGACGACCGCCGCCGGGTCGCCGTCGTCCATGAGCACTGACAATTCAGCCGGGTGCAGTGCATTGCCGTGCTCTTCGATGAAGTCGCGGGCATTGGCCGTGTTCATGTTGTCCCCTCATTGGTAGGAATTGGTTGGTCTTCAGTAGTGGAAATGGCAGAACGTTGTGGTCCGCGTTGTAGGCATGTAGCCGGATTTCGAGGAGAGTCTACCCAACCCCTACTGACAGCATCTTGTCAGGAGTGTGGGGTTGTGGCTTTCTGTCTGTCACACACTGGCTTCGAGATTCCCGTGACGGCTATTCATCTCTTTTCACCGAATGTGGGCAACATTGAAGCGTTCGCGGGCCCGGCGGCGGACAACGATTGGCACGACGCGCCCTTCTGGATGCTCAACACATTTCGCTTCCATGACGACGGCGAGGACGCGAATCGCTCATACGCACGCCGCATGCGCGAGATCCTCGCGGGGGTGGGTGCGTCGGTGGTGATGAGCGCGCCCGTTGCCCACACGGTAATGGGTGAACGCGCGTTTCAGGCCGCGGCGATCGTGCGGTATCCGAGTCCGGCAGCCTTCTACACCATGGCGACCAGCGATGCGCTTGCCGAAGCGTCAGCAGATCGGGTGCAAGCGTTCGCCGATCAATACCTGATACCGGTTTCGACCCGGTGGATGCCCGGATTCGACCTAGAAAAACCGGTCAATCCCCGGGCAAACATCCGCGAGTGGAACGTCGACGCGCTGGCGGCTTGCCCCGACCATGCGTTTATCGGAAATCATCACACGCAGATGACCCTTGCCGCCGCAAGTGCGCTGCTCGACGATCCGGGCTTCGGCCACAATAGTCCCGTTTACATGCTGAATTTGCTGCAGTACGCGGGCGCAGCGGGCAAAGCCAAACACGACGCCTATATCGCTGGCGGGAACAATTTAACGGGCGGCAGTCTTGGCCGGCAATTTGGACTGCGGGTCATCTATTCGGCACAGAAGACCGGTCCGACGCTGATCGGCGACGGTCGTTGGGACAGTGTCGGGATTGCATCCTACCCGTCGCTGCATCACTTCTTCAGCATGGGTGCGGATCCGCAGTACATCGACTTGCATGCGGGGAGACGCGACGGCTTGTCGCGTACGTACATCATTGCGATGCAACCGACCCTGCTGCAGGTCTGAGGCGGGCGTGCGCCGGGCAGACCGTCTGTTTCAACTGATGTTGCTCCTGCAGGAAGGTCGCGTGATGACCGCGCCCCAACTCGGCGAAGCGCTCGAGGTATCTGAGCGAACAATCTACCGCGATATCAGCGATCTGATGGGGTCCGGCATTCCCATCGACGGCGAAGCGGGTGTCGGTTATCTGTTGCGTGATGAATATCGACTGCCGCCGCTCATGTTCAACCGTGAGGAACTGCAAGCACTGTCGATTGGCGCGCGCATGGTGCGGGCCTGGGCTGACACGACGCTGAGGGAGGTTGCGGTCACGGCGATGCGCAAGATCGAGTCGGTGCTGCCGGAAGACATGCGTCGGGAGACCGAGATCTCAGGGTTCGAGGTCCCCGGTTATCAACTCAGCGCGGCGATGCGCAATCGGCTAGAACTGCTGCGCAGGGCAACTGACAGTCATCGAAAAGTCCGCACGCGCTATGATTCGTTGTCGGGCGAGCAGACGTGTCGCATGATCTGGCCACTCATTCTGTCGTTCTGGGGCAACAAGTGGACCCTCGGGGCCTGGTGTGAAATGCGCAAGGACTTCCGCGTCTTTCGCGTGGACCTGATGTCAGACGAGGTGCTGCTTGAAGACCTGTTCGAACCCGAGCCCGGCAAAAACCTTGAGTCCTATCTCAGCCATTCGCGCTCAGACTGAAATCGGACTGAAATCAAAAGTGAAATCAGCACGACGGATTGCTAATCGTGCAGAAATAACCCTAGTCAAAGGACGTCAAAGGAGAGCAAATGCCCAGATCGCCCGTTGTCACCAGCTGCGTCATCATCATTGGTAACGAGATTCTGTCGGGTCGGACCCAGGATACAAACCTTGCTCATCTCGCGCGTACATTGAATGAGATCGGCGTCAGGATCGTCGAAGCGCGGGTCATCCCGGACGTTGAGGCCACAATAGTTGCGACGGTGAACGAGTGTCGGGAGAAATTCGACTGGGTGTTCACAACGGGTGGCATCGGTCCCACTCACGATGACATCACAGCCGACAGCATTGCGAAGGCGTTTGGTGTCGGCATTGTTCAGCATCCGGTCATTGCAGAGACCATCCGGCAGCGCGAGGCACCGCCGGAGGTTATGGAAATGCGACTGCGCATGGCGCGGACACCTGAGGGTGCGACGCTCATCGACAACCCCACGAATGGACCGCAAGGCTTCCAGATTGGCAATGTTCTGGTCATGGCTGGCGTCCCCATGGTGATGCAGGCGATGACCAGCACGCTGACCCGGGAGCGTCTCGGCGGCGGCGACCCGGTGCGGTCCCGTTCGATTGGTGCCTATCTCGGTGAGAGCCAGGTCGCCCGGGAGCTCGAAGAAATCCAGTCGCGGTATCCGGATGTCGATCTTGGCAGTTATCCGTTCTATCAGAAGGATGGCTTTGGCACGAACCTCGTGATGCGGGGCACCGATGAAGCAGAGCTTGAGCGTATGCGCGAGGAAGTCCGCGAGATGATCGTGAGTTTCGGTGCAGAGCCGATCGCGGAGACCAAGAAGCCAGCCTGACCGGTTCTCTTTTTTCCTGGCCGGCGCGTTATGCGGCCATAAGCTCGTGGACTAGGGATGGGGTCGTCGCCAACGAGACGTCTGTATGACCCTTGCTGGTGGGCTGTGGGTCTGGATGCTGTCATCTTCAATTTGCTGATCGGTAACAACGATGCCCATGCCAAGAACTACTCGATCTATCCAGGACATGGAACATGTCGTCTGGCGCCGCCCTACGAGCTGGTGTCGACGGTTTATTATCCGGAGATAGAGAACAAGCTCGCCATGAACATCGGGAAACAGGCGAATCCTGATTTGGTAACGCCGACTGAGCTACTCCTATATTATGATGCTTGTCATGGAAGTTGGTCACGCGGACGTCTGCGCGAAGTGCCCTGTTTTTGCGATGCTCCCTCACGCGTCGCTAATCGTGCGCGGATAGGAAAAATAAAGGATTTATTCGGCAAGCTGGGAGAGTATGGTCTGGCACGGCGCTCGCATTAGGTTGGGGTCTGCGGTGCGGCTTGGGCACAAGTCTGACAGGGCAAGGGGTTAGCATCTGACATGACGGTGAGGTGATCTGGAAGCGGCTCTCGTCTCAGCCCTCAGGGACCATTTCGCTGACTCCTACCCGATCGAATCAGGACACAGCCGCATTTAGTTTGTGGCGATGCAAAGTAGTATGGCAACACGAATTACAGGGGATCACCTTGAGCTCATCTGCAGCCGAAATAACTGATGGATTACGACACAACTGGCAAACAGCCGAAGTGCTGGATCTGTTCAATACTCCGTTTAATGACCTGATCTATCAGGCTCAGTCGCTTCATCGACAAGAATTCGACCCCAATAAAGTTCAGATCGCGACGCTACTGTCCGTCAAAACCGGTGGTTGTCCCGAAGACTGTAAATACTGCCCTCAAAGCGTGCACTACGACACAGGCCTTGATACGCATGGACTCCTGCCCATCGAGGAGGTTCTGACCGCCGCCGAAGCCGCCAAGGTTCAGGGTGCGAGCAGATTCTGTATGGGCGCCGCCTGGCGTAGCCCTACCGAAAGACAGGTTGAGCAAATGGTGCCGATGATCGAAGGTGTACGGGAGCTCGGCATGGAAACCTGCGTGACGCTTGGCATGTTGTCCGCGAAGCAGGCAGGACGACTCTCTGAAGCTGGACTTGATTACTACAACCACAATCTGGATACCTCGCCGGAGTTTTACGGCGAAATAATCAGTACTCGAACCTATGATGATCGATTAAATACCTTATCTAACGTTCGAAATGCCGGCATTAGTGTCTGTTCTGGCGGTATCGTGGGTATGGGTGAGGCTCGCGTTGATAGAGCCAATCTACTCATTGAGCTTGCTAACCTACCTACTCACCCGGAATCAGTGCCGATTAACATGTTGGTCAAGGTCGAAGGCACGCCAATGGCCGACGTAGAGGATCTCGACGATTTTGAGTTCGTTAGAACCATTGCGATTGCTCGGATCATGATGCCGAAATCCTGGGTACGTTTGTCAGCCGGTCGCACGTCAATGAGCCGCGAAGCACAAAGCCTGTGTTTTCTGGCAGGTGCCAATTCCATATTTGGCGGCGACAAATTGCTAACGACTGCCAACCCGGGGCAGGATGTTGATCAACAGCTCTTGACTGATCTGGGTATTTCGACTTACTAGCATGCACTTTTTGGAAGACCTGCCGGTTGGCTATAGTTCAGAAATTGGCCGCTGGCAGCTAACGACTGAGGAAGTCGTGACTTTCGCTAAAGCCTGGGACCCTCAGCCATTTCATATAGATGAAGCCGCTGCAACCGAATCGGTGTTCGGTGGACTCGTTGCATCCTCGCTGCATATTTTCGCTATTTGCACGCGCCTGTTTTTTGATCATGAAGATAGAATCCAGACCATGGCAATGCTCGGCAAAGACAAGATTCGATTGAGCCAACCCGCACGGGCGACGGACTTATTGATTTACCACACGGAATGCATCAGCAACAAAGCTTCGGAATCTAAAACCGATCGTGGGATTATTGTGCTGGCGGACACGGTGATGCGGGAAGATGGTCAAACTGTCATGACCCAGCAAGTGACCTTGATGGTTAGTACCGGTTCCCTTACCGATTCAGGTGCAGACTCTGCTTAAGGGAAACTTGCCGCGAAAGCCGATCGCAAACCTGCGGCGGAAAGATCCGTCAGCGGTTGCAGCTCCCCTACTACCTTGACGTCACTGAATGACTCAATGGCCTTTTTGTTTTCCGGGTTTTTCGGTCCATTCAAGACGACCCCAATAACTTCCAATTGCTTTTTCGAAAGTTCATTGAGAGATAGCAGCGTGTGATTGATCGTGCCGAGCCCACTATCGGCAACGAGCAACACTGGAAGTTGCAATTGAGCTATCAAATCGATCATGAGATGTTGGTCGTTTAGCGGCACCAAAAGCCCACCTGCCCCTTCGACTACCAGCGACCCCGAAACTTCAGGGAGCTCAAAGGCACTCATATCAATTTGGGCACCTTCTAGTTCCGCCGCTAGATGCGGAGACAAGGGTTCTCGAAAGCTATAGGTCTCCGGGTGAAAATATTGATCATCAAATCCGGTATGCGATTTGATCCAATCGGTATCGCCAGGCTCGATGTTGCCGGTTTGAACTGGCTTCCAGTAGTGCGCCTTTAAACCTGCAACAAGCACAGCGGACACCATAGTCTTACCTATATCAGTACTGGTGCCTGTCACAAAGAAGGTCTTCGGAAACTCCATGACTATCTAGTTCCTGTCCCAAAATGGTCATCCTGACAATTCCTGGGGGTCCTTTTTGTAAACAAACCTCGCATTCTCTAGAGATAAAGAGGCCTGCGGAAAAATGGCGGTGCATCCCTGCACCGCACGCCAGTGCCCGCCCCAGAACGAGTTCTGGGACAGGAATTAACTAACTTTCTTTAATGCATTAACGAGCTGTTCAATTTGGGAATCTGTGTGCGCGGATGATAAGGCAAGCCTGATTCTTGACCCACCGGGTGGAACCGTCGGTGGTCTGATCGCCGTCGCAAGCAGGCCTGCAGATTCCAACTGCGCACTCATCTGTAGTGTTCTGGTTTCATCGTTTAACAGTACAGGTATTATTTGAGTGCAGGAAACCCCCGTATCAAAACCCAATTGTTGAAGTTCTTGCCGGACGTATTCAGCCATCTCCTGTAAGCGCTGCCGATCTTCATCCATGCCTGGGACCAGTTCCAGCGCGGCATCAACAGCACCAATAACAGCCGGAGGTAACGCCGTCGAATAAATCACACCCGGACAGCAGTTGATTAGGTAATCCCGGATCCGATAGCTTGTGGCTACATAGGCGCCAAATACTCCAAGCGCTTTACCAAATGTGCCCATGGTGACATCAATGTTTTTGCCGACAGTGAGCCCCATACCCCGCTCTCCATATAAGCCCGTGGCATGAGCCTCATCAACAATTAGCAGCGCATCATGCTGGTCGGTGATGTTTTTTAAGTGATCAATGTCGGTCTTATCGCCATCCATACTGAACACAGACTCTGTGACGACGACCTTGTGGCAGTCAGCCGACTGGGCAGCTAGCAGCTTCTCCAGATGATCAAGGTTGTTGTGCTCATAGATCATTTTCCCGCACTGCGCGAGCTTGATACCCTGGATAATGCTGTTGTGATTGAGTGCGTCTGAAAATACAACCGAATTCGAGTGAGTCAGTGCGGGAATTAATGTGAGGTTGGCCTGATATCCGGTATTCATGGTTAGGGTAGATTCAGAACCTTTTAGAGCCGCTAGTTTCTGCTCCAAATCTGCTATGCAATCAAAAGCGCCGCTGACTAATCTGGATGATGTCGAGCCCGCACCATACTGATTCGAATATTTCGCAGCACGCTCCCGCAGCAACGGATGCATCGCAAGACCCAAATAATCATTAGATGAAAAATTAGTCATCTGCTGATTGCCGACCTGTACAACACCGGGTGAAATGGGAGACAGGTTTCGAAGAACACGCCGCTGATGTTGCTCGTCACGACGAATGAGCTCATCTTCTATAAACTGAAACTTCTTCATGGTTGCAACGGATTCACATCGAAGCCGCGCGTCTCATCACAGTCGTTAGGCGGGTCAATTGATCTGATTCGATAATGTACGGCGGCATGATATAGATGAGATTGAGAAAAGGCCTTATCCAGACACCCTCTGAGACGAAGAACTTTTGCAGCTTTGCAACGTCAACGTTCTCGCAACATTCAATAACACCGATTGCGCCAAGCACCCGAACATCTTTAACGGATGGGTAATCAATTGCTTCCGCAAGTTCAGCGACCAGTTGCTCCTCGATGGTACTGATAGTTTGTTTCCACGGACTGTTCTCGAGCAATTCGATATTCGCTGATGCAATCGCACAGGCTAGGGGATTGCCCATATACGTCGGACCATGCATGAAGGTGCCCGAGCCCTGCTCGGCAATGCTATCACTGACCTTGTCGCTAGCGAGCGTTGCGGCGAGTGTCAGGTAGCCTCCGGTTAATGCCTTGCCTACACACATAATGTCGGGCTCAACCCCTGCATGATCCGCAGCGAACATTTCACCGGTACGTCCAAATCCTGTCGCAATTTCATCAAAAATAAGCAGCGCGCCGTACTGATCACAGAGATTCCGAACTGCTTTTAAATAGTCGGGCGAGTAAATTCTCATGCCACCGGCGCCCTGAACGACTGGTTCCAAAATCACAGCGGCTATTTCATCGGCGTGTTCGGCTAACAAAACCTCCATCGACTGATGATCAGCTGGATCATACTTGTCACCAAATCGGCTTTTGGGCGATTCAGCAAACAATTGGGATGGCAAAGCACCGGTAAACATTTCGTGCATCCCGGTAACTGGATCACAAACTGACATGGCGGCAAAGGTATCACCGTGATAGCCAGATCGTATGGTTAACAATCGGGTCTTCTGCGGTTTGTCTAGCGCATACCAATATTGCAACGCCATCTTGATGGCGACTTCGACAGCAACGGAGCCAGAGTCTGAATAGAACAGTTTCGTCAAAGAAGGTGGCGACAGTCGAATGAGTTTTTGCGCCAGCTCGATCGCGGGCTGATGCGTGAAACCACCAAACATCACATGCGACATCTTTTGCATCTGCACACTCATGGCGTCGTTGAGTGCAGGATGGTTGTAGCCATGGATCGCCGCCCACCAGGAGGACATGCCGTCAATCAACTCATTGCCATCGGCCAGATTTATATGTACACCATTCGCCGATTCCACAGCGTAAACAGGCAATGGGTCGACCATGGAGGTGTATGGGTGCCATATATGCCGACGATCAAAGGCCAGCATGACGTCACTGAGTAATGTTGTGTTGGATGTAGGCATCAAGGCAGCAATGATTGCTAACCTCCTCGATCTATTCCAGTCATATTTGCAATTAATTTTGAGGCATTCTCGGGGTACAGCTGATGGGAAAAATAACGGGTCTATTCGGCAAGCTGGGGAGTACGGCACGGCACTCGCAGGAGGTTGGGGTCTGCAGTGCGGCTAGGGCACAAGTCTGACAGGGCAAACGGTCAGCATCTGGCATGACGGTGATCTGATCAGGAACCGGTGAAATGGATCGGCCAGGGATGTTCGGCGTGCGGTTCATGTCGCGACGTGACCGGGGGCGGTGAGGCGCCGACTAGCGCGACGGGGCGGTTGGCGAGGTGGTGCACGCTGCAGGATGTGATTGAGGATCTTGCGGATGACATCGGAGTCGGTGACATCCGCGATCACGCGCAGTTGGTCCACCACCATGCGGGCACTGGGTAATGTCAATCTCGAAGACGCGTTTGAGTCGCTGTGCCCAGGTGAGCGGCGCGCTGTAGCGGTTCGGGGGCCGGTGCGCTCTGGTCGTCGGTTTCGGTATCGACTCCCCGTTCGGGATCGCGTCGCTCGACCTGCACCTGGCACGATGGCGCGGCGCAACGGTGAGTTCGGCGCAAAGACGCCATGATATCGAGCGGCCGACGCACGGTTACGTTGACGCGTGGCCGCGGCACCAGCGCGTTTGGGCACAAGTCGGAGCCGACCGTGTCGGCGCAATACGAGGCTGTGAAGGCGTACCTGAAGAAAGTGGGTATCGACATCGTCATCAAGGTGATCGAGCACGGCGCACCGGAGTGATTGCCCGCTCCCGCGACTACCCCGGTGAACAACATCGGCAACCCGAATTTCGACCCCGACAACCGTCATCTTGCGATCTGGGACACCAGCGCAGCGTTCTATCCCTTCCATATCGAGAGTCCCCGCACCGATGCCCTGGCCGCAGAAGCGCGCGCCTCGCTCGACGAAGACCTCCGGCGCCGCAACTACGAGGAGTACTTCGATATTGGAGCCCGTGCATGTGCGGGGATGCACGGCCATTTTCTGCGGCCTCGCTTCTGCAAGAACATACAGGGTTGTTGGCGAACCGACTCCCAGGAATCGTCAGGATGACGATTTTGGGACAACGACCAGCCCGGTCAAATGTTCGAGCACTTTCAGCAGATTCACGGGCTGATCGAGTACCTCGATCGCCGGGTCTGTCTTCATGCGCTTGAGTCGGCGAATGCCGTTCTTGATCGTGAAGGAATCCGGCTTCAGCTTTTTTGTGACCTCGCTCCACTTGACGGGCATCGAGATCGGTGCCCCGGGCTTCGGGCGCACGCAATAGGTACCGGCGATCAATTTGCCGGAGCCATTTTGCAGATAGTCGATGTAGACCTTGCCCTCGCGCTTGGCCGGGTTGCGCGTGACCGTGCAGATCTCCGGCAGGCGCGCGACGATGACGCGAGCCAGGAGTTCGCCCAGTATGCGGGACTGATCGAAAGTGAATTGATTCGCGAGTGGCAGCAGAATATGCAGGCCGGTTGAGCCCGAGGTCTTGACGTAATTGGGCATTTCGATCTCGTCGCAGAGCGCGTGGATGGCGATCGCGACCGTGAGTACATCGCTAAACGGCGCGTCCTTCGGATCCAGATCCAGTACGCACCAGTCGGGACGCTCAAGATTGGCGGTGCGGCTGTGGTAGAGGTGCAGCGGTATGCTCGCCATGTTGGCGATGTAGAGAATCGACTCGACATCATCGACAACAAAATAACTGATCTCACGCTCGGTGACGTCGCTCCACATCTTTTCGACGCGCATCCAGTCGGGCACGAACTCGGGCGCGTCCTTTTGGTAGAACGACTTACCGTCGATGCCATCCGGATAACGGGTAAGAACGATGGGACGATCCTTCAACCACGGCAGCAGCCAGGGGCTGACGGCCTCGTAGTAGTCGATCATGTCGCCCTTGGTATAGCCGTCATCGGGCCAGAAGACCTTGTCCCGATTAGTTACGTGCACGGTTTTGTCGATGGGTTCGGGCTCGACAGCGACCTCATCGAGCGCTCGCGACCGGACCTCACGCGTGCACTCAAGCGGCGGCTTGTCGTCCCGGTCGCGCAGGAACACAGGATGCCTGAGTTGGCCGCCTGGTGTTATCTCTTTGAAGCGAATCTCGCAGACGAGAGTCGGGGCCAGCCACCGATAATCTTTGGTGGTGGGCCCCGTTGCCGGATTGTTGGACGTGCCCAGTTCGTCAAACAACGGGCGGTAATGCTTGCTCCACTTCTCGCTGAGGCCGGAACCGACATTGCTGGTATAGACCAATTCGCCGTCAACATACTGGCCCACCGAGAGCGAGCGAATGTCGCCATTCTCGGCCGCGCGATAGCCCATGATGACGAAGTCGTCGGTCTGATCAATGCGAATCTTGATCCAGTTGTCTGACCGTGTGCTTACATACCTTGAGTCCGCTTTCTTGGCAACGATGCCTTCGAGACCGAGGTTCGCAGACGCGGCGTACATGGATTTGCCGTCCTCGGCGATGTGATCCGAAAACCGGAGTTCGCCCACGGCGGGCAGGAGTGCCTTTAAGTGTCGCTTGCGCTCAACGAGTGACATTCGCCGCAGGTCGTAGTCGCCGAACGCGACCAGGTCGAAGGCATACAGCGTCGCGGGATTCTCCCGGGTCGCACGATCAATGGCGCTCGGTTTGTTGAGTCGGCCGCGCTTTTGCATCCGTGCAAAGCTTGGCAGTCCTGACGGGTCGTGGCACACGGCTTCACCGTCAATGATGAGGCGCTCGTAGGGCAGTCGGCTGACCGCTTGCCTGATCTCGGGAAAGGTTGCCGAGAGGTCGTTGTTGTTGCGCGACATCAGGGAGACATTGTTGCCGTCTTTGTGACAGAGCAGCCGATAGCCGTCGTACTTGATCTCGAACACCCAACCCTTGCGCGAGAATGCATCGCCAGCTTTGGCCATCATAGGCGTGACGTCGGTTGCGGGCCCGGGCTCAACCTTAGCCTCGGCCAGTTCGGCGTTGATGCGTGTCCCCTGGTCAAGACCGGCGTCCAGATCCGCGATAGACAGGCCCGTGAAGACCGAGTTCATTGGATAGTCTTCGGTACTTGCGTCGCTCGCGTGCTGGTCGGTCTCCTTGATGAAGAGCCAATCGTTTGCGCCGCTCTTCATGCGGACCAGGGTCCAATTGCCGTGCAGCTTGTGACCGTTCAGCGTGAATAACAATTTGCCATCGCGCAGGCCGTCGATGGGATCGGCAAGTGGCGTCCAGATGCCGCGGTCCCAGACAATGGACCAGCCCGCACCGTAGTTGCCATCGGGGATGCGACCCTCGAAGTCGCCGTACTCCAGCGGGTGGTCCTCGACCAGCGCTGCGAAACGTTTGTCCGCGACGTTGGGCGATGGTCCCTTCGGCACGGCCCAGGACCTCAGCACACCTTCCATCTCAAGGCGCAGGTCAAAGTGCGAGTTGCGAGCGGCGTGGTGGTGAACGACAAAGCGCAGTGGTGCGCCAGTCAGATCTGCATTGCGCAGCCCAAACGGCTCGGGCGTGCCGTCGACCCGGCGCTTGTCCCGGTATTTCTGCAGCAGTTCCTGCTTTTGCCTCGGCACTTGTGCTCCCCAGGGTCACTGTCTATCGGTGATCGCAAGGGCTTTGAGAATACACCAATCCCCGTGCCGAGGCCTTATACTGGCGCGTTCTGCGACTGAGGAAGGCGGACCCGTGGCGATCGACCTGAACAAACCCTGGCTGCCGCTGGACGAAGAGAATGCGACCATGCTGGGCGGACATCTCGGTGTCTACCAACTGGGTCGAGCCGACGGCACGGTGGTGTACATCGGCTATGCGGGCGCGCGATCTCTGTTTGGATTGCGGTCTGAGTTGCTGGCGCAGGTTGGGGTGGCCACATCGTTTCGTGTCGAGGTGACCCACGCGTATCACACGAGGTATCGGGAGCTTCTCATGCTGCATAGGGCCCGTAATGGCGCGCTGCCAGAACTAAACGATGCCGCAAGCGGTGCGCCGCTTGGTCGACTGAGCCCGGCTTCCTGAGCGGGCCCGCACGTTCGCCATGCGTTTTTTGCGGATTTCCTGCGGTATTTGCCCTGACCATTTCGTCGACGACAGATGTTTGCCGACGACAATCGTTGGCGAGACGATTGCGGGCAACGAACGGCTTGCGAAACTGACATGACAATGAGACGAGAGGGCGCATGGAACTGACGTTGACAGACGAACAGACGATGATCGTCGATATGGTGCGACGGTTTGTTGCCGAAGAGATCCTGCCGCTTGAGCTGAATCTCGACCCGGACGCCGACGAACTGGACCCCGCGGACAAAGCCCGCCTCATCGAGAAGACCCGTGAAATGGGGCTGTTTGGTCTTGGCATCCCGCCCGAGTTTGGCGGTCCTGATGTCGACATGGTGACGCGGGTATTGCTTGCGATGGAGATGTCGCAACATCGGGCTGG
>CAVOBC010000050.1:0-18634 GCA_963693635.1 Gammaproteobacteria bacterium | reverse complement strand
CGGCGATCGTTACCCATTCGATGTCGAACGTCTCACCCTGCCTGGCAAACGCGAGGTCAGCCGCTTGCTTGCCGCGCACCTTCAGCATTTGTAGCTCCCCACCCTTTTCGAGAGAGCCGATGGTGCCCCTGCGATCTGTTGGCAACATTCGGTAGAAGCCGGAGCTCATCATGCGACCGCTTGCGAAGATCGCGTTGTCTTCCGTCTCATAGACGTTGCCGTCAGTGCCGATCGCCGTCGCCTCATGCTTCATCAGGCCAAGATCCTTGATGGGTCTTGCACTTGCCCGCGCAAGGTGCGGAGCGGGCACCTCAAACACATAGCCGTGATCCTGCATGAAGCCAACCTCAGGCGCGCCCCAGCGGGTGCCCCGCAAGACGATCTCTTCGCACGTCAGCCAGCTTCCCCAGGGCGTCGGTCCGCCCGCGCAGTTGCCAAGGGTGCCCGTTAACAACGGTTGTGATTCCTGGTACACGCCGCCTTTGAGAACGACCGCAGTGACGCCACCACAAGCGCCCGCGAAGCCGTCAGGAAAGTGTTCGTGTGCCCCCGTGGCCACGACGAGAGAATCGTACGTAGGCACATCGGCAGCACCAAAGCGCGCGCCAAAGAACTGCTCGTGATTACGCAGCAGCAACGTCTCCCCGGGGCGGGATGCCGTGCTGACACACATGCCATCGTGGCGCCCGGGCGTCGCTGAGCCATCGACCATCGGGTCGCCGGTCCAACTGAAGGACCGGTACGTGAACCCCGGTGGCAGCTTTAGAAGCGGCAGTCCGGTCGTCTCGTCATTGACAGGCCGCAGTGCCGCCCCCGAAACCGGGCTCGCTCCACGCACTGATATCGGCAAAGTGATTGCAAATGCGGCGCTTGCCCGCATCAATCCACGACGTGTAATCACATCTCACTCCTTGTTGGTTAGCATCGACAGTGGGTCTCTTTGATCATGCAGTTCGCGTCCGATCTGCATTTTGCCGCTGGGGGTGCGCTTCATTCGTCCGCATAATGCGGCTCACGCTTGGCCCGGAACGCGGCAACACCTTCGCTCATATCATTCGTCGCTGAGATGAGTATCTGCTGACGATCCTCCATAGCGATCACAGATTCAAGGCTTTGCGCATCAACGCTCATATTAAGGCACTCCTTGGTGAGTCTGACCCCGATCGGCGAGTTGCGCAGGATCGATGCCGCCATGGCTTCACCCCGGCCGGCCAGTTCGTCGCGCGCCACGACGTCCGACACCAGCCCGCATCTAAGCGCCCGGTCGGCATCGACGAAGTCGCCGGTCAGCAGCAGTTCATACGCTAGCGAGCTTCCCGCTAGTCGAGGCAGAAAATAGCTCACGCCAACATCGCAGGCGGACAGGCCGATCCGAATGAAGGCGGCATTCATACGAATACCCTCTGCGGCGATTCGGATGTCCGACGCGAGCGCAAGCCCAAAGCCGCCGCCACTCGCTACGCCGTTGATGAGAGAAATGATGACCTGGGGCGCGCGACGCATCCGCAGCATGATCTCACTCACCCGCCGTTGCACGCGCATTCCCGCAACGGGCCCGGCCCCGGGCTCATCGGATCTGTCCTCCTTCAGATCGAGGCCTGAACAGAAGCCGCGCCCGGCACCGGTTAGCAGCACCACACGCACTTCGTGCCGGGTGTAAAGGCGTCCGAAGTAGTGCTGCAATTCCAGCATCATCGTTCGACTCATGGCGTTCAGCGACTCGGGCCGATTGAGCGTCACCCGATCAACGCCCGGCGTCGAGTCGATGGTCAGCGTGTCGTAGCTGCCGTCCGGATTGACGCGGGGCTCGTAGAATTCGCTCATTCGAGTCTCCTCTAAATTGGTTATTCTCATTTTCTGGTCACAGACTCTGTCATTGTCTCGTCACAGACGCTCTCATTATCCGGTCACAGACGCTTGGCTGTCTCTTGCTTCGTAGGCGTCAGACAGACATCAAGCGGTTCCCACCCGGGTCCCCTTGCGCACATTCTCCGCGGACGCCCGGAACAGCCCAGGCAAGATCCCAGGACAGCACAAGCAGACGGCGTGAGGGTGCAGTATTCTGACAGAGTTCTCCGGCAGATCCTCTGAACGCACGCGACCCAGGAATTGTCAGCATGACAATTTTGAGACAAAAACGAGCGGGAGCGCACGCGCAATGAGCGAGATGCACGACACCCAACTCAAAACCTTCCGCCTGCTACTGACCCTTGCCCTTCACTGCGGCCACACAGCAGTTGCAGCCACCGAATCCAACCGCCTGATCGATCACGTCGATGCGAACCACGACGGCATGATCTCATCGGCGGAACAACATGAGGCGCCATCAGCGCTCCGCCGGCTGGACGTTGACCAGGACGGCCGCCTTTCGCAGCCTGAATGGGGGCTGGTCCGGGAAACGCCACCAACCAGCACACGCGAGCCATCGTCAATCACCATCGGAACTGGCAGAGGCGGATGGCTCCGCCAGCATTGCATCCCTGCCCGCGTTTGCAGCGCTCGCCTACGCCGGGGACTCGCTCAAGGACCCCTATCTCGACGGCCTGCTGTTTGTGAAGTTTACGGTTGATGCGGTGACGAGCGAGGCCCCCGACGTCTATTTCATCAATACGCGCACCCATCCGACCCACGTCGGTTTCGCACGCAGCATCGGCCTTTTCACGTATGCGCGCGGCATGGGCCGCGCGGACGGCGTCATCGTGTACCGACCACAACTGCGCGCACCGAGCGGCGAAACCGGTCTTTTCACCTTCGAGTTCGATCCACCGCGACGGCGCGAGGCCCGGACCGTCAAACGCGTATTCAGCCTGCTGACCCGGCAGATGCCCCTCCTCGACCAGCTTACCGGATTGCATCCCCGGCAGCCTGCGCTCGCGAGCCTGCTGCAGGGGCTCGCGGCAGCCGGCGCATTCGATCTGCCGGTCTACACGGACGCTGACCTGTTTGACGTGCCTTTGCAGTTTCTTGCCCTGCAGCAAGGCAACACGACAGGCCGACTGGTCCTGCACAAATCGCCCGCGATTCCGCGGCCAGGCGACGTCATCGTGGTGGATGATCTGCCGGATGATTTGCCTCGCGTAGCGGGCATCATCACCGGCAGGCGTCAGACCCCGCTCTCGCATGTCAATGTACGCGCGATCCAGCTTGGCATACCCAACGCATACGTCGCCGGTGCGACGCACCTGCCGCAAATCGCCGATCACCTCGGTCAGTAGGTCCACTAACCGTTCGCAGGACCGGCATCGAGATCGTGCCGGTCCGACATGCCGAAATCTCCGTGCGGCCCCACGCGGTTGCCTTACCCGTCCCGGACCTCTCAGTGACGGCCATTCGGCCGCTCGATGAACTCAGCTTCAGTGATCGCGCGAGTATCGGCGCCAAGGCCGCAAATCTCGCCTCGCTCCGGCAAGTCGGCCTGCCCGCCGACGCCGTGCCGGCCGGCTTCGCTGTTCCTTTTTCTTTCTACAGGCGTTTCATGTCGGCAAACTTACTGGATGCAGCCGCGTCCGCAGTGCTCAGCCACGCCGATTCCCCCAACCCCGCCAAACGCCAGAAATTACTCGCTGATCTGCGCAGACGCATCAGGGCTGCGCCCTTCCCCGCACCCGCGGCCACTGCACTCGGTGAGATTCAGGGAGACTTTGGTGGCCATCCCATACGCTGCCGATCGAGTGCCAACGCGGAGGACCTCTATGGTTTCAGCGGCGCCGGTCTCTATGATTCCTTTACCCATCGCGCGGACGAGGGACCCCTCGCAAAATCCATCAAGCAGGTCTACGCCAACGTGTGGAATTACCGCGCCGTCGATGCCCGCGAGTTCCACGGTATCGACCACAACGCTGCCATGATGGGGGTTTTCCTGCATCGCAACTTTGATGACGAACGCGCCAACGGCGTCGCCGTTACCGATGACATCCTGTATGGCAATCGCGGGGCCCACTACATATACGCTCGGGCAGGCGAGAATCGCGTGACCCATCCCGCCGACATAAACAGGGGCCGGCATGCTGTTCAGGAGCAACTGCTTGGCTGGCAGCCCGGCACGGACAAACTTCTGCACCAGCGCGGAGATAGTGCGCTGCAAGACGATCACGTCGACACGCTGCGGATTTACCTCGGCATCGTGCACAACGAGTTTGCGACGCACTATCGGCGCGACCCGAATGACCGCGCGTTTGCGATGGAGATCGAATTCAAAGTGACCGTGGATAACGTGCTCGTCATCAAACAAGCCCGGCCGTGGATCTATCCCGGGGCGAGCGAAGTGCCCGCAGCCGATCCCGCCCAACCGTTGTCCATGCCGCGCCAGGACGCCAACCTCGCTGTCGCACGCGCCCTCGACCGTGACCGGGACGGCCATCTCTCTGCCCGCGAAATCGCCCGCGCAGGGACCGCGCTTGGCGTATCGACGCAGACGGCAATGGCACCGTCAGCGCACACGAGTTGGCAAACCCGGCTGTCACCACCAACAAAAGCACGCGCTCGCGTGCGGCGGAGCGGCCAACAATCCGCGACCTGCGTCGACAACTGTCCCGCAAGATGAGAAACGCCGGCGGGCCCTGACGCCCACGGCGCGCGCAGAGAGTGGCAACCTTCCCGCGGGGAAATGCGTTGATTTACACCATGCTGCGCCCTAATCTGCTCTATCTGCCCTCTTTTTCAGGAGTCGAAATGGACTCAACTGCTTCGTTTTTCGGACGCTTTCAACGCCTGACTCTGGTCGGCCTGACGTCTGTTGTGCTCGCGACCGCGGCGACCGCCACGGCGGGCGACAAGGTTGATGACTTCACGCTGCTCGACCAGGACGGCAATGCCCACAGCCTGAAGTATTACGCCGACAGTGCTGCCATTGTGCTGATGGTGCAGGGCAACGGTTGTCCAATGGTGCGCAACCTTTTGCCTGATTTGCGCAAGGTACGCGCGGACTTCAAAGACCAGCCGGTCACGTTCCTGATGATCAACGCCAATCTGCAAGACGACCGCGATTCGCTGAAAAAGGAAGCGCGCGAGTGGGACATCGGCCTGCCGGTATTGCATGACGATACGCAAACCATCGTCGCCGCGCTGGGCGTTTCAAGAACTGCAGAGACGTTCGTGATCGACACGAAGACCTGGGAGGTGGCCTACCACGGTCCCATCAACGATCGCGTGACCTACGAGCGCCAGAAGGAAAAAGCGCAAGCCCATTACCTTGCAGACGCCATTAATGGCGTCCTCGCGGGCAAGCCACTGGCCGTTACGAGCCGCGACACCATGGGATGCCTGATCAACTTCGACAAGCCCGCCGTCGCCGACTACGCAGGTCACATCGTGCCGATCCTGCAGAAGCGGTGCGTGGAATGTCATCGCGACGGTGGCCTCGGGCCATGGGCAATGAGCAGCTACGAGATGGTCAAGGGCTTCTCACCAATGATGCGAGAAGTGCTGCGGACACGCCGCATGCCGCCCTGGCACGCCGACCCGCATGTCGGAAAATGGCAAAATGATGTCGGATTGTCGACCGCCGAGCGGCGCGACCTGATTACCTGGATTGAAGCCGGATCGCCTCGCGGCGAAGGCAAAGACCCGCTCAAGAAAAAACGGGTGGCCCCAGGCGATTGGCCCATGGGCGAACCCGATCTCGTGCTCACGATCGCGCCGCAGGACGTCCCTGCGAGCGGCATCATCGACTATCGCTTCCCGACCATCGCCAACCCCATCAAGGCCGGCACGTGGATCCGCGCACTCGCGGTCAATCCGGGCGTGACTGAAGTGGTGCACCATGTGCTTGTCGGCATCACGCCGCCGGGCAAGGATCCCAACAACAGCCAGGAGAGCCTGTTCGACGACTATGTTGGCGGCTATGCACCAGGTACGGGTCCGACCGAGATGCCCGAAGGAACCGGTGTTTACCTGGAGCCTGGGACACACTTTCTGGTGCAAATTCACTACACACCCTTCGGCCGCGCCGTCACAGACGAGACCCGGCTGGGTTTTTACTTCCACGACGAGAAGCCAGCCAACTTTCTGCGCCACAATGTAGTCATGAACCCGATGATCAGCATCCCCGCTGGCGCCGAGCGTCACAAGGAGCAGGCGTACTTTGAGTTCTACAAGGACGCCACGCTGTACGAGATTCTGCCCCATTCGCACTACCGCGGCCGGAGTTCGACCTTTGCCCTGCGGTATCCGGACGGGCCAGAAGAGTTGTTGCTGTCCGTGCCAGAGTACGACTTCAACTGGCAGCGCGGCTACGTTTTCGACGAGCCCCTTGCGGTGCCGGCCGGCGCACGACTGGTTCACACCACGGTGTACGACAATTCGGCGAAGAACCCGGCCAATCCAGACCCCGATCGCCACGTGCCCTGGGGACTACAGTCCCGCGACGAGATGCTGTACGGCGACTTCGTCTTCACCTGGAACGAAGAGACATCGGACGCACCCATCCACGATCTGGTGCGTATGTCCATGACGCAGCGCATGGGGTTCCTGGACAAAAACATGGACGGCGTGCTCGCGGGCGACGAGATCAGTGTCATCAAGTCGTTGCAACGCATGCTCGAGTTCGGCGATCGCAATCGTGACGGCGCGCTCGGTCTTGAGGAGATGATCGCGGTGCGCAAAGCGATGATTCAGCGGCGCGCGTCAGCGGGTGCCGAGTAGCTCTCGCTATAGCTAGTGCGGTGCAAGGATGCACCGCCATTTTCTGCAAGTTCATGCGAGGTTTGCTTTGCAAACCGACTCCCAAGAATTGTCAGGATGACAATTTTGGGACAGGTAACAGCTAGTGCCTGTCCCAAAACTCCGTTCTGGGGCGGGCACGGGCCGAGTTGCCATGAACCGGTGGTGCCTTGCACAACCACATCCGCACGGCCCGCCCGAGATTTGATGGTACTCTTAACCTCCTGACCGCGAACCTCCTGACCGCGTTGCCCGGGCGATGCGTCCCTACCGAAGACAAGAGCAGCCATACCGTGGACGATTCGGACTTTCAGCACAACTTTCATACACACACCTTCCGCTGCAAGCACGCGAAGGGTGACGTAACAGACTACTGCGATGTCGCCCTTGAGCGCGGCATGAAGACGCTCGGCTTTTCGGATCATGCCGCACTGCCGGATGACCGCTGGCAGCGCGCGCGTATGAGCTACGAGCAATTGGCGGATTACGTGGCCGCCATCGACCAGGGGCGCGAAGATTACCCCGGGCTCAAAATTCTTAAGGGCATGGAGTGCGAATACATCGCGGACTTCGACGCCTACTACGCGGATGAACTCCTCGGTGAACTCGGCTTTGACTATCTCGTCGGCGGCGCCCACCTCTTTCCTGACGGCGGCAAATGGCGCCCGACCTACGGCGGCACCGATACCCCCGAGAATCTGCACAAGTACGCCGCCCATGTTATCGATATGATGGCAACGGGCTACTTCAGCTTTATCGCTCACCCCGATCTCTTCGGCAACTGCTACGCCGACTGGGACGCAGACACCATCGCCTGTTCGAAGGACATCCTAGCCGCATCCGCGGAATTGGGCGTCGCCATGGAAATCAACGCGCTCGGACTCGCCAAGATCGCCCACCGCAAGCCTGACAACCCGTTTCCGCTTTATCCGTGGGAGCCGTTCTGGGAACTTGCCGCCGACTACGACGTGAAGGTCATTATCAACGCCGATGCACACAGGCCCCAGGATCTGCAGCGCCGAACCGGCGAGGCCTGGGCCATTGCGAACAAGTTCAAGCTCACACTGATGTCACCGTCCGATGTGGGGTACCACCCATGATCCGCCAGTCCAGCTACTTTCGCCGCCTGCCTTCTATCACCGTTGCACAATTTCAGGATCACTGGCAGAACCGCCACGCCGAGGTTGTGACCCAGCTTCCGGGCATTGTGCGTTACATTCAGAATCACACCACCGCGGCACTGCCTGGCAGAACCGCCCCTTTCGACGGCATCGCGGAAGTCTGGTTTGAATCCAAGGACGCGATGAAAGCCAACGTCGGCAGCGATGCGCTGCGCCGGATTCGCACGGATGAGGCAAATTTCATCGACGCATCATCTATGGGCACCATCATCACTGACGACTTCTATCTCAAGGAGCCAGGTCCGGCTGAGACGAAACTGATGGCGCTCGTTCGACGGCAACCGGATCTGTCCCTGGACGAATTCACGCGCAAGTACCGCGACGAATTCGGGCCATTGGTCGCCAACCTCGCAGGCATAGCCGGGTATCTGCAGGGGCACTGCGCCCTTGGCGCGTACCGGGACGGCCGCGAACCGCCGTATGATGCTCTCGCAACGCTCTGGTTCGCCGATGCCGAGGGCATGCAAGCCACTTTCGGCTCAAGCGAGATGGCCTCAATCAGCGAGATCGAACAACATATTCTACAGCTCGACAAGGTCGACGCCATCCTCTGCCAGGAAGTCGTCATCATCTGACGCAGCAATTCACGGACAAGTCACCACCTGGAAGAGCCCAATACGATGGAACTACTTGGACACGGCTTCTACTACCAGGACTGGCATGTCGGCTACGCCTTCGAGACCCTGGGCCGAACGATCACAGAGACCGACATCCTCAACTTCGTCGGCGTCTCCGGCATGACAGAAGAACTCTTCACCTCCGCCGAGTACCTGAAGAACCATACGAATTTTGAAGGGCGTCTGGTGCCCGGCGCGCTCGTTTTCTCCATGGCCGAGGGTATCGTCATCCCCGCGACGATCGCGCGCACGGGAATCGCATTTCTCAACTGCGAGATGGACATCAAGGCGCCGACTTTCGCCGGCGATACGATTCACATAGAGGGCGAGGTGGTGGAGATTAAGCCCGCATCCAAGGGCAATCGGGCACTGGTTCGAACGCGGAACGAGGTGGTGAATCAACATGGCGAAACGACCATGACCTACACGCCACTCCGGATGATGAAGGGGCGACCGGACGCACCATAGCGGACCGATCAAAAGCCGGGCGCGCTCGCCTGGTTACGTCCTGTGGACCTTCCTGTTCGCTGACGTAACCACGAGCCACTTCCACACTCAATTCCGACCAACCCCGACACGAATCCCCCTGAAATTAATATGCGCTCCTTCCGAATCCTGCTGATGGTCGCGGCTATTCTCGCGGCGGGCGCAGCCAGTCTCTTTATCATTGACGAACGCATCACCCCCGAAAGTGCGCAATGGCTCAAGAGGGCCGACACAGTCAACGCGGCGCAAACAGAGAACCCGGCCGTCATGGCGACGGCGCGTCGTCTGGCCGAATTCGCGGCCCTGTCGCGCACACACACCGATGAGACGCTCGATGATGACGTGCGGGTCCTCTACGCGTCCTGTCGCACCTTTAGCAGCACCTGTCTGCGCAGCATCATTGCCAACCCGGACCTGGTGCGGCGCTATCTGCCGCAGGACCCCCGATACTATCGCCTGCATCGCGACCTGATGCGTGAGCTATCTCGCGAGGCAACCGCCATGACCGACGACAACATCATGTGGTTGCTGGTCGCGCAGCGCTATTCGACCCTGCAACCCCTGCACGCCGACGGCGCGCTTGATGCGGAGTTGACACTCGAGCTTTTGGCGTTCCACCGCCAACTGATTGGTCGGGCCGGCACCATCACCATCAAAACCGGACTGATCACCGCTCTTACCGCACAGGTGCGTGCTTCGGTTCTGGCTATGGCAACCATTCCTGACTTCGCGAATGAACCTCGACTTGCCGCCTTGCTGGCGCCGTTAACAGCCACCGACTTCAGCATCAACGATCCCGCACAGACGGCGTTCGCCGAACTTGCGCAGACGATACGGGCCGGGAGAACGAGGAATCGGTACGCGAACTATGCGCAGGGTACCGCTATCAACGCGGTTCACCATGCCTATGACCAGATCGCCGAACGGTCGCAGTTGCCAACCGGCCGATTCTGGGCAGCCAATCGCCTTGCCGCCAGTCCTCGTAATCCGCTACTACGTTCGTTCATCACGCCCATCATGCAAACCGCCAATCAATATCTCGCGGAACACCGCACCGCCGACACCGCACTTGCTGTGGCGCGGGCCCTGCGCGACGATTACCGGGGTTCCAATCCCGCAGACGACCGACCGGCTCCCGAAGGTTTCGCGTGGCGCCGGGACGAATCGATCGGGCACTTGTGCCTGGGTCCTGACGCCGCGCGCGTCAACGCGGGCAACCGTATCCAGATGCTACCCACAAGCGTGTGTATGGAACTGATCCCGCCTGGCGATGTAAGTGCAACGCACGTCTCTACCTACGACGCCCATGCCGGCTGACCGGACGGGGAATTAGCAGGCTGAACTCGCGATCCGGAACCCATCACGAGTTCTTGTCCAGGCATGGCTTGAGCGACGGCCGTCGCCGGCCCGTCACGTGCAACCGTCAACCAGCAGTATGCGACTCATCGTCGTTTGTCCCGAAATCATAGGCAAGTCAGATTGGCTGCGTTCTTCCATAAAAGCCTCGGCAAGTTCCCGGTCAGGAAACTCGATCACAACAGTGCGTGCACATGCGGCACCGTGCGCAGGCATCACGCGCGTGAAGTCCAAACTGCTCACGCGTCACCCTTTACCGGTTCCAGCACCGGCTCCATAAACTGCCTCTCATAGCCAAGAATGCAGCGTGTTTCTGCCGCCCAGGCTGAGGCTTGCGACAATCCGGGTCGAGCCGCAAGTCACTTCGATATCGCTCATAGTCCGCCAGGGACGGGAACGAGAAAAGCGCGACCGCCATATCGCTCGCACTCTTTTTCGGCAGAAAATAACCATGGTGGGTGCCGCCAAACTTCTCGACCAGTGGAATCCACATTGCCGCGTAACGTCGAAACTCTTTGACCTTGTACATGTCGATTGTGTAGCGCAGGTAACAGGTGATATAGCGTTGCCGTCCCGGTCATATCCGTCATGCTCTCATCCACGTTCGGTACGTTGGTTCTACACACCGTTTTGTTCAGGTCTTCTGCGTGGGCCTTCATACATTCATTTCGAGCACTTCAGGCCAAATAGTTCGAGCACTTCAGGCCAAATGAGGTGCAAGTATGCCCGTCGGGCAACTTCCGTGGCAGGATGATTCCCTGGATGAGCCTATCGCGAGGTGCGCTCACCAAACTGAGCCGCCTTAAGCAGTGCGTTGGAGGAAACCGATCGGTACATAGAAAGCTCATAAACTCAGCAGGAGCCGCTGTGGGGTCAAATGAACATCAAAACAACGCTCATTATCGTCGTTGCTGCCAGCGCGATCTCCGGCGCCACCGGCGCCTGGGTGACTCGATACCTGATGTCGTGGGACGACAACGGCGCTGACCTCGCGGCGATCGAGGCACGGATCGATCAATTGGAAGCGCGCCGACGACGCCCCACATCAAGAGCGGACGGTCCCGCGTCGAACGAGGCTCCTCCCCTCAAAGCTGTATCCACATCAGAAGGCCAGGCAGTGGTCAACCGCGCAGCGTCGCCTGAGTCCTATCTGGTAGAAATGGGCGCTTGTCTGCGTTCGCTATCCGATGAGTCCATCGATGACGAAACCCGTCGCGCGGAGGCCTGTGATCTGGTTCGGATGACGACCGGACCTGGCAGGCTAATAGCAATCCGGGCGCTCGCCCAGTTGGACGATGCACAGGCCGTGGACGCGGTTCGCGACTTCGTCACCGAGACCGGAAACGACAGACGTTCACTTCGAATGGCTGGCAACCTAATCGCTATGCTCACAGATACGAACGCCCCAGGAAGCCGACGCGCAGCTTTATGAGTTTCTCGACGATGATCGAGACATCGTCCAGGTCACTGCGGCAAGATCGCTCGAACAACGTGGCGATGGCAACCCGATGTCCGGCATCGTCAACGATATGGCTTGTGGACTGTTGAGTGCTGACATCGGCGAACGCGCTCGGGCAGTCCAGGACCTCGGCTGGACCAGAAGCGCGACGGCGGCGGCACCGCTTCGCGGTGCGCTGAGTGATGACAGCAGCGAAGTCCGATTACGTGCAGCGCAATCTTTGGCATTCGCGTCCGGCGACGATGAGGTCATTGACGCATTGACCAACGCGCTCGAAGACCCCATCGCTGAAGTCCGCTCGACCGCGGCTCGAAGCCTGGATCAGATTCGCAATCCTGGCCAAAGCGGCGCGTGGGGCGGTTCACGCGGGTTCAGGCCGCGAAACCGCTGAGGCGCGGTTGCAAGCAGCCTCGCACGGTGCCGGATTACCGCGCTGTCGCGCAGGGAACTCACGCAGTTATTGCTTTAGTTCCATGAAAGGTTGCTGCCAGTACCCGGCGCACGCACAGACTGAATCCTCCACGTTCTGGCGAACCCAGTCGCATGAGTTTTCACCACCCTGGTCTCTCTTCTCGTTATGCTCTGATTTTCATTAGCGGAAGATGGCTTTGCCCGATTTCAAGAAGTTGTCCCACGACTTCCACGTCGACCTCGTTCGCGTCTGGCACGGCGCACATCCCGAGCGTTCCGCGGCCAGTACGCTTGCCGACGGATTCAACGCCGATGGGCGGACCACCCTGCGTGATGGTCATTTTGTCGTCGTCAGCGACGTCTCTCCAGCGGACGCCGAGAATGGGTTCGTCGATCCCCGTCCCGCAGTCGAGTGCGTCGCTGGCGTGCGATCCGCGAGGGCTCTTCTGGATCCAGACGATGTCTTCGGCAAACTCCAACAACGGGCGATCGCCTTCACCTGGGACCGCGCCATGCGCGACCGCGCGGATCGGTACATCACAGACATCATGGTTGGCTTGATCGAAGAGGTGCAGAAAGGACTTGCTGGCCTGCAGCAACGCCACGAAGGACGCCTCATCAACTGTCGCCCTGGCCTGGTCGGAGGGCTGCTATACGTCAATCTGGTGCACCACGAAGTGCTTCGCGTTAGCGACAATAATCTCTGGCCAGACGCGATGACCGCCGCCGGTGTGACATCCACCTGGTCCGAACGGTTTCGCCAGGCGTTGTCTCTGGACGGGCCCGCCACCATCGTCGAGAACGTCATCGCCTGCATTCAACTCTACGTTGCGACATGGCGCTGGTGGCAGGGCGCATCGACGCGCATTCGACGCACTTCATCCGCGAGGTCATCGGGCGGACCGGCAACCTGCACCGGCCGACCGGCCCGCTTGAGCGCTAAAACCCGACTCGCCAAAACTGATTCGCTAAAACTGACTTTCTAAAAACAGCATCGAGGCGGATCGGTCCTATCTGTTGAGGTCTCTGCCACGCTCCTGCACCGACAGACGGCGGCGCTCCAGGGCCGAAGGCGTCAGATCATTGCCATTTTCACGACCGAGCCGGATTTCTTCGCCCATGCCCTCGGCAATGGAATGCTCCTGACCGTGGTCGATCAGGTGCCGCACCGTGCGCAAGGTCGATTGGTTGACGCTGACGATGTCCGCAGCGATGCGCTCGCAGTGCGGCAGCAGTTCGTCCGGCGTTGTGACGTCGTTGATGAGGCCCCAGCGTTCTGCCTTCTCTGCAGTTAGATAGTTGCCCGTGAAGGACAGTTCCTTCGCGCGCGAGGCCCCGATCAGTTGCGCCAGCCGCTGGGACAGCCCCCACCCCGGTACGACACCCATCCGCACGTGTGTGTCCGCAAAGCGCGCCTCACTCGACCCAACAAGGATGTCGCACAGCAGGGCCAGTTCAAAACCGCCGGTGATCGCAAAGCCGTTGATCGCGCCGATGACCGGCTTGCCCACCCCACGCACGGCAGCAACGAGATCGATCCCCGACGGGTGCGCGCCCCCACCGAGGCCGGATGTCCCTAACTCCTTCAGGTCCAGCCCGGCACAGAAGCCACGCCCGGCGCCCGTCAGGATAATCACCCGCGTCGCTTCGTCTTCTTTCGCGGCGAGGAACGCGTCGACGATCGCAACCTTGAGGTCGCTCGACAGCGCATTCAAGTGCTCGGGTCGATTCAGGGTCAGGCGTGTGATGCCATCCGCTGACTCTCTGAGCACCAGTCCGTCATCAGCCATACCCGCTCTCCTGAATTCTCGACATGGGACAGAACAGAATCAAAAACCGAGCGTAATGGTTATGATTCCAGATATCGACTCGCCCGGATGCAAAACCATGCCCAAACAAAGCTACGAAGGATCCTGCCACTGTGGTGGCGTCAACTTTGAGGTGGACATGGACCTTGATCACGTGCGCGTCTGTGATTGTTCGGGCTGCCGCATGCGCGGCGGCCTCAACCACCGGGTTGGCGCAGACGACATTCGCCTGAATACGCCGCTCGATGCATTGACCCTGTACCAATGGAACACGCGAACCGCCCGCGACTACTTCTGCCCCACCTGCGGCATTCAGCCATTCAGACGCCCCCGGACCGCACCCGCACTGTGGACCGTGAACGTCCGCTGCCTGCGGGACGTCGACATCGACACGATTCCGATAGAGCGCGTGCACGGTCGCGACCTGTCCTGACGTCGGCTCCCGCCGGCTGTTACTCGGTAATGAGTTGCGCGACTATACGGGCGACGCACTAAACACAACCCACGAATAGCCACTCGAACAGGAGATAAACCATGCCTGACAATGCCCTTATCGAGACCATCGACGACTTCCAGGCGGAGTACAAAAAAGGCATCGGCACAGTCCTGCCCTACCGTCCGACCAAGGAAGCCAACATCGACAACATCCGCCGCTTCGGCGACGGCGTTGGCGACTACAATCCACTGTGGCGCGATGAGGCCTACGCGGCCCAGAGCGGGTACGGCATGATTACAGCCCCACCTCCCTTTCTGTACTCGGTCAGCCTTGGCGTAGTCGCAGGTGAGACCGGTGCGATCGACCGCAAGCGCGTCAGCACCCAGTTTCTGCCGGTGAACTACGCGGCGGCCGACATCGATTTCATCCGCCCGATCTGGGTAGGCGATCGCATCACGTGCACGGAGCAGGTTGGCGAGACCGTTCGCAAAACCAGTCGCCGCATCGGCGCTCTGAATTTCAACACCGGTCTTGTCACCTATACCAACCAGCGCCATGAAGTCGTCGCGACAATCAAGACCACGATGGCGCGATATCAGAACATGGGGCACACGATCGAGTACGACCGCGACCCCAGGGCAACCGACGGTGAAGCGCCGAAGACAATATTCGAGCCCGCCGATCCGCTCGTGTGGGAGCGTACCCGGCGGGGTACCGATCCACGATACTGGGAAGATGTGAATGAAGGTGATGAACTGTCGGCCTTGGCGAAGGGGACCTACAGCGTCACCGAACTCTTCCTCTTCACCCACGGCGTCCTCGGCACCGGGCGCGCTCAACGTGCCTCGCTCGAAGCCGAAGGCTCGGGCGACCTCGGCGGCGGCGGACGGTTTGACACCGAGCACGCGCAGAAGCGCCGGAACATGCCCGGCCAGTTTGATTTCGGCCCCCAGCGTGTGTGCTGGCTAAGTCAGATCGTGACTGACTGGATGGGCGATGATGGCATCCTGCGCAAGCTGAACGTGCAGGTCCGACACCCCAACGTTGTTGGCGACACCAACACGGTGCTGGGGCAGGTCTCACGCAAGTGGGAAGAAGACGGCGAACATCTGGTCGAGGTCAACATCGTCAACGAAAACCAGGCCGGACTCGGAACGGCGCTCGGAACGGCCGTCGTCCAGTTACCACTGCGGGGCTAGTGCGGCGCAGGAATGCACCGCCATTTTCTGCAAGCCTCTTTTTGCACGAAAGCGAGGTTTACGTGCAAACCGACTGCCAAGTGGCTTCGCAGGGTCGCGTGGAATCGACTGATCAGGACTTACTTCCGAAACGCGCTGATCAACCCGGCAAATCCCGTCTGCACGGGGTTGCCCGTCGCCGCCTGATATCTCGCCTGCTTGTCTTTGTAGCGGTTATTGAAATACGACATCAGGACCCCTGACGGGATGCCCGTCAGGGTGCCGAAAACAATCCAAAGCTCAGACAAGCCCTCAAGTCCAGCAACACCTTCCTGTGCGAGTACATAGAACAAAAGACGGTGAAGGCGCAGATCTGAAACACGACCAACTTGGACATCTGCAACGCGATGGTCGGGCGGGTCGAGTTTCCGCTCGCGTCCGCTTCATTCATCGCCTTCCACTGTTCCCTGTGCTGCTTTTCCATCTCCACTTCACGGGTTGCAGCGTCCATTCGGTTCTGCAATTCAGGCGGCACGGTAGTATATGCATCGATCACCTGCTGACCTGTGGCGTCCGCAGGCAGCTTGTTTTCGTTGGGCAGTACCGCATTGACGCCCGCGAGCAGCCGGCCGACGGGCGTGCCGGACAGCACAGTGGATGCGAACGGCAAAAGCGCTTTAAGGAGTTTCATCGGTAGACGGCCCTGATCCTGATTGAAGCATCAAGCTTCACCTTGCTTAATCCAGACAGGCGACCCGCGACCAAGGTCTGCCGATAGGATGTCATTTAGCCCCGATCAGGCGAGCTTCTTCGCAATCGCATGAAACGCCTTGTCCCGCTTCCTGGCAAGAATGTCGCGCGCCGTTCTGCCGTCTGGCCCTTTGATATCACCGCGGGCGCCATGATCGACAAACATCGAAAAGTGCCCGGCGTCGCTGTTTTTCTTCAACATGTAATGGAGCGCCGTCATACCACGAACGTCAACGAAATCAGGATCGCTGCCGGCGTCGAGCAAGACCCGAGCGCCCCGAAACTTGCTCGCTTTGATCGTCCCAAGAAAAGGCGTTTCCTGCTCTGCGATCGCATCGAGCGGGGCGCCAAACTCAATGAGCAGCCGAATCATCGACAGGTCCTCGTTAAAACTGGCCGCCCACAGACAATGCGCCGGCGAAGCGCCTTGCTCCAGCAGAAAACGCGCAAGCGCAAGGTTTCGGCCCCGCCCGACCGCATACCAGAGGGCCGTCGCCTGCCACGAGCCCTCAGTAAAAGCAGGCTCGTTAATATCAACGCCCAGCCTCAGGAGGCCGTCGGCCAGAGCAATCGCGTCGCTCGGCTTAACGCCAGCTCGCTTCGTCGCATTGACCCCAGCACAAATGTGCAGCCAATTGCGGCCGCGTTCGTCACGGTAGTCAACAAGTGCGGGCATTGCCGCGAGCCCGGCCAATACGGACTCGGCTTGCAGCGACTTTACACATTCGGTCATTCGCGTCCTGGACGTCGGGGGACGGGTTGCCATGCTCACCTCAAGGGTTGCTTCGTACTACGAGGTCGCGGAAAAGTGCTCACTGCTCTTTTTCTCACGTCACGGGCGTCAACTCGCTCGCGGCTACTTTGCAGCACTTGGTTTTCAGCACTGGGCATAGAGGGCTCTCTACGACGACTTTCTCTGCCGTGGGTTCTGCCGCACCAACGATGATCGCCCTTTATTCTCGAGACCGCTACGATGGCGCAACCCTTCCAAGGAACGAGTCATGGACTTCACACCACTCTGGCCAGGCAGTGCGCCGCAGGCATCCGGCAATGACGCGCTCGACATCCCCGCGATCACCGATCACTTGCCGCCGGCAGAACGCGCAACAGGCGCGGCCGTCATCGTTGCACCGGGCGGCGGCTACCGCATCCTCGCCTCCGACCATGAAGGACTGCAGGTTGCACGCTGGCTAAACCGACAAGGCATCGCGGCCTTCGTTTTGCGCTATCGGCTGGGCGAAAAATATCACAGTGACGTGTCTCTGCTCGACGGCTTGCGGGCGGTTCGTACTGTCCGGGCCAAAGCCAGCTCAGCAGGTATCGACCCGAATCGGATCGGCATGCTCGGTTTTTCTGCCGGCGGCCATCTGACGACTGCTGTCGGCGTCGCCTGGGACGGCGGCAATCCGGCCGATCCCGATCCGATCGAGCGCGTCAGCAGCCGACCGGATTTCCTGGTGCCGGTCTACGCGGTCGTCAACGGTGAGCTTCGGGGGCGCAAGGCACTCGTGTACACGCCGACCGAAACGCGGGTCAATGCGGACACACCGCCGGCATTCATCGTCGCTACGCACGAGGACAGCATCGTTCCGGCAAATCAGTCGGGGGTCTTCTACGAGGCGCTGCGGCAAGCCGAGGTACAGGCAGAACTCCATATCTTTGGCCACGGGGATCACGGCTTCGGGCTTGGCGATGGCGATCCTGATTATGGCGAATGGCCGCAAATGCTGCATCGATGGCTGCGCACGCGCGGCTTGCTGACGGCATCGCCGCGGATTGCCGTTGAGGGCAACGTGACTCTCGACGGCAAGGCCCTCGGCATGCTCTGGTTGACGCTCACACCGACCGACCCTGGCGCGCCGGTTGCGCGCGTGAAGTTCAGCCGTACACAAGACGGCGCCTTTGCCATTCCGGCAGACCGCGGCCCCGTTGCCGGCGCCCACACGGCGCGCGTCAGTTACCTGTCAGATCAGTTTCCGCACGCTGGAGACGGCCGCTACACAGTCGATGATGTGACCCGTTTTGAACGCGAGGTCGAGATCAGACCCAACGTTCCGCTTGATCTCGCGCTCGATAGCGACGAGGCGTTGGCAGCGTCGCCGGCAAATATTGACTAACAGGTGACAAGTAGCCGACGCGATTCAGCGCTTCAGCCGTCCGTTGCACGCTCAGGGATGAAGCGGGAGAAATCGATACCATCACGGTCCATCTGGGCAATGAGTGCGACTTCCCAATCGAGGTAACCCTGCATCGCCGCTTCCGCGGCCGCTTTGTTCTCGTAAGGCTTCAGAT
>CAVOBC010000049.1:0-18864 GCA_963693635.1 Gammaproteobacteria bacterium | reverse complement strand
TCGACAACTACGCGACCCACAAGCACGAGAAGGTCAAGAAGTGGCTGAAGAGGAACCAGCGCGTGCATCTCCACTTCATCCCAACCAGTTCGTCGTGGCTGAACCTGGTCGAACGATTCTTCGGCATTCTGACTGAGAAACAGCTACGCCGCGGCGTGCACCGGTCGGTGAAGGACCTGGAGAAATCCACCCACGAGTTCATCGCCATGACCACGAGGACAGCAAGCCCTTCGTCTGGACCAAGAGCGCGGAGCAGATTATTGAGAAAGTGGGTCGCGCGAAAGATGCTTTATCAAAACTACATTCTGTTTAATACACCACGCTAGTTCCTGTCCCAGAACTCTGTTCTGGGGCGGACACTGGCTTGCGGTGCAGGGATGCACCGCCATTTTCAGCAGGCCTCTTTTCTGCAAGATCATGCGAGTTTCTGCAAAATCATGCGAGGTTTGTTTGCAAACCGACTCCCAAACACCAGCAAATCGGTAGAAAAGCTTGATTATCGTCAGCGGGTCGAGGGCCGCGGCGTCAAGAAAAGTTTCGGTAACTGCCAGACACGGCTCAAGACAACTTGCGACAACTAATCGTCCAGAACGGAAAGACGACCAGGCCGTTGTCGCTGACCCACTCACCCTTCGAGTCGAAGCCCTCTTCACGGATGTTGTGGAATGTCAGCCTCGAGACGCCCGCAAACGTGGTGCCGAGCGCTTTCTGGGGCTTTTCAAGAACGATATCGTCCCCGGTTTTGCAGCCCTTCCACACACCGCTCGAATAGGTCGGCATGGAATAGAACGTCACATGCCACTTGCCTGTTGCGGCATCGAAGACCCGAACATTGCCGTTGGACGCTGGACCTGATCGGCCAGTATCGACGATGCCGAAGCCGTTCATGAAGTACCTGGCATCCCAGTCGCGCGTACCGTCTACCCATTCATTGCTGCCGGGTTGCCGCCGAGAATCAATGCAGTCATTGCGACCGACCATGAAGGCAAACTCCGCCACTTGCGGGGGTGGCCGCCGGGTTGCGTCGACCGTCAGGGAAGGCCGCCGAGGCGTCAAACGCACGCACGCCGGCCACATCCGGTGCCGCACATCCCGCAACGCTGAGCGCCACACAGACGATCAAAGCGACCAGCCCAGCGATCGCATCAAGGCCGCGATGCACCCCGCCGGGCAGGAACTCGCTAGACCACTTCCCACTGAACCAGGGTGTAAGGGGGCTCTCCATCATCGTGGTGTTCAAAGACCCCGCGAACCTCCGCCCCGATCTCGACTTCCTGATGCGGGTCGCCCAGCAGATTACCCACCATCCGCGCACTGTCGCACTGGGGCAGTTCAACCAGAACAACAAGGTATGCACCCTGCTCCTTTAGCGCCGGATGCACCGGATGCCAAACCCGTTCAAAACTGTAGATCGTTCCGGTGGCCGCTATCTCCTTGAACGCTACATCGTGACTGTGACACCGGAAGCAGATGAACTCCGGACCCCACTGCCAGTGCTGGCAGTCCTGGCACTGCTGACAAACCAGTTTCTCCTCTCGTGCAGCAGCCCAATAGGGCAGGTCCAGTCCCTCACGCATCGCGGGCTGCGGCAACCCTGGTTGCAGATAGTTATCGCTCATAGGGTGTTCTCCGAACCAAAGATACAACTGGAAACAGGTGTCACCATCGGTCCAGAGACGACCATAGACACATTGGGGTCCGCAATCTGGCTGGTTGACTCGCCCCAGATCTGACGGACCGCTTCAATGTTGAGGCCAAGCCCATGCATGTAGCACTCGGCCAGGTTGCCGCCGCTGGTATTGGTCGGCAACTTGCCGCCCTCTGCGATCAGGTTCTCCTTTATAAAGAACTCGTTGCATTCGTCAGGCTCGCAGAAGCCATGCTCAACCATGCTCATGAGCACACCGCCGGTGAAATTCTCATAGCACTGCAGGACATCAACGTCGCTGGGCGTGACCCCCGCCATCTCGTAGAGATGCGGCGCCAGGTCCGGAAAACCCGATGTCGCATACAGCGGCGCGTTATGCGCCGAAGCGCCAGCCCGATGATGCGAACCCGAGGCTGCGGACAGCAGGTAGCACGGCTTGTGGTCGAAGTCCTTCGCGCGTTCGGCTGAAACCAGAACGATCGCCGCTGCACCATCATTTTCCAGGCAGCAATCGTAGAGGTGAAACGGCTCGACGATCCAGCGGGACTCGTCATACTTCTTTTCATCCAGCGGGCGACCGTACATCACCGCCCTTGGATTGGACTGGGCGTGATGATAGGAAGCGAGCGACAAGGCCCTGAGCGCTGACTGCTCCACGCCATTTTCATACATGAAACGCTTCACCTTCATAGCGAAGCTCTGGGCCGGCGACATCAGACCGTAGGGCAGGGTCAGCGCGCCATCGCCTGAGACTTGAGGGATCTTCGGCCCCTGGCCGAACCGGCCAAACTGGCCCTGGGCGAGCGAACGAAACACGACCACGCACTCGGCCGTACCAGTGGCAATTGCAGCCGCGGCGTTGGCAATGGCACCAGACCCGCCGCCACCACCGCCGCCCCATTGCATGTTGGCAAATCGAAGATAGTCGATGCCCAACGCTGCTGCGAGGTGGGATGCGTCGTTACGGTCATTGCTGAACGAGGAGAAGCCGTCCACTTCTCGCGGTGAGATGCCCGCGTTTTCGCAGGCAGCGAGGATCGCTTTCAGCGCAAGATCGAATTCAGCATCCGGAGCCTCGCCCCGTTTGTAATAGGGTGTTTCGCCGACGCCAGCGACGACGACCTTGCCTTTTAATGTTCTTTGCATTTGGTTACTCGCTCTTGCTCGCTATTGATACGCTGGTCGGTGGACACCCTAAAGATGTCGCAGAATCTACCAGGTATCCCAGTGAATGAGGGTCGATGGGTCCGGGCGAGTTGCTCGCTTGAAGTTCGTCCCTTTCGTGTACGCAACAGGCAACAACGCAACCTGCAGGACATCATCAGGGATACCAAGCAGCGCCGCCGCCTCAGCTTCCTGCGCCAGGTGCAGCGTGGTGAGGCATGTGCCGAGGCCGCGCGCGCGGAGCGCAAGCTGAAAGCTCCACACCGCAGGAAAAATTGAAGCCATCATGCCCACCATCGCGAGCGGCGGCGCATCCCGTGGCGGTCGACCCATGAGGCAGGGGATGACGTGGACTGGCACCTTTCCGAGGTTCTCGGCAAGGTACATGGCCGAGTCCAGAACCCGGCCGGTCTGTTTGTCACCTGCATCCGCTGCGTTCTTGCTCGCAAACGCCAGATAGCCGTCCGCCGCGATCCGGTACAGTTCTGCCAAACGCTCGCGCTTCGCGGCATCCTCGACAATGATCCACCGCCAGGTCTGCGTGTTGCTGCCGGTCGGCGCCTGCTGCGACAGGCCGATACAGGTCTCGATCACATCGCGAGGCACCGGTCGGTCGAGATCGAGGCGCTTCCTGACGGCTCGGGTCGTCGCCAGGAGTTCATCCGTCTGGGAAAGGTCAAATTCCATCGTTTCGATTCCTCGTCTCGATTCAGTTTTATTCAGTTCTCTTCAAGTTTGACTCCAAAGTGCCGGGCACTGCCAGCATCAGGCCGCCTGAGTCCGCCCGCACCAGCAAAAGATCAAACGCAAACCCCTTGCTCGAACCGCCACACGCGGCCGCGCGCCGGGCCGGCAGGATTGCATATCGACTGTAACCTTGTAAAGATACGGACAGCCATGAGCGACCCTGATAACAATGCCGCACGATCTGCATTTGCCCGCCTTTCCGGCCTGCCAGATGAGCACATTGATATTATCGAAGGTGCCCTGCTCATCGCCTCGGAAACCGACGGAAAGGTCAATGTTGCCAAATATCAGAGTCATCTGGACGGACTCGCCAGCAAGTTTATGGGGCAATTCGACCCCGATACTTCAGTCGGCGTTTCGGTCAACAGCGTCATCAACTTCATCCACAATGAAGAGGGGTTTAGCGGCAATGTCAAAGCGTACTACGACCCCGAAAACAGCTATCTGAATCGGGTCCTCGATACCCGCCGCGGCATCCCGATTACCTTGGCGCTGGTTCACGTCGGACTCGGCAAGCGACTCGACATCCCCGTTGGTGGCATCAACTTTCCCGGGCACTTTCTGGTCCGCTACGGGATCGAACACAAAGTGATCATAGACCCTTTCTCCGGGCGTACTTTGTCAGAGGCCGACTGCACCAACCTGCTCGGCCAGATTGCGGGCAAGCCGACCAAGGTCCAACCCCAGCATCTTGAGTTCGCCAGTAACAAGGCAATCCTGATCCGCATCCTCGATAACCTGAAGAAGATCTTCTGGGAAAAACGTGCGTGGAAAGAGAGCCGCGCATGCATCGAGCGCCAACTACTGCTATATCCGGGCGATCAGGGCCTGCTGGTTCAACTCGGTGCCGTGTACGAGATGCAGGGCCAGACACAACTCGCCATGTCGACATACACCAGTGTGTTGCAAAACACAGACGACCCGCAGCTCCGTGACGTCGCCAGCAAGCGCCTTCTCGCGGTCGAACCGCGTTCACGCAATCTTCACTAACAGCAACTCACGGTGCCGGATTGTCGCGCAGGGAACACCGCAGCATATTGCTTTAGTTCCATGAAAGGCTAACTTGCCAGCTTGCGCCCGCAACTGCGGGGGTCACTAAGCTCCGCCGGGCGACTTCATTGACGCAAAATAACGTCGCGCCTCTGCCATGACCTTTGGTGCCAGCCAAAGGCTGGACACCATTGTCGGAATCGCCATCAGCGCGTAACAACCGTCAATGATGCTGATTGCCGAGTCGAGCGACACAGCCGCAGCAACAGGAATCATCAGCAGATAAATCGCGCGATAGACGCGAACCCGACGGGCACCGGCAAGAAAGCTGAAACACTTCTCGCCGTAGTAGGAATACGTCAGCATTGTCGTCAACGCAAAGACCAGCACGCAGGCCAGCAAAATCCAGGTCCCGCTGACTCCCAGCCCGCTCGTGAACGGACGCATGGTGAGTAACACGCCGTCTGCTCCATCTGCGTCCTCCCCGCCCGCGATAAGAATGACAAGCGCTGTCGCCGTGCAGATGATCAACGTGTCAATGATGGGCCCAAGCATCGCCACCAGCCCCTCGCGCACAGGTTCCCGCGTGCGCGCCGCGCCATGAGCGAGCGCCTCGGTACCGATGCCCGCTTCATTGGAGAACGCGCCGCGCTGAACGCCCGTGATCATGACCGCAAGCAACCCGCCCGCGACCGCTTCCCCGCTGAACGCATCGGTGACAATGCCGCGCAGCAGCGATGGGATGCAATCTGCCGAGTCGGCCAGGATTGCCACCGCGGCACCGACGTAGAGCACCGTCATCGCAGGGACCAGACGTGACGCCGCAAAGGCGATTCGTTTTATGCTGCCAAGAATGACGATGCCGACGACGACCGCCATCACAAGACCGGTACCGACATCAAACAACAGGGGCGAGTCCACGGGGGCGATCTCAGTCGCGGCAACATCTCGCACGATCTTTGCCAACTGATTCGCCTGAAAGAGCGGCAGACAACCCACGAGGCCGACAGTGGCAAAAAAGCTTCCGAGGAAGTGAACGCGACTTGGTAGGGCCTCCGTGATGACGTACATCGGCCCGCCCTGCACTTCGCCTTCATCGTCCCGGCCCCGATACATGACCGCCAGCGTGCAGGTAAAAAATTTGGTCGCAATGCCAAGGATTGCGCTCATCCACATCCAGAAGATCGCACCGGCACCACCCACCGTAACCGCAACAGCAACACCCGCAATGTTGCCCATTCCAATCGTCCCGGCCAGCGCCGCACTCAGCGCTTGAAAGTGGCTCACCTGGCCATCGGACTTTGCGTCGTCAAAGCGACCGACGAGGACGAGCGCCGCATGCGGCAGATAGCGAAAGGGCAGCAGGCGAGAATAAATGAGAAAGTACCCACCACCGCCAAGGAGCAGCACCAGTAGCCAGGGCCCCCACGCAAGTTCAGCAAATCGAACGCTCAGTTCCTGAATCATGGCCGGGACGCCACGGGATCTCGGCCAGAGCAACACGCCGGGATCACAGGCCGTCCCGCTAGATCTCGCTTACGCATTGGCCACTGCGGGTCATGAGGGCCGCGGACTGTGGATACACTGGCGAGCGTACCAGGCAGCGCGTCAGGAAACTCGTCCAGAATCTCAGGAAAGAAGTGCAAGTGCCGACTCAGCACGTTGCAGAACATCGTCGCGCTTTTGATCGACGTCAACGCCGTGATTCTGACCCATGGCCCCGCTTTGATATCGTTTGAAGACGCCCTGACCGATCGCCGCCAGGCGCCAGTGGGAAAATGCGCGATAGTAGTTGATGTGAGCAAGATCACGACCGGTGCGCTCGGCGTAGACGTCACAGAGCGTCTCACGCGACGGATAGCCGCCGACCGCGGTCGGCGAGATGTCACCTGGGAAGGACTGTGCCAATTCGTCCGGGCCCACCCAGTTGTTAAGGAGATAGCCGAGGTCGGCCAGGGGATCGCCCAGCGTGCAGAGTTCCCAATCAAGAATGGCCTGGATTCTGCCATCGCCAACAATCATGTTGCCGAGGCGGTAGTCACCGTGGACGATGGCCGCGCCAACCTGCTGCGGCATATGTTTACAAAGCAGGCGATAGCTCTCTTCCATCGCGGGCACAGTTTCGGTTTTCGACGCGTCCCACTGCCGGGTCCAGCGCTTCAACTGGCGTTCAAGATAGGCTTCCTTGCGCCCAAGCTCGCCAAGCCCGACCTCGTCAACGTCAACAACATGCAGGTCGGCGAGAATCCCGATGACATGCATGCCGATACCGTGGCGGTCACCGGCCGCCGCGTTACGCCCGCCGATCGAATCGTGAAAGACCTCGCCCGGGACATAGTCCATCACAAAGAACGGCGCTTCGTGCACAGGTCCGTTTACCGCAGCATCGGCAAGCCCGAAGGTCTGCGGAACCGGCACAGTTGAGTCGGCCAACGCCGAAATGATGCGGTGCTCGCGACCCATATCGTGCGCACTCTGCAGCACCTCGCCAAGCGGCGGCCTGCGGAGCACAACCCTTCGCCCGCGTTGGTCCTTGCACAGGAATGTGAGATTGGATCGACCACCCGCGATCAGTTCGAATCGAACCGGCGGCTTGAAGTCCGGGACCTGCTCACACAACCAGGCAGTCACAGGTTCAATATTGATGCCGTCAATCATGTCCAGAATCCCCGCGAATTGATCTCAACGTCAGTCAAGGCGGTAGACCCGTGCCGCCGTGCCATAGAACATCGCGTCCCGCTCTGCCGCACTGAAACCTGCCACCAGCTTTTTCATACCGTTCCACATGACATGATAGGAAATAGACAAACGGTCGACCGGAAAGTTGCTTTCAAACAGGCAGCGTTCAGGCCCAAAACACTCGATCATATGCAGATAATAGCGTCGTTGCGCTTCAACAAATTCATCGGATGAGGGCGGCGTCGCCCGCTTGTCCCAGCCGAAGCCATTGTCCGGCATCGCGAGGCCACCGAGTTTGGCCATCACGTTCGGGCATCGTGCGATCTCCTCGATGTCACGCTGCCAGATTGGAAAGATCTCGTCTTGCTTGCCGGCGTACGCACCAACCCCAAGTGGGGTACCAAAGTGATCAAGTATCATAACGGTCTCTGGACACGCTCGCGCGAGCGCTAGAAATGCCTGATTCTGGTGGAAGAAGTGCCAGGTGTCGTAGGTGTAACCGAGGCGACCGAGCGTCCGCACACCCTCCTGAAACTCTGGCTCCAGGTAAATCCCGGGACCTCTGCCGCCAGGATTCATCAGCGTTCCGGTTTCGTCACACGGCCCTGCGTGCCGGATGCCTCGAAAGAGCCCGTTGCCCGCCGCCTCGTGCGCAACAAGCACGTCTTCGGCGGCCGCACCAAGTTGCATGTTGGCGTGGCCAACGATCCCGGCAATCGTCGCCTCCCCTGGATCGCCGGCACTCGCCGCTGCTACGCCGGCGACGTACTCCGTCTCGCCCACCGGTTTCAGTTGGTCTGGTCCATCAGTCCGGTAGTTCGAATGACAGTCGATGAACACCGTCTTGTCGATCCTGTGTCCGGAACCGGTATCACGCCAGAGATCATCAAGCTCATAACGGCCCCACATGGACTCCGTGCTCCAGAGGTGATGATGCGTGTCGATGATCCGCTGGTCCGGATCAACAATCGCCTCGCGGTAGGAGTCATGCCAGGCTTGCGATCCCGGCGTTATTTCGTTGGCCATGGGTGTTCTGGTCTCCTTGCAGGTTGCTGAAAAAGTGCGCGCCTGCGCGTCGTGATACCGATGAATTCTTAACTCGAGGGCCTCGGTCCGCTCGCGACAAATCAACGACTCAACAGTTGATTTCGGACGCCACTATTCACAGCCCACAACGCGAACGTGAAGATTCAATTTATGCCTCCAAAGCAACGTGAAAATTCACGTATCGAACTAGCTCGCAGCCTGCCAAGAGATGCCGCATTAATCCGGATTCGGTGCGGTGATGCAACCGGGACGAGAGGATTCAACAGCCGCGCCCAACGAGAAAACTCAGCGGGCATCGAGGAATGACCGCACAAATCCCGACCGTGTTTCAACATCCGCCAATGGCAGGACGATAGGATCGTACCCACACCGTTGGTACCATTGCCGTGTCTGCTCTCCTACCCGTCGCGCGTGACTAAACCCTTCATCCCGTTCCACGTCATCCACGTAAATGTCCTGCCAAGCAGTAGCGAGAAAGACGAGATCGTTGGGGTTTTCCTGCACGATGCGCTCGATCTCATCAACGGGCGTGCCCCCACAGCCTTTCAACATGCCGGGCGCGTCGATGACGCTGCGCTCAAACAGGTGTTCGCCCTCGCGGGCAATGGCCTCGTCACGTTCAGCAATCTCCATCGCCAATAGGCTCTGGGCGAACGTTAAGGTATCCGGGCGCAGGGACAGCCCCGCGGCGCAGCGGCTGCGGATTATCTGGCGGGCCGCGTCGCCGTGCATCGTCACCGCGCCGCCTGCAAGGTGCTCCATCAGCGTTGTCTTGCCGGCGCCAGGTCCACCGGCGACGACCACGAGGCGATTACGCGTCATTTTCTTCTCATCGCATGCTGCTTAGTCATGCCGCTCCCTTGATGATGCTCGGCCAGGCAGCTCCCTGATGCGGCTACTCATGCCGCTCCTTCATGCGCCTCAGCGTTCGACTTGCCCCTGGCCTTGCATGCTGCCCTATAATCCTGCCACACCTGCCTTCAGGCCCAGATCACCATGGATCAATCCCTGCCGCTGTCCGGGCTTCGCGTTCTCGATCTTGGCAAGCGCCCGTCCACCGCCTGGTGTGCAAGGCTGTCGGCTGACTATGGGGCCGAAGTAATCGGCGTCGAGGACGAGCAAGGCCATCCCGTTCGGTCCTTTCCGCCGTTTGCCGCCGATGGCGACAGCACGACCGCTGCTTACCTGCTCGCGAACCGCATCGTCACCGGACCCGCTGATGCCGCCGCACTCGTTACCGAGGCCGATGTGATCATAACGGACGCCGCCGCCGAGGCGCTCGCCGCCGCGAATCCGCGCGCGCTCATCGTTGTCATCACACCCTTCGGGGTCGGCAACGAAATGTCCGACTGTCGCGGCAACGACCTGACCGCCTGCGCGCTCTCAAGCTGGGCCTACGTCAACGGCTACCAGGGCCGCGCACCACTCAAGTGTTCCGGATTGCAAGCGTCCTACCAGGTCGGAACGCTCGCCTTCGGAGCACTCGTCGCCGGCCTGATCGAGCGCAACGCCGAGGCATCGGGCGGCCAAACCATCGACATTTCCGAACGAGACGTCCTCGTCTCCACTGCGAGCCCCGCGCCGCTGCGCTACCAGTATTCGGGCTTCCTGTGGTCCCGTCGCAGTACCGTCGACATGAGCGAGGGCCCAGTTCCGATCAAGGACGGTTGGTTCGCCCTGACGATCTCTCGTCCTGCCTTTTGGGTTGGCGCGATGGAGGTGCTGGGCCTGAAGGATCTCGCAGAAGACAAGGAACTGCAGCAGACCGGGCTGCGGCACAAGTTCAAGGACCGCTTCGTAGATCGCGTCGGCAAAGCCATGGCCGATTGGAATCGCATGGACCTTTTTCAAGCGCTCGGCGACCGTCGAGTCATCGCCGGGCCGGTCCTGACGATGGACGAACTCGCTGATAACCCACAGTTTCTCGCGCGCGGATTCTTCCGTACCGCAGCCGACGGTACCCGGTTTCCGGGTCCCTTCGCACGCATGGGCAAGACCGGTTGGAAGACGCCGCCTGGAGGCACTCGCGAACCGACCTCAGCAGCGGGTTTCAGCGCACGGGCGGCCGAGACCCTGCCAACCACGCCCCGGCCGCCCCGCAAAGTGAGTCGGGCACGCCCCGGGCAAACAGGCCCGCTTGCGGGCTTTCGCGGACTTGTGCTGACACAGGCCTGGGCAGGTACTTATGCAACCCAGCTGCTCGGACTTCTGGGCGCCGACGTTATCCAACTGGAGACCCGTGGCCGACTCGACAGTTGGCGCGGCACTTATCAAAACCCGATCCCCAGGGGCCTGACGGGGACCGAGACCGCCAGGAACGCATGGAATTGCAGTCCCCTCTACAACTCGGTCAACCTCAATAAACGTTGCATTACGGTAGATCTCGCCGAGCCCGACGGTGTGGCACTCTTTCGCGACCTAGTCGTCCACGCGGACTTTGTTGCCGAGAATTTCTCGCCGCGAGTCATGAAGAATCTCGGTATTGACTACGACGCCCTTGCCCGGATTAATCCAGACGTCATTCTCGCAAGTCTGTCGGCATACGGCGCTGTCGGCCCCTGGGCAGCGGTTCCAGGCATTGGCGGCACTATCGAGCCATCATCGGGCATGTCAGCGCTGCTCGGCTATCCCGGCGAGCACCCCACCAACTCGGGCCAGATGTACCCCGATCCCGTCGCCGGTCTATGCGGTTTCGCGGCCATTTCCCTCGCGCTACTGCACCGCGACCTCACGGGCGAGGGCCAGTACATTGACCTCTCCATGCAGGAAGCCAACTTCACCTTCATCGGCGACGCGTGGATGGAATACGAGAAAAACCGCGACGTTCGCGGCCCCCTCGGCAACACGCATCCACTCCACGCCCCGCACGGTATCTACCCGGCCGATGGTGAGGATCAGTGGATAGCGATCGCGTCCGAGAGCGATCAGGACTGGGCCCACATCGCCAGCCTGCTTGGAATCGAGGGCTTCGCGCACGCCAGCGAGCGTAAATCGAGGGAGGCAGCGCTAGACAAGTTGATCGGCCAGGCGACCCGCACGTGGGATCGCGACGGTCTGGCCCTGAAATTGCGGACGAGCAACGTCATCGCGGCGGCGGTGCTGAGCCCGAGCGAGGTCGTCGACGACGAGTCCCTGCGTGATCGCGGACTGATGGTGCGGGTGGATCATCCGGAAGCCGGTCAGCATTGGCAAGCCGGCGTGCCGGCACAATACAGCCGCACGCCAGGGAAAGTAAGCCGACCCGCGCCACTCCAGGGCGAGCATTCCCGTGAAGTTTTTAGCGAGTTTCTGGGTATGCACGACGACACATTTGAGCGATTGCAGACCACGGGCATCACCGGCAAAGGGCCATCATCGAAGTCAACGGTTGCGAATCAGGCTTAAACGCCCGCGGGCGCGAAGGCGAGTCGACCCGTCAGACCTCTCCGAGAATCCCCGTGCCGGCCCCGGCACCCGTCAGCCCATCAAGTCCTTCAGGTTGACCAGCGGGTCAGCCAGCTTCGATGTGTCGACGGGTTTGCCCATCAACTGTTTGCACAGCATGAACTCCCGCGGACTGTTGACGCAGTCCGCCGCAACAATGAGTCCACCGCGCAGATAGAAGACCGCAAACTCGTTGGTCGACTTGTCGCCGCGTACAACCTCGTCCTCACCGTCCGCCGAGAAGCCAACCATCTGGAGCTTGAGGTCATACTGATCGGACCAGAACCAGGGCACTGCGGCATACGTTTTGTCGCCCCCGGCCATCGCCGACGCCGCCACCCTGCTCTGCTCCATGGCGTTCGGAACGGATTCAAGGCGCAGCCGCCGCCCAAGTATCGGATTTGGATGGTTGGTGCAGTCACCGGCGGCAAAGATATCGCCATCGGATGTCCGGCATTGCTCATCAACAACAATCCCGTTGTCGCACGTGAGCCCCGCGGCTTGCGCAAGTTCCACATTCGGTAGGATGCCGATCCCAACGATGACGAGATCCGCATCGAGCGTCTGATCACCGCAAACCACACCGGTGACTCGATCTTCGCCCGCGAACGCCGAGACCTGAGTGTTCGTGTGGATGTGCACGCCATGGCCGGCGTGCAGGTGATGGTAGAAGTCGCTCATTGCGACCGTGGTAACCCGCTGCAGGATCCTCGATTCCATTTCGAGGACATGAACTTCAAGGCCTGACTTCACGGCCACCGAGGCAACTTCGAGGCCGATATAACCGCCGCCAACAATGACCAGCTTGCGGCCTTCCTGCATCTCTGCGCTGATAGCGTCAACGTCGTCGATCGTGCGGAAGTAATGTATGCCAGCGAGATCGCTACCCTGGCTCTCGAGCCTGCGTGGCCGCCCGCCGGTTGCGATCAGAAGCTTCTCATAGCCCACCGAATCGCCTTCTGACGTCGTGACCGTATGCGCTGCGGGGTCGATGCCGCTGACCGAAACGCCGGTGCGAATCGTAATCTCCTTGTCCGCATAAAACTTGTCGGGGCGCAGATAGACACGCTCCAACCCATGCTCTTTGGCGAGATACTGTTTTGATAGTGGCGGGCGCTGGTACGGAATATGCGGTTCGTCACCGATGACGGTGATCTCGCCCTCATACTTCTCAACGCGCAGACTAGCAGCCGCCTGACCCGCAGCATGACCCGCACCTACAATGACAATCCCCATGGCGTTTCCCTGATCCTTTTAAAAGCGTGAATACAACGCGTGTTCTTCGAGGCCCGACACAGCGAGTCCCGACCGGTCGATGACAGGGCCGATCTTCTCGCGGGCCAACTCCCTGCCGCGATTGGCGCGAGATCCCACCCGGCCGGCCGAGAATTCGACACATGCCGCGAACCGTTCGTGCTTGTTGCCAAACCGGTTAACCACCGCGTTCCAGGGATTCATCGTGAGCCCGTTCGCCGCGACTAAAGCAGTTTCTGCACATTTTCGGGAGGACGCCCGATCACAGCCCGGTCGCCCTTTACGACGACCGGGCGCTGCATAAGCGCCGGGTGCTCTGACAGGACTTCGGCAACCGCATCGCGCGTCGTGTAGTCGGCAGCGTCAAGACCGAGTTCCTTGAAACGCTTGTCTTTTCTGACAAGCTCTCCGGGATCAATAGCTAGCTTGCCAAGGAGCGTAACCAGGTCGTCACGCGTCAGCGGCGACTTCAGGTATTCGACAACCTCATGCGGCGCGCCAGCTTCCTCGATCATCGCGAGCGTGCCGCGCGACTTGCTGCAGCTCGGGTTGTGATAAATGGTGATCATGCATGTCCCCTGATATACGTGGGAGGAGCGGACGTAGCTGCGCGCGTTCCTGACGCTCATCTGCCTCGCCCACATGCCATCCCGAAAGCCCTGGAAGCGGCTTCTGCCGACGCCTAGCTAGTTCTTGCCCCAAAACTGTCATCCTGACAATTCTTGGGAGTCGGTTTACAAACAAACCTCGCATTCTCTTACAGATAAAGACGCCTGCGGAAAATGGCGGTGCATTTCTGCACCGCACCCCAGTGCCCGCCCCAGAACAGAGTTCTGAGACAGGAACTAGCTATCGTGCCGCCGGGTTCTAAAAACCATCATATCAGCCGCCTTTAGATTGCGGCGAAAGCCTTGTCCGTGCCCTCGAGCGCCCTGTCTATGTCCGCATCCGTATGTGCAAGGGACAGAAACATGTTGTGCCATGGATGCAAATAGACGCCCTGGGCCAGTGCGTTGCTGCAGAACGCAAAACCTGTCTTCAGATCCTCATCGTCCTCGAACATGACCGTCGGCATTTGTGGCGGTCCCGACTGGATGATGCCGAAGCCTTGGCGTTGGGCCTGCTCGTATAGCCCGTCGCGAAATCGTTGACCAAGCGCCGCCAGACGCGTCGGCGCGTCTGCCTCCTCCAACACATCGAGCGTCGCAATGGCCGCGGCCATCGGCGACGCCTGATACCAGAACGAGCCCGTAACAAATACACTCGCAGCAGCCTCCCGGAAACGCTCGCTGCCAAGCACGGCCGCTATCGGCTCGCCGTTGGCAATCGCTTTCCCCCACGCCGACAGATCCGGTTGGACGCCAGCGACCGTCCAACTGGCATCGAGCGACAACCGCATGCCTGCTCGCACGTCGTCCAGAATCAGGGCAGCACCGGTACGATCACACAGGTCACGCACGGCGCGCGCAAAATCCGGGTCCGTCAACTCCTGATGCTTGCCCGCGTCATGTCGATACGCGGAGACAACGATACCAGCGAGGTCATCGCCCGCCGCCTCAACCGCCGCCCGGATGCTGTCAATGTCGTTGAAACGATAGGTCGGAAAATTGACATAGTCCTCCGGCGGCGTGCCCTTCGTGTGGCGAGCGGCCCACGGCTGGGACCCATGGTAGGCGCCGCCGGCAACCAGGATTTTGCTCCGGCCAGTCGCAGCCCTCGCGACCATGTTGCACGTGGTCGTCGCGTCGTTGCCATTCTTGGCGAATATGGCCCACTCGGCATGCGAGATCTGCCGCACCAGGCGTTCGGCAAGATCGACAATCACATCGCCCGGCGCGTTAGCGATGTCCAGCACCTGCCGCTGCGCATCAGCGGCCGCGCGAATGCGCGGATTGCCATAGCCCGCGATCATTGGTCCAAACGAGCACATGAAGTCGATGTACTCCCGGCCGTCCACATCCCACAGCCTGCAACCTTCAGCACGCTCGAAGTACTGTGGATAACCCTCAGGCATCCGCCGGTAAACCGACATGTGTCCGTACATCCCACCCGGTATGACCCGCTCGCCGCGGGCCCGCAAGTCACTGTCTTTGCTCATGGCGTCCTGCTGTCTCTTTACGTTTATCAGCCGTACCTTAGAGATTGGCGCATCGATGAACAACCGGACCCACCCGCGAGAAAGTCAAAGACGCTGAGGCACCCGGCGACGTGGCACGTCCGGATGCCTGCGTCCCGTCTTGATTCCAGATTCCGATGCCGCCATGCTCGATCGTTGCACTCCCCAAAACATCACAAACCCAAAAAATCACAAACTTATCGAACGGGTAGGAGAAAGATCCATGACTGAAACAGTGACAGACGCCATCGAAGCCACACCCGAGTCCGTGGGCATGTCGACAGCGCGTCTCGGCCGGGTCAGTCGGTTGGTCTAGAGTTGGGTTGACGAGGGCAAGATTCCGGGCGCGATTCAGATGATCGCCCGTGGCGGCAAAGTCGTGCATTACACGATGCACGGGCACATGGACGTCGAGGCAAATCGGCCGATGCAGCGCGATGCGATCTTTCGTATCTACTCAATGACCAAGCCGATAGCGAGCGTCGGTCTCATGATGCTCTACGAAGAAGGACTGTTTCAGATCGACGACCCGATCTCGATGTAAATGCCGTCTATGAGCGCCCTCAAGGTGATAGCAGGCGGCGACGCTGAAAAGTATGCGGTGCGAGGGCCTGCACGAGAGATGACCGTGGGCGACGTGCTGATGCACACGTCCGGCCTGGTGATGGGCGGCGGGCCGACCATAGCCGGCGAACTCTACCGGAGACACAAACTCGCGGGGATGGGCAGCGGCAACCGCACCTTACAAGACATGGTCGAGACGCTCGGTACCCTCCCCTGCACTGTGACCCGGGTTCCGCCTGGAACTACGGCATCTCGACCGATCTTGTCGGCCATCTTTGCGAGGTGCTCACAGGCTTGCCGCTCGACCAATACCTTGACGAGCGCTTGCTTGGACCGCTCGGCATGGTCGACACCGGCATTTCAGTACCCGCGACGAGCGCCGACGGGTTGGCTGCCTGCTACTCATTGAGCCGAGGTGCGAGCCCTGAATTCACGTTGCAGGATGCCCCCGCGACGAGTCGGTACCTCACACCCGCAACCTACTTCTCCGGCGCCGGCGGCATGGTCTCGACCGCTGACGATTACATGCGGTTCTGCAAGATGCTGGCCGGACGTGGGCAACTGGACGCGTGCTCCATTCTCGGCAGCGGCACGCTTGGCTGGATGGCCAGCAATCACCTGCCGGAAGGTCGTGACCTTGCCTGCATGGGACAACCTCACTTCACGGAAACGACCATGGAAGGTATCGGCTTCGGTCTCGGCTTTGCTGTCCTCATGAATCCGGCAGACGCCAGGGTCGTCGGTACACCCGGCGAGTATTACTGGGGCGGGGCCGCATCCACTGCATTCTTTGTGTCGCCGGCAGAAGATCTCACGATGGTATTTCTCACCCACCTACTGCCGTCGTCTGCGCATCCCTTTCGCAGACAACTCCGGGCCGCGATTTATCAGGCCATCGTCGACTAAGTCCGTGGCGGCGAATTGTCCCCGAGCGCTTGCGCGAGGTCACGGTGCCGGATTACCGCGCTGTCGCGCAGGGAACTCATGGCAGCATATTGCTTTAGTTCCATGAAAGGCTGGTGACAAGGTGCTCGCTTACACTCTTTAGCTTTGGCCTTGTGTCTTCCGGGTCGCAGGGTTTGGCTTTGCATGTCCAGGGCCCGCTACAGCGTCGTTGCGACCGCGACGCCGGTTGAGCCACGGATCTCACCGGCAGAGTTTCGGAAAATCACATTCAGGCGGCGTCGCGCCGGATCGAAAGGCAGCACCGCCGACGGGTGTACGTGAACGGTATACGTCCGAATGACCCCATTGCCAAGCACGGCTTCGTGCCGCAGCGGCATCAGACACGCGCCCGTCGCCGGGCTGGATTCACAAATGCCAAGCGTCTCAATCGCCATATCGGTCGATGCCTCGACATTGGCCGTTAACGTCTCACCCGCCCCGATGTTGATTGCCGAGACCGCGAAGACGCCGGCCGCGTCCGGACTCGCGAGAACGACGCCCGGTATAAAACTTGCCGAGATCGCAAGGACGTCGGCAACGGCGTCGACACTCGCAGCGAGTCGAATCGTATTCAACCCGGGCACAATCGGCGCCGGCAGCGTGTTGCCGCAGTCGAACGACAACAGCACGTCCGTCGACGCGATCGGCGCGCTCGGATCAAACTCCAGAACCAGTGACTGCTGCGCCCCCGCGGCAATCTCAAACGGCACGTCCCGGGTGTCGGGCAGAATTCGATTGGTGGCGGCAACCGTCCGCGAGAAGGCGAAGGTCGCCGGTAGTTCGGTGAGCAGCCTGACGCGGCAGTCTTGCGCGCTCGCGATGCTGGCGTTGATCACGGTCGCAAACGCTGATGCTAGCCCGCCAAGCTGGATGGAGCGGGATGACGGCAGCACAGCCGCAACCAACGCCGACACTGGCGTCGTGCTCGTCAGACTGACCTGCGCATTGCCCGAGTCTCCGAACCAGCCATCGACGGCAATGTAGTAGATTGTGCCTGCCAGTGCGTCAAAGGCTACGCGGCTTGTGTAGATGCCGAGCGCCGTGTCGACGTCATCGTTAGACGCTACCTCATCGAGGGACCTGAGCCCGTTCCCGGTGTAGACGCCAAGCAGGGTATCGAAGTCACTGCCCGTGGTGTCGACCCCAACCGGGCCATCAACCGCCGCAATATAGCGCCACCAGACCGAGCGCCCACCCTCGTTACCGGCATGGAAAGGCTCGCTCAACTCTGTGGTTGCCGCGTACGTTGATGCGGTTGCTGACGACTCAAGATCCACCGCGCTCACGAAGTCATCATTCGCCGGTGCGCCGGTTAAATGGTCGATGACCAGAACGACACTGCCAGTCTCGCCGTTGTACCCATCGACCGCGATCCGATACGCCTCGCCCGGGGCGACGGGAAACGTAACCAGACTCTGTAGCGATCCATAATCGTCGTTTGCGGCAACCTCGGTAAGCCCTGTGAGCGTATTCCCCTGGTACACGCCGAGGACCGTATCGAAGTCACTACCGCGCGTCGACACGACCGCAGTACCAATGCTGGTGGCGGTCCAGCCCCACCAGATCGACGACCCTCCAGGGTTGCCCGAGTGTGCCGGTTCACCCGCTTCGCGCGTCGCGCCGCTGTTGCTCGAAAAAAAAGACAGCGGCACATCACCCGCAACCGTCAACGCGTCTTCGAAGGCGTCGTTGAGGGAGCTATCAACGTCCACCTTGACGATCACATCGCGGCGGATGCCGTTAATGATCACCGCCCCGCGTCGCTCCCCTGGACTGAGGTCATCGACCGAGTCATTCAAAAAGACTGATATGGCGCTACTCCCGCCCGGCCCGATCGACAGCGGCACGCCCGATACGCCGACGAAGTCGCCCTCGACGACAACCTCCAGATTGATCGACGCCGCCCCCGTATTGGTGAGCACGTAGGTCGCTGCCTGCGGCACGAACGGTCCACCGGGTCCGCCGCTCGCGATCAGGCCCGCGTTGGGGATCATCGATAAAGAGCCCGTCGTACCACCCAGTTCCGCGAAGGACCACGAAAGGGTGATTGCGCCCTGCTCACCATTGTCGCCGTCAATCGCTACGTAATACGTGAGCCCGGCTTCGACGGCCTGGCTAACACGACTGGTTCGATCCTCCGCGTCATCATTGCCACCTTGCGCGACGAGGTCACCGACCGCGTTGCCGGTGTAGACAGACAGCAACGTGTCAAAGTCGCTGCCGGCGGTGCTCAGTTCGAGCGTTCCATTGGCCGCTGCGATCCATCGCCACCACACGGACGTCTTGG
>CAVOBC010000048.1:0-18866 GCA_963693635.1 Gammaproteobacteria bacterium | reverse complement strand
CTATCGGCTAGAGGCGAGCGATGCCCTCGTGAGCTACCGCATTACACGGCGCAAGCTCGGGCTGGGATCTGGCCATCTTGGCGAATTTCACCTGCAACTTGAGTTCGCTAATCTGGCGCAACTAGATGCAGCCTTCACAGCCGTGTCACGGCGTGACAACCCCATTGGAGGATTTCACCAGGCGGTCAACAGCAAGGTCCAGAACGTCACATTTGCGCTCTATCGGGACTTTCCCGATCAGCATTGCGAACACGGCGAAGAGCTGTTTTAAGCGACAGTTGCCTGCGGTGCGGCGAGACATCCACACATCCGTTCAGCGGGGCGCACAGCCAACGTGAATGCTGAGTTCACGGCTCGCGGCTTGTTTGTGACAGGGCTGCTAGAATCGAGAGCGCAGGGCCTGACCATGGCAAGCGCACCTTTAATCCGCAACTATTCCGAAACACAGGGACAACGGCATGAATCAGTGGCAGATCGGGAACGTCCGAATCACCCGGGTCGTCGAAATGGAAGTCGCTGGCGGCAGCCGTTTTCTGTTGCCCGATGCAACCCGCGATGCGGTGTTGCCCATATCGTGGCTAAGTCCCCACTTCATGGATGACAAGGGCAACCTCATCATGAGCATTCATGCGCTGATCGTGGAAACGCCTTCCATGAAGCTAATGGTGGACACGTGCATCGGCAACGACAAAGAGCGAAGCATACCGAACTGGAGCAATCTGCAGACGTCGTTCCTGAGCGATATTGAGAAAGCGGGCTACCCCCGCGAGACCATCGACACCGTCATGTGCACACATCTGCACGTTGATCACGTAGGCTGGAACACGATGCTGGTGGATGGGCAATGGATGCCCACCTTCCCCAACGCCCGATATCTGATGGCGGAGACCGAGTTTGAATACTGGGATCAGGGTGACGGTGATGGATTCGGCGACATCATGGTGGACTCCGTCCGTCCGGTCGTTGACGCCGGGCTGTCAGAGCTCGTACCGATGGACTACGCAATCTGCGACGAGGTGACGCTGGAGCCGACACCAGGACATACCAAGGGTCACGTCAGCGTTCGTATTCGCTCGGAAGGTGCCGAGGCGCTCATCACGGGCGACGCCATACATCATCCCTGTCAGATCGCGCGCACGGAATGGTCCTCCACGGCAGACTACGACGCCGCACAGGCTATTGAGACGCGCGAATCGTTGCTCGAAACCCATTGTGACAGCGACGTCCTGATCATCGGCACGCACTTCGCGACACCAACCGCCGGTCATATCAGACGCAACGATGCCGGCTATTGGTTTGAGGCGCTGGTACAGGAATAACGACTCGCGGCTATCGATGGTGCCGGGCTGCTGCACTAACCGCACTAACCCATCCGTGAGCGTTATGCGGCCCCGAGCGACTCGCGGGCGCCAGCCAGAAGCCGACCGATGCGATCGACAACGTAGCGATCGAACAGCGGAATCAGAAGTTCTCGCTCCGCTGCGGAAACCTCCAGCACCTCGGTTGCCGTCCAGAATATGTGATACATGTTGACAGGTTGCAGCGGCAAGGCCTCGACGGGACGTTCGAGGATGCCAGTGAACCCATCAATCAGGGCCTGCAGCAAAAACTGGAACTGGCCATTGTATTTGCGCGCCATGCGCACAAGGTCAGTCTCGATATGGTCCGGCAGGTCATCGACTTCACGCCGCTGTTTGTTCTTCAACAGATCCACCCACTGTTCCTTCAGGATGTCGCCAAACCTGCCTTCCAGTGCCGGTACGTGTAGCCGAAGTGCGCGCATCAGGTTGAACTGGCCCGCCATCTGTACTTCCCGGTCCGATTGCTCGTGGTCTGCGACGTCCACCAGACCCTCGAACAGCACTTGTTCGGCATTTTCGATCATGCCCGCAAACAGGTGACTGATCTGGGCATCGAATGAAGCCCGGACTCGTTTGATGGCCTTGACGCCATTTTGCTGGCTGACTGTAAGTGAAGACATGAACGGTGGTTGCTGCTGCTGTGGCGTGCATCATAGGAGGCGTTTCGTACCGGAATACAGGAGATTCACGTCGGATGCCTCAGGACGTGCGCTGCGTCACATTCCGCGCCTGACTTGTGTCACGATTTCGCAGGAACAAGCGGATTCAGGCCCGTTCATCGGTCTCGTCGCGCTGGTAGGTGGACCGCGTTCAGTCCGATCGGCATCCCTCGTGTAAGCTGTACTTTTGAGGTGATGAGTCCCCATGCCATCAGCGCCCGAACCCGGTCCACTTGAGTATCCGTACAGCACGACTCCCCCGTTCGGCACAACGATGGAAGTTGCGCCCGGCGTTCGTTGGTTGCAGATGCCGCTGCCCATGTCCCTCAACCACATCAACCTGTACGCCCTTGAGGACAAGGACGGATGGGTCTTGGTAGACACCGGCATTCGCGGCGAAGAAACCCGCGACCTCTGGTCCCAGATCATCGCGAACGAACTGGGTGGCAAACCGGTCAAGCGCATCATCTGCACCCATATGCACCCCGATCACACTGGACAAGCCGGGTTTCTGTTCGAGACACTTCGGGCCCCGCTCGCGATGAGCGTGAACGAGTACTATCAGGCCCGCAGCATGAGTTTGATGATGCGCGATGGTGCCAACTGGCGAATGTCGCAATATTTCATGAATGCAGGCCTCTCGACCGATTTCCTTGAGAGCATGCGCACGGCGAGCAGCAAATTCTCCCCACAGCCCGATGATTATCCACTGCCGGGGTCGTTCGAGCGCCTGGCGGAAGGCGATGTTCTCTCAATCGGTCATCACGAGTGGCAGATTCTGGTCGGATGCGGGCATTCGCCAGAACACGTCTGCCTGTATTCCCGCGAACTCGGGGTGCTCATTTCGGGGGATCAGATACTGCCCATCATTACGTCTAACGTCAGCGTCTCGCCCAGCGAACCCAATGGCAATCCCATGCCCGGCTGGCTTGAATCCCATGAGCGCTTCAAGCGTATCCTGCCCAATGACATCCTCGTACTACCCGCTCACAATGCACCGTTTTACGGGGTCCAGGAGCGTCTGCAGTACCTGATAGACCACCATGAAGACCGCATGTTGATCATCGAGGAGCAGTGTCAGGAGCCGCGAACCGCAATGGAGTTACTGCCGTTTCTGTTCAAGCGCAAGCTTGAGAGCTTTACGCTCTTCATGGCCCTCGGCGAGGCAATTGCACACATCCACTGTCTGATGTCCCGACACCGGATCGAGCGGATGCTGGTCGGGGATGTGTACCACTATCGCGCGATTGATCCCACGCTTGCCTACCGTGCACGGCCTTTGGAGCACGAAGCGCCGGACGCCGCGCCGATTCTGATCTGACCGCGATCAGAGTCCGGATCAAACGCGTGCAAAGGCGTGGTTTTGAGACTCTGTCGACGATGATGTGCGCTACTGTGCCTGATCTCGATCAGCTGCGTGAGTTCAACCGGATCCGGGTCTACCGTGCAAAACGATTGAGTTCCTCCTTCATCAGAGTGACGAACACCTCCTGCAGGCGATGATCTTCCTGGGACTCGGCGCAAGTCGCGCGGTGTCGCAGGAATTCACGAACTTCGACGCGTGACAGACGCTTCATCACGAAGAGATCAACGATGTGATGCAGCTGGACGTAACGGTGGTCCGTGGACGAACCCGCGTCGTGTTCCAGCTGACGTCGCATGGGTGCCACCAGTTCGCGACAACGCTTAAGTATCCTCATCAATCGTTCTCCTGCTTTGATGCGGGCTCAAATTGCTGTAATCGGACTCAGCCAATCCGCTCGCCCCAAACGACCTTGAAGCGGTTTCTGGCACGGTGCAGAACCCGGTAGAAGTGCATCCCGTCGAGGTTCAGACGCTGGCAGATGTCGTTCTTGTCGAACTCCTGGACGTAGAACATATGAAGGATCTGTCGGTCTCGTTCATTACCCAGGTCGTGAATGATGTCCCTGACCAATTGGCGCTCTGGCGCTCTTCCCGCAAACTCGTGTGGCCGTGGCAGTCGGGCGTCGGGTCGACAGGGTCACATTCGCCCCGATACTCCAGCCACTTGCGCCTGCGATAGAACTCTACTGTCTGGTATTTGCCCACCTGGCGAACGAATTCGTCGAGCGCGTTGGGATTTCGGAGCTGTCTGCGCCTTAGTTTTTCGATGACGACATGCATGACTTCCTGACAGATGTCCTCGGCGTCATGAACGTCTCTCGTCATTCGTCTCACCTGGGTCATCAATGTTCCGTCATACCGTGCGACCAGTTGATCTTCAGCCTGCCGGCTGCCATTGCCGATCTCTTCTGCAATAGACGCACCTTCCATTGTTAGATTTGTCACGCTTGTTTATTCTTCTTTTGGTTTTTCCTTATGTAACTGCACGAGCCGTGCCAGCAATTTTCGCAGCACGAGCGTGCCTGAATGTCTAACTCAAATACCGATTATTCAATAACCTATGAAGTTATCAGAGAAATTACTTGAGATTGATGGGTGTCAGGGATATCCGACACGGTGTGCGACAATTCAGTCAGGACAGTCGCGGATTTCGGCATGACCCGCGTAAACCGCCGGCGGTTTCTGCGGTCCGCCGCGCAATGGAGCCTTCAGCCCTGCGAAGAGCCTTCAGCCCAGAAAAGAGCCGTCGGCCCAGAGAAGGGAAGACGTTAGCGGTCCCAGCCAGGGGTCAGGGGTAGCCCACCAGAATCCGCGGATCAGCGTCGGACGCTCAGACACCGTCGATCAGAAGTAGTCGTCGAGACCGACTTCGAAAGAGGACTGTTCGATGGTTCGCCCGGACGGATGATTGACGGCACGTGACATGCCGGTACTGGTGAATCGCAGGCGTTCAAACAGTTCCCTCGATCGCGGTTCGGCATCGGGCAGCCAGGCCGCTGCACGCAGGTAGCCACGCAGCTTCAGTACGGTCAGCCCATGCACGAGCAATTTGCTGCCAATGCCGAAGCACCGAAACCGGGGAAGCACCGCCAGGCCGATGATCTCGCCAACGCCTTTGTCGTAGACGTCCGCGTCCATCGGATGCCCTGCGGTCACGAAACCGAAAGTGTCGTCGACCTCGGCGAGGTATGTAAAGACCGCGGGGTCGTCAAACAAGCCTGCAACGAGGTCCGACTCGATGCCCCCGGATGCGCCCACCTCGGAGGCGACCCGCCCGATCGACTCGACATCGACAGTCTCGGCCCGCCGTATCGCCACGGATTCAAGCATGATCGACCGGCCATTCTGATCGTGGGGTTGACGAATCATACGCACATCGCAGATTGTTGCGGCAGGTTTCGCCTGCACGCATTGGCTAGCTGGTTGCTGTCCCAAAATTGTCATCCTGTCAATTCTTGGGAATCGGTTTGCAAGCAAACCTCGCACTTTTTTACAGAAAAGAGGCTTGCAGAAAATGGCGGTGCATCCCTGCACCGCACGCCAGTGCCCGCCCCAGAACGACGTTCTGGGACAGGAACTAGCTAGATTCAACCAAAAGTCGACGGGCTCCCTTCCAGCACTCTCGTCCGCGCAAGGCCAGCATTCGGATTGCGCGACAACTCGCGGGTACGCCAGAGCCACTCAGTAAAAACCGGCGCCACACCACCTGCCGGGAAAGCGCGGAGAGAGCACCTGTCCCTCTACCGCGTTGCAGGTCGGCAAGAAGCCCATTGCCCCCGAAAGGGCAATCTGTTCCTTGATATCCCCAAACGAACCCCCATATAGTCCACACCGAATTTCAGCCCCAACGGACACGCCCATGACCTCAAATGAGGAATCGCAGGACAACCCAGTTCCAAGCTTGAATCCATTACTGGACAAGCTCTTCAAGTCCCGCTCAATCTCGATATTCGGTCAGATCGACGAGAAGATCGCTCGCGGAGTGACCGAGCAACTGCTGGCGCTCGCGGCCGAATCGGATGACCCGATCACGGTGTACATCAGCTCGCCCGGAGGCCACGTCGAATCAGGCGACGTGATCTACGACATGATCAAGTTCATCAAGCCGGAAGTCCGCGTCATTGGCACCGGCTGGGTCGCAAGCGCCGCCACCACAATCTACCTTGCGGCAGCAAAGGAAAACCGGTACTCGCTGCCGAACACCCGATACCTTGTGCATCAACCGCACGGTGGGTCTGCTGGCGACGCCACCGACATCAAGATTCAGGCGGAACAGATCGTCAAGACACGCGAGCGCATCAACAAGCTGATTTCGGACGAGACCGGCACGCCACTTGAGCAGGTCGAAAAGGACACGGACAGGGACTACTGGATGACCGTCGCTGAAGCGAAGGAGTACGGCATCGTGACCAAGGTCATCCGAAACGTGTCTGAAATGGACTAACAGGCATTTCACCGTGCCGCTTACCGCGCTGCCGCCGAAAAAGCGAGCCAAAATGCGGCGGGCGTCACTTGAGGCGCTCACCGACCCAGTCGACTATGACCTGATAGACGTCGCGCGGCGCGTCTTTGGCGACGAGTGCATCCAGGTGTCCATAGCCTTCCAGCACGTTCAAGGTAACGTCCCGGGAACCGCTCTTGCTGGCGGAATAGATGCCCGCCATGAGCGCATCAGCGCCGAATTCGCTGGTGCCGAAGTAGATGATGGGAAGCCGCATCTTGCCCCATCGATCATCCAGCCGTGTGGCCGGGTCATCTGCCCTTGATGCAATCGCACGACCGTCAACGTTCTGTACATTGGGATAGAACCAGTCATACGTGTCCAGCAATTGGGCAAGCACGGCGATATCTGACGTGCCAGCGGCCGGGTTCGCGAGGCGCCCGTCACCCCAAGCAAACTGCAGGGTCGTAGTCAGCTCATCGCCGATGGTGTCGTATTTCTCCTTGATCGCCGGCCCGCCTGGGTTTTCATAGGTGCGCGCCATCAGATCATGGCGCGCCTGCCAGCCCCGTCGCGCGAGCCGTGACGCATAACGACCGGTTGCGACCAGCTTGTCCATTGCCGACTGACGATCAAAGCCGCCCATCGCGTGGCTTTTGAAGCTGCCGTCAAGGGCGATCAACCCGGCGAGCTCGGTACTGACATTGGCGAGACCGTAGGCAATCGAGACGCCGCGACTGAAGCCAGCGACAAAGACCGGTTTGCCAGGTGTGACCAGCGCGATGTGCGCCCTGCCAAGTTCCGCGTCCGCAACGAACCGCTCGAGCGTCCACGTCGCCATAAATGCGAGGTCACCCGCATGATCCGGGGCGACGAAATGGGTCCGATAGTCGAGCGCGAATACCTCAATACCCCGATTGGCGAGGTACACCCAGAGATTCACAGATTCGTCATTGCTATGGCTGACACCGGATTGGTTGGTGCCGGGCAGGTAGAGGACTGCCGCCCGAGTGGGTACGCTTGCATTGCGATAACGATGCAAGCCGATGCGGTCCCACTCGGTCCCCGGTGGCACATTGCGTTGCCACACCGTTTCCGTGACCGGACTCGCCCGATCCGGGGCGGTACCTACCGGCCGAATCGGTGCAGGCCCAGCCACACGCTCAAATCCCTCGCCGCCTCTATCGACCGCCCCGCTGGCGTCTTCGGCGACGGGCACGAGAGCCCCCATGAGAACCAGAGCCGCGAGAACAACCTCAACCGCGCGATGTCTTGTCATTGCAAACCTGTGTGCTAGTGCCGCGAATGTGACAACGGTATCCGAATGGACCTGCGGGAGTCACCCCCGCCTTGCGTCACAAAACACTCAAGGAAGCGGTATCCGCATTTCGGCGGACCGGTGGGACACGCCGACGTTGGTGTGAGACCTCCACGATAGACACCATAAGCAACCTGAGGAGGGGTGAACCCCTATGACCAGCCAATCCAGTAACAACACCAGGACGACATCAGCAACGGGAACGCGCAAGGACCTGTCCGCGAATGGTCGCAAACTGCCCGATCGTCTCCGCAAGACAACCGCGCCGCTCATTTTTCTGGACATATCGAGGGCCACCAGACTCATCCAGGAAATGACGGATCTCGACGCTGCCGAGGATCGGGTCGTGCTCTTTTTCGATGATGACTTCCATCTCTGCTTGCAGGCAGTGACCAGTGCCGGCGGCGAGGTGATCAAGTACATGGGTGATGCACGCCTTGCAATGTTTCCGGCCGATGGCGCAGAAGCCGCGGTCAGTGCAGCGGCCAGTGCCAGAGCGGACTTCCCCGCCTTCTTTTAACATCACGGCATCACGCCAACGGACATCCGGGGGTCGATCCATGCGGGGGAAGTTGTCGTTGGCAACTATGGGCCTGAGGGATCATCCGTGACGTGATGGGCAAGGCGATGGGGACCCTCATACAGTTGGGAGGCCCGGGCATCACGATCACCGAGCAGGTTTACCGCAAGCTTCCGTCGGACGCGCGCGGACCGTGGACGAAGCGAACCGGCCACGTCGTCTATTTCCAGCCATAGCGAGTGCAGGGATGCACCGCCATTTTCTGCAGTCCTCTTATCCGCAAGAAAACGCGAGGTTGCCTGAGAGACCGCTGATGGGCGCAGGTGCCGCCGGGTGCCATCAAATATACGCGTCTCGAATGGGCGTTTGGACACGGGCGTGGGCTCGCGCCTGCGCCCGACGCGCAAGGTCGTCGCTCGCGAGGCCTTGCCGAAATGGTTAGTATGGGCCACTTTTTTTTCGGCCAACGGCAGCTAGCGGATACCAGATATGGCAGCAGACAAACGTTTTTTGACCATCCATGAGATCGTCAAAAAGGCCCGATTGCGCCTCAACCAGACCTCATGGGACTACCTGATTGGTGGCACCGAGACCGAAACCACTCTGAAGCGGAATCGTTCTTCACTGGAGCGGCTGGCCCTGCGGCCGAAGGTGTTAAATGACGTCTCCAGCGTCGATGCATCCGGTGAGTTCTTTGGCGAGAAAGTTCGACTGCCGGTTTGCCTCGCGCCGATCGGTTCTCTGCAGGTCTTCGAAGCCGGTGGCGGCGCATCTGCCTCTGTCGCGGCTGGCGAGTTCGGCGTCGCCAACATGGCCAGTTCCGTATGTGAACCCAGCCTCGAGGAGATTGCCGCCGCATCGGGGTCCCCCAAGGTTTATCAGCTCTACGTACGGGGCGACGAGGATTGGACGGACGCGGTCATCGAGCGCGCCATTGCGAGTGGGTACAAGGCCTTCTGCCTGACCGTCGACACGGCGGTCGTCAGCAGACGAGAACGTGACATGGCAAAGCGCGTCGTCCCAACGTCGATGCCCGCGGATCCGGGTGACATCGTCTATCAAGCGCGACTCAATTGGGGGGAAGTCGAGCGCATCCGGACCAAGTACGACATCCCGCTTGTCCTCAAGGGCATCAACCGGGCTGACGACGCCGTGCGCGCAGTCAATGCCGGGGTCGACGTTGTGTACATTTCGAACCACGGCGGTCGCCAACTCGACCATGGTCCCGGTTCGATAGACCTCTTGCCGGAGATTCGGGAAGCAATCGGTTCTGACCCTACGATCGCCATCGATGGCGGTTTCTATCGTGGCACGGACATCCTGAAGGCCAAGGCGCTTGGCGCCGACTGGATCGGGCTTGGCAGGCTGGAGGCGTGGTCGATGGCGGCGGGCGGCGCGCCCGCCGTCGTTCGCGCCCTCGAGATTCTCGAAGACGAGGTGCACGAGTCAATGGCACTTTGTGGCGTGCGCAACTGGGACGAACTCGATGCCAGTTTCATCAGCCCCGCTGAGGCGGTTGATGACCCCGGCCTCTCGAGTGCGTTTCCGTTGCTTGATGTGACCGACCCCGGTTACTAGCGCAGCGGCGACCATGTTTGCAACGGACGCTGAACTGATCAACGCCATGGTCGACGGGCGTGAGGCCGCGTTTCGACACGCGATCGCCACCTATCACAACGCCATGCTGGCTCTTGCGCGGAGCTTCGTCGGCGACAAGCTTGCCGACGAGGTTGCCCAGGAAGCCTGGGTGTCGGTCATGCGGGCTGCCAGCCTTCGAACAGCGCTCCAGCCTGAAGACCTGGCTCATGCGCATCCTGGCGAACGAGGCGCAGACCCGGCTGCGCAAAGAAAGCCGACTGGTATCACTTGAATCGCTGCTCGCACGTGAGGGTGAGTCAGACGCGCGATTTGACGAGACCGACCACTGGCTGACGCCCCTGTGCGTCGAAGCTGCGCCTGAGGACATCCTTTCAGCGCAGGAATTACGGATGTGCCTCGGCCGCGCGATCGCTGCGCTGCCAGATGTGTAAGGTGCGACCCTGACCCTGCGTGAGCATCAGGGCCATTCGCTGCAGGAGATCTGTAACATTCTGGATGTCAGTGAGTCGAACGTACGGGTTCTCCTACATCGTGCCCGCAACAAGCTATTCCAGTGTATTGAGCACTTTCGTGAAACAGGTGAATGTCTTGCCAGCTAGCTCGTTCCTGTCCCAAAATTGTCGTCCTGACAATTCTTGGAAGTCAGTTTGCAAGCAAACCTCGCATGATCCTTCAGAAAAGAGGCCTGCAGAAAAGAGGCCTGCAGAAAATGGCGGTGCATCCCTGCACCGCTCGCCAGGGACCATGGAGCGATCACCAAGGTGATTTCGTGCCGGGACGTCGCCGACAGGACGACAGACTACCTCGATGGGGTGCTGCCCCTTCGGAAACGCTTGTCCATCCGCTTGCACCTATTTATCTGCGTGCACTGCCGGCGATACTAAGCCAACCTCGTTGAGGTCGGCCGTCGGGTGCGCGGCCTCGCACCGAACTATCCCCCGCCGAGTGCGGAAGTCATCGATGCCATCATTGCCCGGACACGCAAAGACGGTCCGTAGCGAGTTCTTGTCCTGAATTGTCATCCTGACAATTCCTGGGAATCGGTTTGCAAGCAAACCTCGCGCACTCTTGTTGATGAAAGAGGTGTTGCCGAAAAAGGTGGTACCGAAAAAGGTGTTGCCGAAATTGGTCTTGCAGAAAATGACCTTGCAGAAGACGGCGATGCGTCGCTGCACCGCACGCTAGCGCGGGCCCGGAAGGCGATTGCTGATCCTGCGGCTATTAAGGCAGACTGCACGCACCGGCAATGCATGGAGCTTTTTCCTTTGAGTACGAATACGACGACAGCAGACGGTGACGCGCTTGATCAGGGCGGCATCAGCGCAGAGCAACCTCGCGATGTCACAGGTGACAACCTTCGCCGCTGGCTCGCTTTGACGCCGGAGACCGCCGAGGAACCGGACCGGCCCATCATCGACCCCCACCACCACTTGTGGGACCGACGGCCGCGCCCCGATGCGGAAGCCGACGCGCGAACTCATCATCGCTATCTGGCTGACGACTTGATCCAGGATATTCGTGGTGGCGGGCACAACGTGATCGACACCGTGTTTGTCGAGTGCCGTTCGATGTACCGGCAAGACCGGGACGACCCGCTTCGCTCGGTCGGCGAGACCGAGTTTGTTCAGGGCGTTGCTGCAGTTGCCGCATCCGGACTCTACGGTGAGAACGTCAGATGTTGCGGCGGTATTGTCGGCTTTGCCAATTTGACGCTGGCGGCGGACGTTGAACCCGTGCTGCGCGCCCACATGGCCGCAGGCGCGAACTTCCGCGGCATTCGCCATGCGCACGGCTGGCATCCGTCGCCTGACATCGCCAATTCCCACCATCCCACACGCGACATCGAAGGCCTGTTGGGCAAGGCCGACTATCGGGCAGGGTTTGCCGTCCTAGACGAGCTTGGCCTGACATTTGACTCCTGGGGATTTCACACACAGCTGACAGAACTCGCGGACCTGGCGCGCGTGTTCCCGCGGACCACCATCATCCTGAATCACATCGGCGGACCCATGGCCTATGGCCCCTACACAGGCCAGCGCGAGACAACAGTGTTTGACGACTGGAAGGCGGCGATGCGCGTGGTCGCACCCTGCGACAACGTCGTTGTAAAGGTGGGTGGCTGCGGCATGCCGACCTACGGCTTTGGACACGAGAAACTCCCCGACGGCCCGCCTGACTCAACGACCCTTGCCCGGGATTGGAAGCCCTACTTTGAGTTTGTCATCGGCGAGTTCGGAGCCGAGCGCTGCATGTTCGAATCGAACTATCCGGTCGACAAGGTCTCTTGTTCCTACGTGTCGATGTGGAATGCGTTCAAGCGCATCGCCGATGAACTTAGCCTGACGTCGATCGAGAAAAATGATCTCTTCTACGGCACGGCGGCGCGGTCATACTCGATTGCGCTCAATGACAATCTGAATGGCGGACTCTCTGCGCCCGCACCGTCAGCGATCGCATAGCCCGGGCAAACATTAGCGGCCGTTGAATACCGGCGGTCGCTTCTCAACGAAGGCGCGCGAAGCATTTTTGTGATCCTCGGTCTCAAAGGAGCGAATCATGTTTTCGGCCTCAAGGTTGAAGACCTCGTCCAGGGGCCGATGCTGTGCCGCATTGAGGTTTTGCTTGATCCGCCCTATCGCGACGGTCGGCAGCGCAGCGAGGTAACGCGCGTAATCCGCCGCCGCTTGCTCGAATTCGTCACGGCCGTAGACCTTGTTAACCAACCCCAGATCAAACGCCTCGCGGCCAGAGATAACATCCGCCGTAAAGTAGAGTTCGCGCGCCTTCGCTGCGCCCACGAGATACGGCAGGAAATAGGTGCCGCCGTAGTCACCCGATGCCGCAATCTTTGAAAATGCGGTTGTGATCTTGGCGTCTTCAACGGCGACGCGCAGGTCACAGGCGAGCGCGAGCGACAACCCGCCCCCGGCCGCCGCGCCCGGAATCGCGGCGAGCGTCGGCTTCGGCATCTCGTGCAGCAGCCGTGACAACTCCATCGACTTGCGCAGGCCCCGAATACGGGCAGACAAGTCGCCCGATGAGGGTGCTGGCGCGTTCGACCCGGTCGGCTTGCCCGCCGCAGCGGCGAAACCCTTAACGTCGCCGCCCGCGCAAAATGCGCCGCCTGCCCCGGTTAGCACAACGCAGCGGACTTTCGGGTCCTCGGCCAGGCGGGGCACGGCTTCCTGCAGCCCGGCCATCATGTCACCCGACAGCGCATTTCTCGCTTCCGGACGATTCATCGTCAGTGTGGCAACGCCGTCGGCGAAGGTCTCTAGCAAATGCTCACTCATGGAGGTCTCCCGTTCCTGTCCTGGATCGCCGCATGATACCGCTGCCTGGGGCGCACCACCCGGCAGGATCGCGCGTGGGCGAATTATCTCAACCGCGGCGAAGCGTGTGATATCGCTCGGCGATGTCCAGGAGCCAGTCTGGCTTGTGGGCGCGCCGCCATTCGCTCGCGGCGAACTTGTTCATCTCCGCAAACGTCGGATAAATGTGGATCGTGCCCAGGATCTTGTTGAGCCCGATGCCGTGCTTCATGGCAAGTACATACTCGCTGATGACGTCACCTGCATGGTCAGCAACCACGGTAACGCCCAGTATCCGATCCGACCCGTTGGCTGTAATCACTTTCACAAAGCCCTCCGCCGCTTCATCTGCCCGGGCCCGGTCCAGTTCACCGACATCGTAGGTTGTCACTTCGTGCGGCGTCCCCGCCGCAATCGCGTCGGTCTCGTTGATGCCGACGCGTGCGACCTCAGGAGAACTGAAGGTGCACCAGGGGATGACGGAATAGTCCACGCGGAATCGGCGAAACGTCCCGAATAGCGCGTTCACCGCGGCATACCAGGCCATGTGCGACGCCGTGTGCGTAAATTGATACGGCCCCGCGACGTCACCGATGGCGTAGATGTTCTCGATGTTGGTCGCAAGAAAATCGTCGACCGCGATGGTCCCGGTTGATGTTAGTTCAATTCCCAGCGCCTCAAGACCAAAACCCGACACCGCCGCTCTGCGGCCGACAGCGACCAGTATTTCGTCGAATGGCACAGCAACTTCCGCGCCTGCATCGTCATCGACATCCGCAACGATCAGACACTTTTCGCCGCCATCGCGCGTCTCCACACGCAGGGCTCGATGTCCAGTCAGTACTGATGCCCCATCGCGCACAAGCGAAGCTTTTGCGAGGGTGCCGACCTCCTCGTCCTCGCGAACAAGAAGCCGCGGCGCCATCTCGACCTGGGTGACATCGCTACCGAGGCGCGCAAACGCCTGGGTCATTTCCGTCCCGATTGGTCCACCGCCAAGCACAACCAGACGCCGAGGTTTCTCATCGAGATTCCAGACATTATCCGACGTCAGGTAATGGATGTCGTCGAGGCCCGGAATGGGCGGCACGAAGGGGCTGGCTCCCGTCGCGACGATAATGTGGCGGGTTGTGATCTCATGGCCATCGACGGCGACACACCAGGGCGACCGGATTTCGCCACGACCGACGCGGACGTCGACCCCGAGGCTCCGGTAGCGTTCAACCGAATCGTGCGGCGCAATGCCGTCGATGATCCGGGCAACACGGGCCATGATGTCTTTGAAATCGAAATCTGTCTCAGCATGCTTGAAGCCAAGACTCGACGCACGTTCAACGTCTGCCGCGAACTTCGCAGACCGGATGAGCGACTTGCTTGGCACACACCCCGTGTTGAGGCAGTCGCCGCCCATCAGGTTCTGCTCAATGAGCGTGACTTTGGCTTTGACCGTGGCACCGATCAGGGCGGCGACAAGGCCGCCGGATCCCGCACCAATCACGACGAGATCTCGATCAAAGCGTGATGGCTTGTCATAACCGGCTGTGAGCCGGCGCTGCTTGTAGAGCAGGACGAGCCGCCGCGCTATGAGGGGGAAGATGCCGAGTAGGACAAGCGAACCGATCAGGGCGGGCGACATGATGTCAGAAGTGGACTCGATCTCGGCAAGGTGGGTGCCCGCGTTCACGTAAACGACCGTGCCGGCAAACATGCCAAGCTGGCTGACGACGAAGAACCGCAGAACACTGATGCGGGTTACGCCCATCGCCAGATTGATCAGGAAGAATGGCACCGCCGGTACCAGCCGCAGCGTAAAGAGGTAGAACGCCCCCTCCCGTTCCACGCCGGCATTGATACCCGCAAGGCGATTGGCAAAGCGCCCCTGCACAAAGTCGCGCAGGACATAGCGCGAGACGAGCATCGCACAGGTGGCACCGAAGGTGGACGCAAAGGACACGATGACAGTACCCCAGAGCAACCCGAAGACCGCGCCCGCACTCAGAGTCATCACGACCGCGCCCGGAATAGACAGGGCGGTGACGAGCACGTACACCGCCATGAATCCAAGCGCCGCAACGAGTGGACGTGCGGCCACGCGCTCAAGAAGATTGGCTCGCTCTGTCTGCATGGTCTCCAGAGTTAGCCAGGTGTGGAGATCGAGGTAAATCGCCGCCGCGATGAGGCTCATAATCGCTGCCGCAGCAATCAGACGACCCGTGTTCTTCATCAACTTACCTCTCCTGTGGCACGCGCCAGAAACGCGGGCGATCCTTGGGTGGTCATGCCGCGGGCCCGGTGTTTGCCGGGGCCGACGCATACGGACATTCGTTGGACGCGCGGCTGGCGGCGATGTTACACCCGTCGCCTTGTCCTCCTGCTGGTAAGTTCCATAATGGGTGCAGTTGTTGCGGCAAAGCGCAACGCAAGCGGTACGGCACCAGTAAAAGGGCCACCTACCAGATCTAGGGCAATCTTCGGGACATGCTGCTCATGAGGCACGACAGAGAACAATCGACGTTTCGTTCTCGCGCGCGGGTCAGGCACGCCGCGCGCTTTCCATCTTCGCAGCTTCCACATTTGTGGCTTCTGCATTTGGGGCTTCATTATTTGGAGCTTCTCTATTCGGACCGGACCTCGCGACTGCGGCGATCCGCGCTCCTTGGCGTCGCATTTGTCGTGTTGACTGGCTGCGCCGGGCTGCCCCGTTCCGAGGTATCTGATGATGCAGCGATCGTCGCTCGTGCCGGCGCGCCGCTCTTCGCCGGCATGGGAGAGCATCACCACACTATTTCGACACGCGACACGGCCGCGCAGCGCTACTTTGATCAGGGCATGACACTTGCGTTTGCCTTCAACCATGCGGAGTCGACGCGAAGTTTCGCCGCCGCGCAACGTCTGGACCCGACCTGTGCGATGTGCTTCTGGGGCGAGGCCCTTGCCATCGGGCCCAACATCAACGTGACGAGTAACGGGCAAGCAGTCATGTCGGCGCCTGATCGAATCCGGGCCTTCGCGGCGCTAGAGAAGGCCCAGTCGCTTGCCACAGGCGCCAGTGAACAGGAGCGCGGCTACATCCGGGCGCTGGCCCACCGTTACAACGGCGACCCGGAAACCGACCGGGCACCGCTTGATCGGGCCTACGCCGACGCGATGCGCGCACTCGCAGAGAAGTATCCAGAGGATCTGGACGCGGCGGCGCTTTACGCCGAAGCGGAAATGAACACGATGCCGTGGAACTATTGGGCGGACGATGGCGCGCCAAGGCCGGCGACAACCCGGGTAATCGATCAGCTTGAGCGTGTCCTCGGCGTCAAAGCGGATCACCCCCTTGCCCTGCATTTGTATATCCACGCGGTTGAGGCGTCATCCAATCCGGCCCGGGCAGAAGCAGCCGCCGATCGTCTGCGCACGCTTATACCGGGTGCCGGCCATCTGGTGCACATGCCCGCGCACATCTACTGGCGGGTTGGTCGGTATCACGACGCATCTGCAGCCAACATCGAAGCGGCTCGTGTGGACGAGGCATACATCGCAGCGTGCAATGCCCAGGGCTTCTACCCGGCGCTCTATTACCCGCACAATATTCACTTTCTCTGGGCCGCTGCGACCATGGAAGGCCGGCGGGAGATGGCTTTTGCAAGTGCTCGCCGTGTCGTAGGCGCAGTGCCACTCGATCTGGTGCGTCAGTTCAAGACAGTTGAGTTCTTCCGGACACCGCCCCTTCTCACAATGGTCCGGTTCGGCGCGTGGGACGAAATCCTGGATGAACCCCAGCCGCCTTCAGACATGAATTTCCACACCGCGATCTGGCACTACGCGCGCGCCGTCGCCTTCGCTGCAACCGGCAACTCACATGCTGCGCAAAGCGAACAGACCGCTATCGAGCCGCTCCGCAAAAGTGTGAACATCAACTTTCTCGACACCAATGACTTCCCGGCAAGCCAGATTTTGTTGATCGCCGAACATCTGGCGAAAGGCGAGATTGCACTCCGGGGCGGCGATCCCGATTCAGCTATCGTCCACTTTGAGCGCGCGGTCACGGCCCAGGACGAGCTCCCGTACACCGAGCCGCCATTCTGGTACTACCCCACCCGTCAGAGCCTCGGTCGCGCGCTCCTCGTCGCCGGCCGCCATCAGGATGCGATCGACGTATATCGTCGGGACCTCGCAGACTACCCCCGCAACGGCTGGTCGCTAGTCGGTCTCGCCAATGTCTTGCGGGAGTCCGGGCGCGCCGCCGAAGCCGCACGGGTTGCGGCGGAAGCGGAGGTAGTGCTTCGATTCGCCGATATCAGCATCACCGACTCGGTCTTCTGATCCCCGTTGGCAGTCCTCTTTGACAAAGTCATAGACGGCACGCGTTATCGGGTCAACCAAGCAGGCAGATCGCGTCGACTTTATACGGATGGCGCGTTCCACTCGCAGTACAACCCTGGTCAGGTGTTTGCCGGGGGCGTTTGGGATGCCCTTGCGTGGCCTGCCTTGCTCGCGCCGGCCCCGCCCCGGAGCGCGATCGTCCTGGGCGTGGGCGGTGGTGGCGTCATGCATCTGCTCAAGCGACTGATCCCGGGCATCGACGTAACAGGCGTCGAACAGGACCCCGTACACATCGACCTTGCCCGCCGATTTTTCGATATCAATGATCGGGACTTTACGATCGTGGAAGGCGACGCGGTCGCCTGGATGCGCACGTTTGACCGGAAAGTTGACCTGATCGTGGACGACCTGTTTGCCCATGACCTCTCACGACCCGCCCACATCGCACCAGACTGGCATGCGTGTCTGTCCGAACGCCTGCATGAAACCCGCGGCGTACTGGTGCAGAACTATCTCGAACTCCCACGGGTCGATGAATCGATTCACGACAACTTCGGCACGGCGTTTACAATGACGACGACCGGCTATGACAACCACGTCCTCGGTCTCCTGCGGGCGCGGATTGACCTCAATCGCGCGCGTCAGCGAGTCAGGCGGCGGTTGCCCCGGAGTGTGTACGGACGGCTGCGGTTACGCTGCCATCGTCTGCGCTGAGTGGAACGCGGCATGCCCGCCGGGCCGGTCTAGCAGGCAACTTTTTCAGCAGCCTTTTATCGAGCTAAAGCAATATGCTGCCGTGAGTTCTCCTGCATGACAGCGCGCCAATCCGGCACCGTGAGATGCCTATTGCTAGTGAGGCGACCCCACAAGCGCTAGCTGTGGGCGAGGATCCAGGCACGCAGCATCCGGTTGACGACGTCGGACGCCTCGTACTGGGCCCAATGGCCGGCGTTGTGAATCAGCTCGAACTCCGCGTCAGGTCGCGCGGCGAGCACCCGCTCTCGCCGCAGTTCCAGGTGGGGGTATGCAGGCGCGTCATGGTCGCCAAAGACAACCTTGACCGGCGCCCGTGTCGCACGGATGCCGTCGAGCACAATCGCGTCCCGGGCGAACTGCGGGCTAAAAAAGTGGGACTGATCCGTGTTGGTGACCTGCAGATAGACGGCGAAGTCGTCGATGCAGGTCGGGTCGTGCAACATCAGCCGGGCGAGGTTCTCCCGATTGGCCGCCCAGATTGCATCGAGGTCCATGCCCGGTTCACGCGCAACCAGGGGTTGCATGTTGCTGCGGTGACTCTGAATACCCAGTGATGCGGGTCCGATCAGGAACGCAGATTTGACGCCCTCACGCTTAGCCGCAACCATCGCAGAAACTGCTGCTCCCCAAGAAAAACCGACCAGGTGACAAGGGGTGTCGCCGATGAAGGACGAAATCGCCGCGGTGACGATGGCACCGGCATCAGCGGCCTTGTAGCCTTT
>CAVOBC010000047.1:0-19159 GCA_963693635.1 Gammaproteobacteria bacterium | reverse complement strand
TACCGATACAGCCACCGACACCGTGGTGAGTAAGCGTCTGTTCGAGTTTGGCGTGCCTATCGAGTATCGAGGCACCTCCATTAGTTTTAGCGAGAAGCCCAAGAAGGGCGATGAATTCAGCGTGGCGGCAAATGCTAGCCCCGGGGGCAACAATAAGAACATTCTGGCGCTCATAGAATGGTCGAAACGTCCGATAATCGCCGGGCAGACGTTTTCTGAGACCTATCTTGCTCTAGTGTCTGGTGTCGGCACTCGATCTTCGATGGCGGAATTGCAGCGAGAAGCCCTTCAGGTGGTGTATGACCAAGCTTACAACACTCGAGAGGAGTCGTCGGGCGTTAATTTAGACGACGAGGCAGCAAACCTGATTCGTTTTCAGCAGGCTTATCAAGCGGCTGCCCAAGTTATTCAGGCGGCTCAGAAAGCTTTCGACACGCTGCTACAGATCCGTTAGGGGATACTATGAAGATTTCGACGGCTCAGTTCTTCAGTAATAGCATAACGCAGATGCAACGCCAGCAGACGAAGGTAGCGCAGCTTCAGTCGCAGCTCGGGACCGGGAGCCAGCTTGTGAATCCCAGCGACGACGCGTCGAAGTCGTCGACCATCAATCGGCTAAACTCGGCTATCGAGAGACAGAGTGTGTTTAGTGCCAGTCTTGATGCGGTAGAGAGGCGGTTGGGTATCGAAGAGGTCGCCCTGCGCTCGGTTAACGATCTTATGCAGCGGGTAAATCAGCTGACTATCAGTGCCTCATCAGACACTCTAACGGCCGTTGATCGCAAAATAGTCGCCGCAGAAATTGAAGGTATTCGCGACGAGCTCTTTAACCTTGCGAATACCCGAGATTTTTCAGGGCACTATATTTTTGCGGGGTCGAAATCGACCGAGCCGGCGTTCTTAAAAGACGAATACAACCGTGTCACTTATAACGGCGACTATGCCAGTATGAAGGTGGGCGTATCCGAAAACCGAGATATGACGATCAATAGCATCGGCGCGCGGGTGTTTTCCTATGTCAATCGCGATTCATCGTCGGTCATGGCGAGGGGGCGGTTATTAGACCTTGACTCACCTGCTGACTGGACAGTGACTAATGCTCAGCATGTTAGCGGTGCCGTTACCGCCGGTTTTAGTTCCCCCAAAGATGATAATTATCCGGAAGAATCTTCGGGTACCGATAACCCGGTCGTAAGCAACCCTAGCTTCGCGACATCAATTACAGGCGACGGATACGGCGCCGACGAACTTGCACTGAATATGAATACAACAGCAACGCTGGACGCAAACGGGATCGTCCGCGGACCTGTGCTTGTAGCGGCGCAAGTCCAGAATATCAGCGTGGGCGATCGCGTTTCACTGAGCTATAAGGTGCCGACGAACTCAGACAGCGCAGACGTGATGGTCTATTTGTTGAATACCAAGACGGGTGAGACGCAACCGGTCGTGAACAATACCTTAACGGCCGACGACACCTGGCACGAGATCGACATAAGCGTAGATGCCTATGGAGATTATAAGCTGGTGATTGTGGGCGGTGCCTACGATGACGATGGTGATGGCGAGGTAAATGTTAACTTGCAGATCGGAGAGGTGCGGGTTGAACGCCCTGGCGAGTATCAGCGTGCCGGTTATTTTCAGGTGCTCGATGAGCTCTTGAGAGATCTAGAGGCCAACGATGGTGATGCGATACGCAAACGTCTGGGTGAGGTTGGTGATTTGGTCGACAACAATTCTATTGCGTTATCTGAGACCGCTGGGCGGTCTGCCACGATAGCCTCTCAAAAGATGGTGCTAGAAGAATCGCAGCTCCGTCTGCGTGTGATGCTCTCAGGTGAGAAGGATATTGATTACTCCGTCGCGGTTACCGAGCTTTCCAAGGAAGCTATGGCGCTAGAGGCATTGCAAGCCTCGTTTGCCAAAATCTCGCAGCTGTCATTGTTCGACTATATACGCTGAAGCAGGCAATCACAGCGCATAACAGGAGTAATTTATGACTACCACAGACGTTGGATCCAGTGTTCTGCTAAGCATGGGCAATGGTTCGGGAATAGATATTCTAAAACTGGCCCGAGACCTCACCGACGCGGAGCAGTTGCCCCAGCAAAACCGAATAGAGACCTCGCAAGGTAAAACCGAGGCCGCTATATCGTCTTATGCGATTCTTAAATTCAATGCAGAGTTGCTGATAAAACAGTTTAACGGACTCAATGACGCCCAGGAGCTGGCGACCCCTGTGGCCACCTCCAATAACACAAGTGCCGTCACCGTCTCAGGGACTTTGGGCAGTGCGCGTTCTGGCAGCCACGAAATCGATGTGACGCGGCTGGCAGCAGCGCAGCGAAATAAATCGAGTGAATTCAGCGCCAGCTCTCAGAGTCTAAATTCGGGTAGCGGATTTAATATCAGCGTTGCTAGTAATGGCACGACTCATACGATCAGTATCGGGGCTGGGCTAGATACACCAAGCGGCATCGCAGCTGCGATTAATGCCTCTGGCACTGGTTTTACCGCAACACTCGTAGACACCGATACAGATGGTGATAATTATCGCTTGGTCATTCAGGGTCCTAGTGGTGAGGACAATACCTTTACGGTGTCGTCAACGCCGGGTCTGGGTTTTCATGACGCGGGTAATCAGCTAACGACAGCGGCGAATGCTCTGTTTACCATCGACGGTATAAACATCGAGCGGGAAAGTAATACAGTCTCCGACGCAATTACGGGTATTACGCTAAATCTAAACGCGGCGGCATCAGGAATCGCCCTGCAGGTTGTGAGCGATACATCCACCCTAAAGACAAAGCTGCAGGGCCTGGTCTCAGTATACAACGACATGCAGATCGCTTTGACCGAACTAGGCGATCCCGATTCCGATGAAGAAGAGGTTGGGGGGGCACTATCCAACGATCTATCGCTACTAAGAACAGTGAGAGATACTATGTATGATGCGATTAGCACCGTGTCTTCAACACCCTCGGGTGGCGTTAACTCCCTGACGGATTTAGGAATTGAACTTACCAGGACCGGAACGCTGTCTTTTAATGAAAGCACCTATGACACTGTTGCGCTCGATAAATTTTCCGATATTGTAACCATGCTGTCGGCAGGCACCACTAACCAGTCGGCTTTTTCTTCTGATGAGCAGGGATTAGCCTTTGATGCTACGGAAAAACTCGATACGCTGATGGATGCCTACGATGGAGTTTTCGTGATCCGAAAGAGTTCCGCAGCAGAAAAACTAACCGACTATGAGGATCGGTTAAGCAAGATAGAGATGCGTATGGAGATGGTGTACCAAAGTTATGTAAGGCAATTTAGTGCCATGGAAACGCTTATCAATACTCTCAACGGTACACGAGAATATGTGAAAGGGCAGCTCGAGTCGATAGCGAATATTGGGAAGGATGCTTAATTTAAAGTTGTGAATCGCCCCCAATTCGCTAGACACCTTTCAGTCACACAAAATGACTATGAGAGAGGTGAATATTAGCAAGAAGCAATATCCTGACGAGTTTAAGATAGAAGCTGTAAAAACAGTTCCTGGTGCCGCTTCGAGCACTTTACCAATATCACTGAACCCTGTTCCTTGCTTCCATAGATCAAAGACTAAGTCTTTCTCGCCTTGCGTAAAAGTTCGTTTTACTCGTTTCATAATAAGTACTCATGCAAATCAGTAGTTTAGTCAAACTGTTGCAATGACCACTTGAATCTACACCATGTGTAGCCTCATGATTAAGGCATCAGGTGCCACGATGGCTCTGACGAAAGATTTTAAGGACACCATTCAAGCACGCGCTAAGCGGGATCCCTCGTTCCGCAAGGCTCTGCTGCAGGAAGGGGTCGAATGCCTTCTCGCCGGTGACGTCGATACCGGCAAGGCAGTGCTGCATGACTATATCAACACGACAATCGGGTTCGAGGAACTCTCCCAAGTCTTCGACAAATCGAGCAAGAGTCTCATGCGCATGTTCGGGCCGAAAGGGAATTCCAAGGCGAGTAGCCTGTTTGCGGTGATCCATTACCTGCAGGAGCAGGAAAGCGTACACCTGGAAGTCAAAGCACGGAAGGTGGCGTAGGGCGCTGCGAGGCAGCGGTCAATTGGCGATTTTTACAAAGTATTTTTTAGCATTTTCTGAGCATGGTATTTTTCATGGTATTACGAATTAGAAGGAAAATAAGCCATTGAATATAAACGATAAAAACGGCTTATCTACAATCGAGTGGGAATAGAATGATTTGTATTAAAAACGTAGCAGTACCGTAAACCTTCAGCTATGCGATATCGCTCTGCTATCGAGCTAATCTCAAGCGCGTGGAATATGAACCATTCCTTATACAAAGTTGATACAAAGTATTTTGAAAACCCTATAAACAAAGGGTTTCAGGGGTCCTTACCTATTGAGTGGGAATAGTCCGCGCCCCTGACGGCAAGGCGAGCCGATAGTGAACCACGAGCATTGGATGGGTGTGGCGCTCAATCTTGCACGCGAGGCGGCGACCGTCGGCGAGGTACCCGTTGGCGCGGTCGTCGTCGTTGCGGGTGAGGTCGTTGGCAGCGCTTACAATCAGACGGTTGGCAGCCATGACCCAACTGGCCACGCAGAGATCAGGGCCTTGCGTGAAGCAGGCCGGACGCTCGCCAACTATCGACTACCGGGGGCGACGCTGTACGTCACGATCGAGCCCTGCACCATGTGTGCAGGCGCGCTTGTCCACGCCCGGGTGGGCGAGCTTGTGTTTGGCGCCCGTGAGCCGCGTTCTGGTGCGGTGATGTCGACCGCAAGCGTCCTCGACAATGCCGGGCTGAATCATCGGGTGGTGATCACCGAGGGCGTCCTGGCTACCGAGTGCGCATTGGTCATCACGGACTTCTTCGCCGCCAAGAGGTCGGTATAATCCGCTTTTATCTCGCTCTCATAATTGAGAAGGGGTCGTCCCATTGAAGAGCTCCATGCTGCTGATCCCGGGCAACCGGGCCCTGTCAGAGTTTCGTTTGGAGCGGGTGATCGCAAAGATTAGAGAGCGCGTTTCCTCCGGAATCACGGGACTCGACGCTTGTTTTATGCATGTCGTCGACGTTGCTGAACCGCTGACTGAGGCCGAGACCAGTGTCCTTACGCAGGTCCTGACCTACGGCGGGTCGGCTGCAAGCGATGTTGATTTGGGGACGAATGGCTGCCTCGTTGTGCCGCGCCCGGGCACAATTTCACCCTGGAGCACAAAAGCCACTGACATCGCTCATATTTGTGGCCTCGCCAACGTGCGTCGTATCGAGCGCGGTACATTCTTTACCTGGCGTGGGGATATCGAGATAGAGACCATCGCCCCGGTCATTCACGATCGCATGACCGAGGCCGTGCTCGGATCGCTGGCTGACGCGAAATGCCTGTTTGAAAGAGCCGCGCCCCGCGGCCTTTCCCACGTAGATGTGCTTGGTAGCGGTGGTGCTGCGCTTGCCGATGCCAACGTCCGTCTCGGCATGGCGCTTGCCGATGACGAGATTGAATACCTCGTAAACGCATTCACTCGACTCGGACGCAATCCAACGGACGTCGAGATCATGATGTTCGCGCAAGCGAACTCCGAGCACTGCCGGCACAAGGTGTTTCGTGCGAGCTGGACAGTCGATGGCAGGCAGCAGCCATCAAGTCTGATGCAGATGATTCAGAACACCCACGCGATGACCGATGGCCATCATGTGCTGAGTGCCTATGAGGACAACGCGTCGGTCATCGTTGGCAGCCGTGCCGAACGCTTCTTCCCGGACCCGGTCTCGCGCAGCTACGTTTTCGCAGAAGAGGATGTTCACATCCTCATGAAAGTTGAGACCCACAACCACCCGACCGCGATCGCGCCGTTCCCGGGCGCGGCCACCGGATCAGGCGGAGAGATCCGGGATGAGGGCGCGGTTGGGCGCGGCTCCAAGCCGAAAGTCGGTCTCACAGGTTTCACGGTTTCTAACCTCAATCTGCCCGGTTTGTCGGAGCCCTGGGAAGATGAGTACGGCTCGCCGGACCGGATTGCGTCCGCGCTCGACATCATGATCGACGGCCCGATTGGAGGTGCGTCTTTCAACAATGAGTTTGGACGGCCCAACATCAGCGGTTACTTCCGCACTTTTGAGATGTCGTATGGCGGCGAACATCGGGGCTACCATAAACCGATCATGGTCGCGGGTGGACTCGGCAATATCAAAGAGGAGCACGTCGAGCAGTTGCCGATCGAACCCGGAGCCCACCTGATCGTGCTCGGCGGACCCGCGATGTTGATAGGCCTGGGCGGTGGTGCAGCGTCGTCGATGGCGTCCGGTGCAAGCGACAGCGAACTTGATTTCGCATCCGTGCAGCGTGGCAACCCCGAAATGGAACATCGGTGCCAGGAAGTCATCGATCAATGCTGGCAACTGGGCGACAGCAATCCGATTGCGTTCATTCACGACGTGGGCGCGGGCGGCCTGTCCAATGCGCTGCCGGAACTGGTCAAGGACGGCGGCGTCGGTGGTGCCTTCCGCCTGCGTGATGTGCCTAACGATGAACCCGGCATGTCGCCGCTCGAGATCTGGTGTAACGAGGCACAAGAGCGGTACGTACTGGCGATTGACCCCGGCAATCTGGCGCTGTTCGAGCGAATCTGCGCGCGCGAACGCTGCCCTTACGCGGTTGTTGGGACCGCAGTGGTGGATCAGCATCTGACCGTGGATGACTCGCTGCTGGACAGCGTGCCGGTGGACCTGCCGATGGATGTGATCTTCGGCAAGCCGCCAAAGATGCACCGCAACGTGGAGTCGCGCGCGATTCCGGCCAGGCAACTGCAGATTGATGCATCGCCCGACGAAGCACTGATGCGGGTCCTGGGGCATCCGGCCGTCGCCAGCAAGGCGTTCCTCATTACGATCGGTGATCGCAGCGTCGGAGGACAAACGGCGCGCGACCAGATGGTTGGTCCGTGGCAGGTGCCGGTCGCCGACGTCGCGGTAACCACCAGCGGGTATCAGAGCCGGACCGGCGAGGCGATGGCGATGGGGGAACGTCCGCCCGTTGCTCTCTTGAATGCCGCCGCATCGGCGCGACTCGCTGTCGCCGAGTCGTTGACGAACATTGCTGCTGCGCGCATCGATGATCTCGCGAGTGTGAAGCTGTCCGCCAACTGGATGGCCGCAGTCGGCCATGAGGGCGAGGACGCTAACCTGTTCGATGCGGTCAAGGCGCTGGGAATGGACCTCTGTCCGGCGCTCAACATTTGTATTCCCGTAGGCAAGGACTCGATGTCGATGCAGACGCGATGGCAGGAGGCAGGCGTCGACAAATCAGTGACCGCGCCGATGTCGGTGATCATCACGGCCTTTGCGCCGGTGCTCGACGTGGCCGAAACCCTGACGCCTGAACTCCGTCGTGTCGATGGATCACGTTTGCTGCTTGTGGAATTGAGCCTGGCGCGTCGCCTCGGCGGCTCCATGCTCGCGCAGTGTTATGGCCAGATCGGTGACGTTGCCCCGGACCTCGACGATCCGGCGGCGCTGAAAGCGATGTTTGATGCTTTGCAGAACCCCGCGGTGCGTGGGCAGATTCTCGCGTACCACGACCGGTCTGACGGTGGACTCATCGCAACCCTTGCGGAGATGATGTTTGCCGGCCGTCAGGGCGTGCAGATCGATGCGGATAGCGTAGGGCAGGATTTGCTCGCCTGGCTCTTCAACGAGGAACCGGGCGCGGTGTTGCAGGTTGCGGGTGACAACGCCTCAGCTTTAGTGGTGCAACTGAAAGGCGCGGGCCTTGTCTGCACTGATATCGGCGAGGTGACTCCCGAGCAGGCGTTGCGCGTCGTTGCTGGCGGATCGGTTGTGCTTGATCGGACCCGCGTTGCGCTGCAAACCCGATGGGCGGCGCCGGGCCACCAGATTCAGCGCCTGCGGGACAACCCGACGTCCGCTGACGAAGAACTGGCCGCAATTGCTGACGATGACGACCCGGGCCTGTCGGTGCGTTTGACCTTCGAGCCGAGTGATGCGCCAGCCGTCAGCAGCGGTTTGCGACCACAACTCGCGATTCTCCGCGAGCAGGGCGTCAACAGTCAGGTCGAAATGGCGGCCGCGTTCCACCGGGCCGGGTTTGATTGTGTGGACGTCCACATGAGCGAGATTCTGAGCGGCGATCGCGATCTCTCGGCATTCAAGGGCGTCATCGCGTGCGGCGGATTTTCGTACGGCGACGTGCTTGGCGCTGGCGAAGGCTGGGCCAAGTCGATTCTGTTCAATGTGCGAGCGCGTGACGTGTTTGCTGATTTTTTTAATCGAAGTGACACCTTTGGGCTCGGCGTCTGCAATGGTTGTCAGATGATGGCGGCGTTGAAACCGCTGATTCCGGGCGCAGACCACTGGCCTGCGTTTCTGACCAATCGTTCCGAGCAATTCGAGGCGCGCTTGTCGCTGGTCGAGGTTCTGGACAGCCCGTCCGTGCTGCTGAGTGGCATGCAAGGATCGCATCTGCCCATCGTTGTCTCACACGGCGAGGGGCGTGCGGCTTCGCGGCCGCAAGCTGACGATCTGGTGTGCATGCGTTTTGTTGATCATCACCTTGCGCCAGCAGAGACCTATCCGGCCAATCCCAACGGCAGTCCGGGTGGCATCACGGGCCTCACGACGAACGATGGCCGGTTCACGATCATGATGCCGCATCCGGAGCGAATCTTTCGAACGGTACTTGCTTCTTGGCATCCCGATGACTGGGCCAGCGCTAAATGGGGCGACGACAGTCCCTGGATGCGCATGTTCCGAAACGGACGGGTCTGGGTTGATTGATCTTCCGGCAGGCTGCGTTTGAGTAGCTATTTTCTGCCGGCCTCTTTTCTACAAGAACTCTCTTCTACAAGAACGACCCAGCCAGAGCTCGTTTTTCTTGGCGGCAGAGGCGCGGTCGGTTTCCGAAAACGACGCCCAAAGCCTATCTTTTGAAGCGAATGTCTTCGGTATGCAGCGGAAACTGGCGGGAGGTTCGATCCGCAAAGAAGTGTTCGAGCGTCCGGGTGATCACTGGGAATGCCAGTTCGTCCCACGGAATCTCGTCCTCTGTGAAGAGCTTAACGTCGAGGCTTTCACTGCCGGCCGAGAACGTGGGTGGGTTGAGCGTTGTTCGGAAGAACATGTAGACCTGCGAGATGTGCGGCAGGCTGAAGACGGTGTAAAGAGATGGTTCGACGCCAACGGCGTTCGCTTCCTCGTGCATCTCGCGAAGCGCACCTTCAGCGATGGTTTCGCCGTTTTCCATGAAGCCGGCGGGCAGGGTCCAAAGGCCGAGTCGCGGTTCGATGGCGCGCTGGCAAAGCAGCACCCGGTCTTCAAACACCGGCAGGCAGCCAGCAATGATCTTGGGGTTCAGGTAATGGATGTGACCACAGCTGGTGCACACATGGCGGGGACGGTTGTCGTCCGGAGGAATGACGTGGTCCAGCGACTTACCGCACTGAGTACAAAACTTCATGGATGCAGGTCTCAAGCTCATCGGTCAAAGAAATTGGCGCGACAGATTCAGGCAGTGGCAATGTGCCAGCCTTCATTATAAATGTGCACGGCCGTCAGTATAAACGTGTCCGGGCGATGCGCTGCAAGTTGGGTCCAGTGACCGGGTCGTGAGAGTCGGGAAGTCAGGTCGAATTTCTGCGATCATGCCGCCTTTTTGCGGCGGGTAGATCGGTTCCGCGTCGCGAGAGGAGGCCGATATGCAATACCGCCTGGATGACATGCGACCCTCAATCGGCGAGCACGTTTTCATCGCGCCGGACGCGTCCGTCATCGGTCAGGTCACGCTCGGTGACTATGCCTCGGTTTGGTTTGGCGCCATCTTGCGGGGCGACAATGAGCCGCTGATCATTGGTGAGCGATCGAACATTCAGGACCTTGCGGTGCTACACACGGATGTTGGCACGCCGGTCGTTGTCGGCGACAACGTGACGATCGGTCACAAGGCACTGGTTCATAGCGCGAAGGTCGGCGATAACACGCTGATTGGTATCAATGCAGTGGTTTTGAGCGGCGCGGTCATCGGCCGCAATTGCCTGATCGGTGCCCATGCTCTGGTCACGGAAGGCAAGGTGATTCCAGACAATTCAGTGGTCATGGGAGCGCCGGGGCGCGTTGTGCGGGAAGCGACCGCGGACGATGTCGAGAACCTCCGTGGCTTCGCGGATCGCTACGTGAAAAATGGTGCCCGCTACCTCGCGGGATTCGGTGACCTCTAAAGAGACCGCTGACAGGCCGCTGGCGAGGTGGTTTCTGCGGCCCCGGTCAAGGTCGAGTCGCAGGGCACGGACCCGGCCTTCGGATGCGACAGCCTTCGGATGAGACTGTGCGACTGACTGTGCGTGCGGCTGGAGGGTGCCGGTCATTGGCAAGAAGGCGGCGGCGAGCTATGATTCGGAGCTGGGTCTGCGTGCGCCAAAGCGCCGGCCCGCAGGTCAGCGCCGGCCCGCAGGTCATTGAAGTCATGAAAAACATGAAAACCGACACAACCAGGCCGATCCACCTCACCTTGCTTTGTGCTCCGGCGCTTTGCATGCGGGTGAGGGGTGGGCGCGTGTCCTCCAGTTGCTCTGGCCTTGCATTGTCAGGCGATCTCTCGCTAAGACTGTTGTTGCTAAGACTGCCGTTGTAGGCGGCCTGTACCAATCCTGCATCGTTCTTTTGTACTCGTATCCAACGAGTCGACCCCCCGTTGACTGCCATTGAATAGCTTCAGTGCCACGGGGCGCAATTAGCCAACAGATTATCGAGACCAACAAGATGACCGAGCAAACTGCAAAAACATTGGCACCCGTCCGCAAGATGCCGTTCCAAAAATACAGACCGTTTCAGCCGATTCCGCTCGCGGACCGCACCTGGCCAGACCAGGTTATCTCCGAGGCGCCGCGCTGGTGCAGCGTTGATCTGCGCGATGGCAATCAGGCGTTGATCGAGCCGATGACGCCCGCCGAAAAAAAGCAGATGTACGAACTGCTGCTGGAACTTGGTTTCAAGGAAATCGAGGTCGGTTTCCCGGCCGCATCGCAGACCGATTTCGACTTTGTGCGCATGATCATTGAAGAGGGCATGGTTCCTCCGGATGTCACGATTCAAGTGTTGTGTCAGGCGCGCGAGGAACTGATTGCGCGAACCTGCGAGGCCCTTGAGGGTGCGAGCAACGTGATCTTTCATCTCTACAACTCAACGTCCACCCTGCAACGCCGGGTCGTCTTCAAGATGGATCGTAGCGATGTCGTCGCGCTCGCCACTGACGCGACCGCGTTGGTCAAGTCCTATACCGACAAGCTCGTGGCGGCGGGCGCAAACGTCACGCTTGAGTATTCTCCAGAGAGTTACACGGCAACCGAGATGGACTTTGCGGTCGAGATCTGTGCGGCGGTCATCGAGACCTGGCAACCGGCAGACGGTGAGAAAGTGATTCTCAATCTGCCATCAACGGTGGAGATGGCGACGCCCAATATCTACGCGGACCAGCTTGAATGGTTCATCCGCCACCTGCCTAACCGTGACGCAGCAGTCATCAGCCTGCACACACACAATGACCGGGGTACCGGGGTTGCAGCGTCTGAACTCGGCCTGATGGCGGGCGCGCAGCGGATAGAAGGGACGCTCTTTGGTAACGGCGAACGCACCGGAAATTGCGACATCATTACGATGGCGATGAACATGTTCTCGCAGGGCATTGACCCAGAACTCTATCTGGCGGATATGCCGAAGATCGTGGAGGTGTCTGAATCCTGCACGAAAATTCCCATCCATGTGCGTCAACCCTATGCCGGTGAGCTTGTTTTCACCGCGTTTTCGGGATCGCACCAGGATGCGATTCGCAAGGGCATGGCGGTTGTTGAAAAAGGCAGTGGCCAATGGGAGGTACCGTATCTGCCCATTGACCCGTCCGACGTCGGTGGCTCCTATCGCGAAACGGTTCGCGTCAACAGCCAGTCCGGCAAGGGCGGCATCGCGTTCATTCTTGAGAATTATTTCGGTGTCTCCCTGCCGCGCCCGCTGCTCGTCGAGTTCAGCCCGATCGTACAGAAGCTGTCTGAAGACGATGGCGGCGAACTGTTGCCCGAGGTGATCTGGCAGGCGTTCGTCGCCGAATTTATCGACGTTGACGGTCCGTACCAGTTGATCGACTACAAGCTGACCTCTGAGGGGGGCGTCGAGTCGTGCGAGGCGCGCATTAAAGTTGCCGAGAACGAGATCTCAATCCAGGGCAGCGGCTCGGGTCCCATCGAGGCCTTTGTTGATGCCATGGTGCAAACCCTCAACGAGCCGCTCAATGTTGTCGACTATCAGGAATATGCGCTGAACGAAGGCAGCGAGGCTCAGGCGATCTGCATTCTGGCGATTACCGACGATGCTGCAGAGCGGTACTACGGCGTCGGGATTAGCCAGAACACGATCACCGCGGCGTTTAAGTCGATCATTGCGGCCATCAACCGCAAGTGGCGATCCTGAGGGCCGCGACGGCAAATGAGAGCTGCGGGGCACTCTCGCCCGGGCACCCGCAGGTCTACTCGCCTGGCAATTACGCTGTTCGGTCCGTGGCATGGCTGCGCGGTCCGCGGCCTGGCGCTATTCCCGGGCCTGGCGCTATTCCCGGGCCTGGCGCTATTCCGCGGATTGACGCTATTCCCCGGATTGACGTCGTGGCATTTTCACGCCTGTGGCCGTATGGCGTCGCCGTGTCCAGATTTGGTAGGATGCGTGCTCTTTTCCGGGTGACCGTTCCACCCGCATGAAGCCCTGATCACGATATCCGTCAGCAAACGGCATCAGCCAACACAATCAGCCAAGACTAAAGGAAGACTCCCATGGGAACAGTTAACGGCGCGACTCTGCTTGCGCGCAACCTTAAACAGCAAGGGTGCGAATTCATGTTCGGCATCGTCGGCTTCCCGGTGCAGCCGATCGCGTCCGCCGCCCAGAAAGTTGGCATCCGTTATATCGGCATGCGCAACGAGCAGGCGGCGAGCTACGCGGCCCAGGCCGCTGGTTACCTGACTGGCCGCCCGCAGGCGTGCCTGGTTGTGTCTGGTCCTGGCGTTGTGCATGCGCTCGCAGGTCTCGCGAACGCGAAGGAAAATTGCTGGCCGATGATTCTGATCGGTGGCGCGTCTCCCGTATCGCAGAACGGTATGGGCTCTTTTCAGGAAGAACGCCAGGTTCTGATCACGACGCCATTCTGCAAGTATTCGCATGCGGTCGAAGACCCCAAGCGCATCCCGTTTTATGTTCAGCAAGCCATGCGGACAGCGTTCTACGGGCGTCCCGGTGCGGTCTATCTCGACATGCCGGATGACATCATTCTGGGCGAAGTAGACGAAGACGATGTGGTCTCGGTGGCGACTATTCCTGACGCGCCGCGCCCACAGGCGATGGACGAGGACGTGGAAGCTGCCCTCGCAGCCCTTGAGTCTGCAGAGAAGCCATTGATCATTGTCGGCAAGGGCATGGCCTGGTCCCAGGCTGAGGACGAAGTGCGCGAATTTGTTGAGATGACGCAACTGCCGTTCCTGGCGTCACCGATGGGCAAGGGCGTCGTCTCTGACGACAACCCGTTGTCAGTCGGTGCAGCACGGACACTCGCCCTGCAGGAAGCGGACGTCATTCTGCTCATGGGCGCTCGGCTCAACTGGATCATGCACTATGGTTTGCCGCCGCGTTTCGACAAGAACGTGCGTATCATTCAGCTTGATAATACGATTGAACAGATTGGCAACAACGTGCCGGCAGAAGTCGCACTGGTCGGCGACGGCAAGGCCATTGTGGGTCAGCTCAATCGGGCGTTGAAGGACCGTAACTGGCGCTACCCTGCAGAGACCGACTGGCGCGCGGCGCTCGCGGCCAAAGCGAAAGACAACGAAGAGATGATTGCGCCGATGATGGCAGACGACTCCAATCCGACCAACTATTACCGCGTGCTCAAAGACGTTCGCGAGTGGATGCCGGATGACACGATCGTTGTTAGTGAAGGCGCCAACACGATGGACATTGGCCGCACCCAGTTGCCCAACAAATTGCCACGGTCGCGGCTCGATGCCGGGAGCTATGGCACGATGGGTATCGGCATGGGCTTTGCGGTTGCTGCGGCCTGCGTACATCCGGACAGACCGGTCATCGCGGTTGAAGGCGATTCAGGGTTCGGCTTCTCCGCAATGGAGATCGAAACGGCCTGCAGGAACAAGCTCAACATCAAGGTTGTTGTTATCAACAACGGTGGTATTGGCGGCGGTACAGGTCCGCTGCCAGAAGATGGCCCGCTGCCTGTGGGCGGCCTGACCTATCGAGCCAGCTACGAGAAGATTATCGAAGGCTTTGGTGGTGCCGGTTTTGCGGTTGATGACCCCAAAGATCTGCGCAAGACGCTGGACGAGGCGATGGCGGTTGACGGTCCCGCGATCGTTAACATCCACATCGATCCGCGAGCAGGGCGCAAGCCGCAGGAGTTCACCTGGCTGACGAAGGAGTAAGGGATCGCTGGTTTGTGATCGCGCCAAAATTCGTGTGATCACTGAGATCCTGAGAAGCCCCGCCACGTGCGGGGCTTTTTTTTTGCCTGTTCATTCGTCGCGTGTGTCACTGGCGGGCGGTGGCTTAGCTGGCTCCACCTGCGCAGGCGGTGCTGGCTACGACTGGTGTTGGTCGTTTGCATGTCTCGCCACTATGAGGCAATTTGCCGGGGATCAGTCGCTAGACGACCGCATACAAGAACGCAGCAGCCAGGAGCTAGTCATGGGCGCACTCGACGGCGTACGAATTCTCGATATGACGCAATATGAAGCGGGCACATCCTGCACACAGGCGCTTGGCTTCATGGGCGCTGACGTGGTCAAGGTGGAGCGGCCTGTCACGGGTGACCCCGGGCGCGGCCAGGGCGAAGTCGACGCTGACTATTTCCTCATGTGGAACAGTAACAAGCGCAGCGTGACGCTCGCATTGGAGACGGCGGAGGGGCGAGCGACGCTGATGCGAATGCTGCCCCATTACGACGTGTTTGTTGAGAACTACGGCCCTGGCGTCATTGAGAAACTGAATCTCGACTACGAGACGATGGCAGAGGCCCATCCGGGCATTGTCTACGCGCGCATCAAAGGTTTTGGCACGTCGGGGCCGTATTCAGACTACAAGTGCTTTGACATGGTTGCGCAGGCGGCGGCGGGGGCTTTCTCTATCACCGGTATGCCGGATGGCCCTCCGCTTCGTCCAGGTCCGACGATGGGCGATGCCGGAACCGGCGTCCAGACGGCGCTTGCCATCACTGCGGCGTTGTATCAAAGGACACAGACCGGCGAGGGACAGTTGATCGAAGTGTCCATGCAAGAGGCGATGACCTACTACCTGCGCACGGCGCTCGCCGGCTCAGCGGGCGGTTCCCGGGTCGTTGGTCGCAACGGCAATGGCGCAGGCTTTGCCATGAACCTTTACCCCTGTGCACCTGGTGGCGCAAATGACTACGTCTACATTATGGCGGTGACGGAGAAGATGTGGGGGTCACTCGCCAAGGCGATTGGTAAGCCGGAACTGATGACAGACCCGCGCTTTTCGACGCCGGCTGAGCGATGGCAGAACAACGAGGCGCTTATTGCCGAGATTTCCTCGTGGACCAGCGCACTGGGCAAGTTTGAAGCCATGCGACTGCTGAGCGAAGGTGACGTGCCTGCAGCCGCCGTGCAGGACTCGGTGGATCTTTTCAAAGACCCGCACCTGCTCGCTAGGGGTTTCGTGCACGACATCGAACACGACGAACGGGGTCCCATCCGGCTTCTGGGTTGGCCGCCACGGTTCTCGGGTAGCGAAGCACCCATGAAAGCTGCGCCGCTGCTCGGTCAGCACACGGACGAAGTGCTGGCGACGGATCTTGGGCTTAGTGCGGACGATCTGCTGGCTCTGCGGGCGCAGGGAGCGATGGGGTGAGGGATCGTGCTGGTCTGGTAACCCGGCACCCGTCTGTAGGCTCTCCCGATTGAGACTCCCGATTGAGACTCCTGATTGAGATTCTCGGTTGAGAGTTGCTGCAGGAAAAGTGCGAGGTGCTGGCCCTCGGCGACTGCGTCAATAGCCGTCTGTTTTTGTAGCGAGGCCGTCAGGGCGATTCGTCGGGGTTCTGCAGCGCGGCGGGCGCTATGACCTTGGCCGTGTGAATCATGTTGTCCCCGATCTGAATGATCTCAATGCGATAGTCTTCGATCCGGCAGCAGACATTGGACTCGGGAAAGGTCTCCAGGTACTCGGTGATTAGTCCGTTCATCGTTTTCGCTCCGTCCTGTGGCAGATTCCAGCCAAGACTGCGATTGATCAGCCGGATGTGAGTGCTGCCGTCGATGAGAAACGAACCGTCGTCCTGTGGATGGATGTCGATGTTGGTCGTTGCAAGGTCGGTCGTAAACTCGCCAACGATTTCCTCGAGGATGTCCTCAAGCGTGACGATCCCTTGTATGTCACCGTATTCATCGACGACCAGCGCCACGCGCTCCTTGGCCTGCTGAAAATTGAATAGCTGCACGTGCAGGCGGGTGTTTTCGGGCACAAAGTAGGGATCGGTTGTTGCCTGCAGGATAGCGGCCAAGGTTAGTTCGTGCTCGGTCAGAAACTTCGCCGCATCGCGCAGATGCAGGAAGCCAATGACATTATCGATATCTTCTTTGTACACGGGTATGCGTGTGTATTGGGAGGACCGAATCTGCCCGACAATGTCGACCACACCGTCGTTAATGTCGACGCCAACGATGTCGGCACGTGGCACCATGATGTCATTGACCGTGACCTCCTCCAGATCGAGGATCCGCAGCAGCATGTTCTGCGGCCCGGCGTCGATGTCTGCGCCGTGGTGGACAACCGTCCGGAGTTCTTCACGCGTGAACTTGTCGTCGGTCCCGCTCTCGGACGTGATGCCGAAGAGTCCCAACAGGCGGTTGGAAACCCCATTGACCATCCACACGACGGGGTAGCCGATCCACTGCAGGAACTCCAGGATGTACGAGGATGGAAGTGCGATTTTCTCGGGGTATGCAGCGGCGATACTCTTGGGGGCGACCTCGGCAAAAATCAGGAATACGACCGTACACGCCAGGGGGGCGAGCGCCGCGCCCGCCTCGCCAAACATACTGATGAACATCAACGTTACGATTGACCCGGCCGAGAAATTGACCAGGTTGTTGCCAATCAGGATGACGCTGAGCAGACGATCAGGCCGCTCGAGCAGACGGCTGGCCCGTTTGGCGCCGCCGTGTCCCTGGTCTGCAAGGTGGCGTAGGCGATGGCCGTTCAGGGCCATCATGGCGGTTTCTGAGCCGGAGAAGTATGCAGAGAGGATGACGAGAATAACTACGGCACCCGATAAGGTGCCTAACGAAGAGTCGTCCAAGAACGGCGAGCCTTTCGTAACGGAGGGAGGATCCTTGTAAGGATTCGCTTAACCGCTGTCAAGACCGATTGTGGAACCCTGGCGGCGCGATGAGGTGCGACGGAAGGTAAGTTCACGTGGTGCATGCGATCGGGAGTGGCCGCATGCCAGCCAGGAGTGGCGCACACGCTAGCCGATGGTCGCTCACACCTGTGGGCCGAGTATGAGTTCCATCACCATCTTGCTGCCAAAGTAGCCGGTCAGCAGCAACGCGAAGCCTGAGAGCGTCCAGCGTGATGCGATGGCGCCCCGCCAGCCGAGTCGGTACCGTCCCCAGATCAGGATCGCAAAGACGATCCAGGCGGCGCAGGTGATGACTGTGTGGTGAATTAGACCGCCGACCGAGAAGTCGTCAAGAAAAACGAAGCCGGTAATGATTGATGACGTCAGAAAGACCATGCCGCTCCCAAGGAACTCGAACAACAACCGCTCCATTGCCTGCAGGGGAGGCAGGCGACGCAGAACAGAGAGATCATGCCGCCGCAGCATGCGGTCCTGCAGCGCCAGCAAGACTCCCTGCAGCGCAGCCGTCGCGAGCATGGAGTAAGCGATCACTGACAACAGGACGTGGGCGACGATGCCCGTGGCGAGCGGATGAGGGTCGTACGGACTCTCAAGCAGCAGCGATGCTGCAAGCGCGAGCGTGGCGAGCGGGAAGAGGCCGATAAACAAATTCTCGGCGGCGTTTCGAGTGCTGCTTGCAACCGCGATTGCGGCAACCACAGCCAGCGTCGCGGAGCCCATGTGGTAGATGCCGAGATCAACACCGGCGGGTGTCCCCATCTGTAGAGAGACAGCGACCAGGTGCAGCAGCACGGCGATGAGGCCGGCGGCGATTGGCCAGCTCCGCGGGATGCTGAGACGGCCCTGCAGCACGCCCAATTGCGCCGCCGCGGCGAGCAGATAAAGCAGTGCGGCTATGGCGCCGGGCAGGGGTGCTGTCATGGACCATCAGAGCTTGGGCGTATTGCGGGCATTTTGTCACAGGGCTACGCAGGATGCTGTGATTGGCGCGTTGTGTGTCAGGTTTGTTGCATCCGCCGCGTACGCTTCAAACCGTTACGGGCGCTTGAGCATGGCTATAATGGGCGACTGGTTCGTCGTGGATCGGTGCACTGGGCGGACGAATGACACTCATTTCATCAGGAGCGACACTTGTTTGAGTCACTGACAGAGCGGCTGAGCGCATCGCTGCGAAACATTCAGGGCAAGGCAACCCTGTCTGAAGACAACATTCAGGCGACCCTGCGCGAGGTGCGCATGGCATTGCTTGAAGCAGACGTCGCGCTGTCGGTCGTACGCGAATTCGTCGATCAGGTACGTTTGCGTGCGATCGGCCAGGAGGTCACGCAGAGTCTGTCGCCGGGCCAGGCGTTTCTGAAGATCGTCAACGACGAACTCGTCCGGGTGATGGGCGCGGCGTCGGACGGTCTTGCGCTCAATGTGCCCCCGCCCGCCGTGATTCTGCTTGCCGGGCTACAGGGCGCGGGCAAGACCACCAGCGCGGTCAAGCTTGCGCTCTGGTTGAAGGGGCGAGAAAAGAAGACCGTCATGCTCGTCAGTACCGACGTTTACCGGCCCGCTGCCATCGATCAACTACGGATGCTGGCCCTGGAAGCGGATGTCGAGTTTTGCGAGAGCGATCCTGGTGAGAAGCCGGTCGATATCGCAAAGCGTGCGGTCAACCAGGCACGCACACGACTGGTCGACGTGCTGATCGTGGACACCGCCGG